>NZ_DASVWK010001154.1:0-8726 GCF_036389735.1 Archangium sp. | reverse complement strand
CTCGCGCGTGGACAGGTCCTCCTGCGGGGGGGGCGCCGCGGGGGTCTCGGGCGTGCTCGTGGTGGCCTCCGAGAGACGCCAGGCGTGCACCACCTGGAGCGAGCCCTCGAGGAAACCCGTGCGGCAGGCGCGGCGCTGAATCTTGCCGCTGGAGGTCTTGAAGATGCTGCCCGGCTCGATCAGCACCAGGGCATGCAGCTGCACCTCGTGCAGCTCGGCCACGCGCTGGCGCACGGTAGCCACGACGGACTCGATGGGATCGCGCAGCTTGCGCAGGTCCACTTCCTGGACGAGGACGAGCCGCTCCTCACCGCCTTCGTCGACGGCGAACGCCGCCACGCACCCGGGACGCAGGGCCGGGTGGCTCTTCTCCACCGTCAGCTCGATGTCCTGGGGGTAGTGGTTCCTGCCGCGGATGATGATGAGATCCTTGAGGCGGCCGGTGACGAAGAGCTCGCCGTCCTGGAACACGCCGAGGTCGCCGGTGCGCAGGAAGGGACCCTGGCCGTCCGCGGTGTGCGCGAGGAATGTCTGGGTGCTCTCCTCGGGACGGCGCCAGTAGCCCTGGGCCACGCTGGGGCCCGAGAGCCAGATCTCCCCCACGCTGCCCTCGGGGCAGCGAGCACGAGAGGTGGGCTCGACGACCAGGATGTCATGGCCGGGCAGGGACCGGCCGCAGCTCACCATCAGGTACGAGGGCTCGCCTTCCTGGGCCGGGGCCACCTGGTTGCGCTCGAGCGTCGCGGCATCCATGGAGCGCTGCAGGGGCACGCGTCCCTGGGGGCCGCCGGAGGCGATGAGCGTTCCCTCGGCGAGGCCGTAGCAGGGATAGATGGCCTCGCGCCGGAATCCGTAGGGGCCGAACGCCTCGACGAAGCGGTCGAGCGTGTCCACGCGGATGGGCTCCGCGCCGGTGAAGGCGACCTCCCACCGGCTGAGATCCAGCGTGCTGCGCTCCTCGGGGGAGATCCTGCGCACGCACAGGTCGAAGGCGAAGTTGGGGCCACCGCTGATGGTGCCGCCGAAGCGGGAGATGGCTTCCAGCCACCGGAAGGGCGTCTTGAGGAAGCTCAGCGGGGACAGCAGGGCGGTGTGCATGCCCTTGAAGAGGGGCTCGAGGATGCCGCCGATGAGCCCCATGTCGTGATAGGGCGGCAGCCAGATGACGCCCACGCTGTCCGCACGGGCCTGGAAGGCGTGGGAGATCAGCTCCAGGTTGTGGAGCAGGTTGGAGTGGCTGAGCATCACGCCCTTGGGCGTGCCCGTGGAGCCCGAGGTGTACTGGAGGAAGGCGAGGGTGCCGGACTCCACGACGGGACGGCGCCAGGCGTCCTCGGTGCCGGGGGCGAGCTCATCGGTGGCGAGCCAGTGCAGGGCGCGCAGGTGGGGCGCCTGCTCGAAGAGGAACTCGCCCATGGAGGCGATGAAGGAGGTGGTGAGGACCACCTTGGCCTGGGCGTCGTCGATGATGGCCTGCAGGCGGGGCAGGGTGCGGCCGAGCCGGGTGGGGTCCGGCGGATAGGCGGGGACGGCGATGAGGCCGGCGTAGAGGCAGCCGAAGAACCCGGTGACGTAGTCCAATCCGGGAGGGTAGAGGAGCATGACGCGCTCGCCCGGAGCGGCCACCTGCAGGAGCGCGACGGCGATGCGGCGGGCGCGCTGCTCCAGCCCCGCGAAGGTGAGCGAGGCCTCCTCGGCGCCGGAGTCCTCCAGGAAGGTGTAGAGGCGCTGATCCGGAGTCTCGGAGGCGCGCTGGGTGAGCAGATCCAGAAGGGTGGAGCGGTGAGGAGCGCGGCCCGGGGGGTTCATGGTTGCCTCAAGCGAAGATTCTGAGAGCCCAGACAGAACGGAACTCTCGGATTAAATTTTTAAAAATCGAATACTTTCCGTCAATCCACGAGCAGGGGCCTTGTGCCCTCGGGGAAACCGAGGAAAGGGCCGCACTCTGGAGCGGGGCTCAAACCCCGGCGACGCGCCGCGTCGTCACCGCGAGTGGATCCGGGTGGGCGATGACCCGCAGGCCATTGGCTGGCCTGAGGGTGACACCCGCCTCGGGCTCGACGCGGAACCCCGGCTCCAGCTCGAGCCGGTAGCGTTGGAGCACCGTGGCCATGACGACCAACGCGTGGAGCTCCGCCAGGCTGTCGCCGATACACAGCCGCTGGCCGCCGCCGAAGGGGAAATAAGCGTAGCGCGGCTGGCTGCCCTTGCGCTCCGGGGCGAAGCGCTCCGGGTCGAACCGCTCGGGGTCCTCCCAATAGGTGGGGTGCCGGTGCATGACGTATTGGGAGAAGACCACGGTGCACTTCGCCGGAATGGTGTAGCCGCCGATCTGATCCTCTTCCTTCGCGAGGCGCCCCATCACCCAGGCCGGAGGGTACAGGCGCAACGCCTCCGCGAAGACCTGGCTGGTGTACTGCAACTGGGGGAGCGTCTGGGCCGTGGGCGGGGCGTCGCCGAGCACCGTGGCCAGCTCCTCCCGCACCTTCCGCTGCACCTCGGGGTGCCGATCGAGCAGGTACCACACCCACGTCATGGCACTCACGGTGGCCTCGTGGCCAGCGACGAGCAGCGTCATCGCCTCGTCCCTCAGCTGCTTGTCCGTCATCGGCTCGCCCTGAGTGTCCCGCGCCGCGACCATCGCGGAGAGCTGATCCTGATGCTCTCCAGGAGTCCGCATCCGCTGCCGGACGAGCTCGTACACCGCGTTTTCGAGGATCTCGATGGACTTCTTGTAGCGGCGCCGGCCCGGGCGAGGCAGGGGGAGGACGGTCCAGATGGAGATCTTCCGCCGCCCGAAGGCCATCACGAACTCGAAGGCGTCACGCACGGTGGGGGACAGCTCGGTGATGTCGAGCGAGAACACGCTCTGGCTCACGATGGAGCGCAGCACCCAAGTCATCTCCTGCTCCACGTCGAAGGGCTTCGCGGAGCGGGCCTGGGCCTCCAGGCGGGTGAGCATCGAGCGGGTCCCCTCCACGGCTTTCTCCACCATGGGCGCGAGCCGAGCACGGTGGAAGGCCGGCTGCATCATCCGCCGCTGGCGCTTCCAGAAATCCCCTTGGCTGCTGAAGAGGCCATTGCCCAGCAGCTTCCCACCCTGGAACGGCTTGACGTAGTTCTGCGGGTTGTTCACCAGGACGTGCTTCACGTAGTCCGGGTGGTTGAGCAGGATGATCGTGCCCCCCGGTCCCATCCCGTAATGGACGATGTCGCCGTACCGCTCGCAGCCACGCGCGAAGATTCCGAGCGGATCCCGGAGCTGCTCCAGAGCGTTACCAAGGAACCAGATGCCCTTGGGTCCGGGAGGAAGGGGGGCCGAGATCGAAGGAGGCATTAGGGGGGGCGGAGTGTTTCTCGGTGGATAGAAGTCCGAAGCATATCGGATCCTCCACGCCGGGCCAGTCTGGCAGTAAACATCCGCTAGGCGTGCCAGTGTGGATAGGGGGCGTCCAGGCACGCTCTCGGTAGGACAGAGGAATCGAACCTCCCGGGGACATGTCTCCATGCCCCCCACCGGTTTTGAAGCCCCGCCGCCCGGATCGATGGGGTCCTCGTGGGGGCGGCTTCCCTCCGGAGAGGGGTCGGCGGTGCGTCCGTGGAGGTCCACCCGCGTCCGGCACTCTTGGGTACGATTTGGGTACGCAGCGGCTGCATGTGCCCTTGGTTCCTTCAGGAGACGAGCTTCGTGCCGATGAAGCGCAGGAGCGACGAGAGCCAGACCAGGGCGTAGGCGATGGGAGGGCGTTGGCCGGACGCGATCTTCGCCACCTCGTTCCAGTCATCGGACAACTGCCCCACCGTCAGCTCGGACTCGGGAGGAGGGGAGTACACTGAGTACAGGTGCTTCTCCGGGATGCTCCAGTAGAAGTCCTCGGTGAGATCGATCTCCGTTCGGCCTGTCCGCTCCAGGTGATCGAACAGGGCATCTGCCGCCCTTCGCAGGTCGGAAAGCTGGATCCTCACGGGGACCTCACCAGCCACTTCTCGCCAGCAAGACCGGCTGGAGCGAGATCCGTCAGGGCCTTCAGGAGTTCGGCTTCGACATCCGCGATCGCGCTGGCCAGTTTGTCCGGGATGAGGTCGGCCACATCTTCAAGCTCGGTGGCCATGTGGATTGCATGACGAAGTGAAGGGCAAGCATTCATCTGGTTGAGCCGCGTTAGCAGGGCCGGCCCAAAGAGTCGATGGCAGGCTGTGTCCGGGCTGATCGCGCCGGTGGCCAAGGCGCGACACATGCCGAGGGCGGTCACGGCGACGAGTCGCTGCACTTCATCCCCTCCCTTTGCACGGAGCCACAAGATCTCCTGAGAACCGGAACCATCAGGCAGGTGGTGCTCACTCATCAGGGCGTCCCAGAGTCAGAGCGACTTGACCGTGCCTTGCCTGCTGTACTGCGCGCATCCAATCGTCCCAGACACCGGGGTCCGCAGGCGTACCGTCTTCGAGCAGCGACATGCTGCCCAAAAAACCGCCCAGGTCGTCCGAGCCTGTCATGTCGTAGAGCATTTTAAGGTAGGCGTACATCGCCGCGTATGCTTCCTTGATCGTGATCTTGTCATCCATGCGATGCCTCGACATCAGTTTCCGAACTCGGCATCGAATGCGGCGATTGCTTCCTCAATGGAAGCGTACGGTCTTGATCGTTCTTCAGGCGCCACCTCGCAGAATAGTTCCCAGAGCTGTCGCTCATGGTGCTGCATGTGTTCCTGGCTTGCCGGCAACGAGATCCTGTCGGCGCTTTGGACGACAAAACCTTGCCCTGGAATCAGTTCGAAGCATCGATAGATCACGGCCTCTTTGTCGCTGAGCCGTCGGCACACATTGAGCAACTTGTACAGTGTTGGGCTATTCATCTCTTGGCACCCACCTACCACTCTGGATTCGCGATTGAGTATTTGCTCGTGGATTCCTGAACTGCGTGACGACCCGGCCATCCTTGCTCGTGATCACGACCCTATCGCCAGATACGTGCACGATGTTTCCCGTTTCGGTATCGGTGAATTTGCGTCCCTCCTGAATGACTCGATTCGCATCCCCTACCTGTCGATGTGTATCACCACTGCGTGCCTCATCGGCCCTCTGCTGGCCGTGATGGGTCCTTCTACCAGCGCCATGACCATTGTCCTCGCCATCCCAGGCCGACATGGCAACAGCACCAGGAGCAAGGGTGATGGTGACGGTCTCGGCACTCACGGCGACCGTCTTCACTTCCCCCACCGCCGCGAGACGGATACCCACCTGCGTCTCCGCCTGCACGGCCGCCTGCATCGAGCCGGGCAGCTTCGGCACCTTCGCGGCCAGCCCTGGCGCCGTGTTGCCAATGGCCGCCATGGCCAGCATGGCGAATGCTCGCGCCGCGTTCCGGCCCATGAGCTTGCCGTACCGCTCCCCTGCTGCGCGCAGTTCGTTGAACGTGGTGGCCCGGTCCGCCTCGCCCATCAGCCGCTTGAAGCCCACGACGAGACCCCAGAAGGTATCGACGCCCACATAGGAGATGATCGTGGCGGTCATCACGGCCGCGAGGCCCTTGGAGATCGTCACGTCGGGAATGGAGACGAGGATCATGTACGTGGTCCAGGTCCAGAGGACCGCCGCCACCATGGCGTGGGGGTCGGCCATGTCCTTGAACGCCTCCAGCATCTCGTCCAGCACGGCGCCCTTGGCCAGGGCCATGGCGAGCGCGAAACGGCCATCCCCGTTGACGGTGGGGCCTTCCGTCAGCAGGCGGAGACAGTCCCCGGGCCTGCCGGTGCGCTCGCACCAACGCAGGTAGTCGCGCGTCAACTCCACCTCCGGTGTTGTGGACTGCCCCTCCAGGTGCTCTCCCGGCTTGAGCGGAGTGATTCGATGGCTGGGGGTCTCGTACGAGTACAAACCGCTCCGCGCTGCCATCTCGAACAGCCGCCGGGCGGCTTCCTGGGGCCGAGTGGGGGGCCGAACATCCCGAGCCAGTTCCGACACGGCCTCCTCGAACTCGCCGTTGCCCAGAGTCACCGGCTTGGCGCCGGAACGAGGGGTGAAGACGAGGGTGTCGGTCTGGCCCGTGTCCAGGCGCACGACCCGGGAGGCGGTGCCACACCCGACGAGGAGAACCAGCATTACGGCCGTGCAGCACAGCTTCATGGGGATTCCTCCTGGCCACCCCTCTATGGGTAGCCAGTCCGGAAGAATACCCAATGGGTACGACAACCCCCGGAGCGGGGATCACGGGAAGGTCACTCGGCCCAGAGTGACAAGCCGGCCCCCGTTCTCGTCCCACAACTTGAGGGTGAAGGTGCCCCGCGCCTCCTGCGTCAGCAGCTCCGTCTCCACCATCAGAGGAGGAAAGGGTCGGTAGGACAGAGGAATCGAACCTCCCAGGGACATGTCTCCATGCCCCCCACCGGTTTTGAAGACCGGGCCGGCCACCAGGTCCGGAGGTCCTACCACTCGCGATTACTGCCGCTCCGCGCGCCCCACGTCAACGTCGCGTTTCAGTCCAGCCCGCGCTGCCACAGGTCATCCTCGTCGAGCCCCATCAGGTGACCCACCTCGTGCATCACGGTGATCCCGATCTGCTCGATGAGCTCCTCGCGCGTTTTCGCGAAGCGCTCCAGGTTCTTCTGGTACAGCACGATCGACGCCGGGTACGGATCGAACCCCCCCATGATGCTGTTCCGCTCGCCCACCGGCGAGCCCCGGAACACCCCCAGGATGCACGGCGAGAGCGGCGGTGCCTCCCCCAGCAGATCCTCGTCCTTGGGAATCTCCTCCACCGCGATCGTCACGTTGTCCAGGTACTCCTTCACGTGTCCGGGCAGTGCCTTCACCGCGTCCTCCACCGCCTTGTCGAAGGCCTCCTCGCCCAACTCCACCGGTGGGGGGAACTCCTCGGGCGCCAGCGCCTGCGCCTTCGCGAACCGCTTGCGCGCCTCCTTCGCCTCGCCCCGCCGCTCCGCCAACAGCCCCAGGTAGTGGTGCGACCACGGCTCGTCCGCCGTGTCCCGCAGCACCTCCTCGAATGCCACCTGGGCCTCCGGGAACCGGCACAGCTCGAACAGGGCAATCGCCCGCTCCAGCCTCGCCTCCACCGACTTCGGCACGTGCCCCAGCGCCGCCTCCAGGCTCACCAGGGCCTTCGCACACTCGCCCACCTGGTTGAGCCCCGTGCCCTCCAACAGGAGGAACTCGAAGACGAGCTCCACGTCCCCCGCCCGCTGGGCCTGCTTCTTCCCCCGGGTGCACAGGGAAAGCCCTTCCTCCACCGCCTCGCGGTCGTCTCCCACCCGGCACACCAGGCACTCGGCCGCCCCGAGCAGCAGTTCCAGGTCCTCCGGGGCCGCCTTCAGGGCCCGCCCGTAAGCCTCGAGGGCTTCTTCCACCTGCCCCAGTTCCGTCAGGGCCGCGGCCCTCCAATGCAATGCCTCGGGGAACTCAGGGACCTCGGCCAGGAGCGCCTCCGCTCCGGCCAGTGCCTCCTCGAACGCTCCCTCTTCAAATGCCGCCGCCACCCCGTCGAGCCGTACCTCAACGTCCGACGGCGCCCTCTTCGACGTCCGCTTCCCCATGCGCGGCCACATACGAACCCCTTCCGCGCGTTGTCAACGTGCGGGGTGACTGTTACGTTGCGCGGCCCCTGTCTCCGTGCGTAAGGGTCCGTGAACATTCTGGTCGTGGATGATGACGTCGAGCTGTGCACGCTGCTCTCTCGGTTCCTCGAGAAGCACGGGTACACCGTCTTTTCCGCGGCCGACGCCTTGCAAGCCCTGGACATCCTCGAGCGGCACACCGTGGGTCTCGTCATCAGCGACTACCGGATGCCCCACATGGACGGCATCCAGTTCACCGAGATGCTCAAGGCGGACCCCAGGCACCAGACCACCTCCGTCATCCTCATGACGGGCAACGCCGACGGCAACGTGCACGACAAGGGGCTGCGCAAGGGCGTGGCCTTCACGCTTGAGAAGCCCCTGGACTTCAATCAGCTTCTCAACCTCGTGCGCTTCGCCGAGTAGTCCGCCGGCCTCCCTGGCCGTCCGCTCTCCCACAGGCCCGGCGTTCCGTGTTGACAACCCGGGGCTGGCTCTTATTTTGGCGCTCGCCTGGGTCGAGTGCCAACCCCAGCACCCCGACTCGCGTAGCACATTCCCAAGTCTTTTCAGGAGGTTACGATGCCAGCCAAGGAGATTTTCTTCCACCAGTCCGCCCGCGAGGCCATTTTGCGCGGCGTGCGCATCCTCTCGGATGCGGTGGCGGTGACCCTGGGCCCCAAGGGCCGCAACGTGGTCATCGAGAAGTCGTTCGGCTCGCCCACGGTGACCAAGGACGGCGTGACGGTCGCCAAGGAGATCGATCTCGAGAACCGGTTCGAGAACATGGGCGCCCAGATGGTGAAGGAGGTCGCGTCCAAGACCTCGGACAAGGCCGGTGACGGCACCACCACGGCCACCGTGCTGGCCCGGGCCATCTATGAGGAGGGCCTGAAGCTGGTGGCCGCCGGCCACAGCCCCATGGACCTCAAGCGCGGCATCGACAAGGCCGTGGAGACCGTGGTGGCCGAGCTCAAGACGCTCTCCAAGCCCACCGCGGACAAGAAGGCCATCGCCCAGGTGGGCACCATCTCCGCCAACGGCGACGAGACGATCGGCCACATCATCGCCGACGCCATGGAGAAGGTGGGCAAGGAGGGCGTCATCACGGTCGAGGAGGGCAAGGGCCTGGAGACGACGCTGGACGTGGTCGAG
>NZ_DASVWK010001153.1:0-4499 GCF_036389735.1 Archangium sp. | reverse complement strand
GTGCCGCCGACGGCATCGAGCCACTGCCCGCGAACGGATCCAACACCCAGTCCCCCGGCCGGCTCCAGGTGCGCACCAGGGGCTCCAGCACGGAGAAGGGCTTGTGGTGGGGGTGGTTGCTCCAGCGCGCCGCCTCGGCGTCGTCGTCATAGCCCCCCACCACCGCCCAGACAGTGGGCAGGCCCGCCGGGTCCATCGGCGGCTCGGGCGTGCGCGAGAGCACCAACGCCACCTCGTACACGCGCAGCGTCTGCTCGTTCGCGTTCTTGTCCGTGGTGCGCTTGCCCCAGGTGTACTCGCCCCGCAGGTGGCCGTAGCCCAGCGAGCGCGCCACCGCGAGGATGGGATCCTTGCCCAGCAGGTTCGTCCAGATGGCCAGCGTCGCGTCCGGGGTGAGGTGCGCCACCGCCCGCGTCATCCACGCCTCGGTGAAGACACGGTAGTCCCGCACCGTCTCGAAGCGCACGATGGGGTTGCGGTCGATCTTCTTGTTCGCGCGGGGGTCCCTCAGGTCTCCCCCCTTGCGGCGCCGCGTGAGCAGGCAGTACGGCGGGTCCGTGTGCAGGAAGGCGGCCTTGGCCTCCCCCAGCACCGCCCGATAGCCCTCGGGCTCCCGCGCATCGGCGCGCAGGCAGCGCCAGGACTCGCTCTGGTCTTGAGGATTCATCCAGCGTGCACCCTACTCCAGCCGCTCCGCTTCACCACCGCGGCATGAGCGGCTGCGCCCGCGTGACGGCGAGGATGTCCCCCACGGACACCCGCGCGTGCGACTTGAAGACGGCGAAGTCGTCCCCCTGCTCGGTGACCACGTCCAGCACCTCATCGATGAAGGCCTCGCCCTCGCGCAGCTGGACCGCCACCGGCCGGTGGCGCAGGACCGCCTCCTCGAGCACGTCGATGAAGTCACAGCGACCGACCTCGTCCTGGCATATCCGGGTCATCGTCTCGCCACCTCCGGCGCCGTCCCCTCGCGCCGCCGTCTGGTAAGGGTAATGCCCACCCGCCTCCCTCACAGTGTCAGCCGGTGGTTGCAGGCCTGCCCGCCCTCGTTGGCTGACGCACACCCCTCGGGGGAAGGCCCGCCCGGGAGCGGTCCCACCAGGGAGGCCGATGGTAACTCGGGGAAACACCCCTCCGCCTGGAGATGCCCCACCATGCGCCCGTCCCCGCTCGTTGGCAGTGCGCTGCTCGCCCTCACCGTCCTCGGCTGCACCCCCTCACCCCAGGAGGTCTGCCACCAGATGACCGACCAGCTCTGCGAGCGGAACTTCGCGTGCCGGACCGACAAGGATACAGCCCCGTTCCAGTACGTCTATGGGGCCAACGTGGACGAATGCAAGGCGAAGTTCTACGCCGCCAATGGCTGCGGCGAGCGCACGGAGGAGGCGCAGAACTGTGTCGGCCCCAACGCGGGCAAGAGCACCTTCCACATGGGCGAGTTCGCGGACTGTCAGGATGCCCTGAACGCGCTGTCCTGCCAGGAGTACGTCAACCAGCAGAACGACCCGAAGCTGACTCCCGCCATCTGCCGGCAGATCTGCGACTGACCGCGCACCCTCGCCCCAGGCTCAGCGCTTGCGCCGACTCCGCTTCGGGGTGACGAGCCCCCGGGCCTCCTCCACCCAGCGGCCCTGGAGGCGCGCCTCGTTCGCGAGCGCCTCGTCCCACGAGGGCCCATCCGGCAGCAGCCGCGTCGCGTGCTCGAGGGTGAGTCGCTCCAGGGCGCGTTCCTCGCACAGTCGCCGCAGCTCGTGCGCGTCCAGGCCACAGGCGGCGAGCCAGGCCTCGCGCTCCTCCGGCGACAGGCCCAGGTGCGCCCACCATTCCGCCTCGGCCCGTGCCACCTCCTCGGGGGTGGGGACGAGCCCGAGCGTCCGCGCCCACCCCGCGAGCAGCGCCCGCCGCAGTCCCTCCTCGGCCAGCGCCGCCGCGTCGGGGGCCTCGCGCAGCACGTCGAGCACGTCCTCGGAGGACACGAGTTCCTCTCCCAGCGCGCACAACCCCTCCACGAGGCGACGGCGCCGCACGTACGAGGACGGCGCGGCCCGATGGGTGCGCGCTCGCGCCGGGGCCGGCACTCCGGAGGCGACGAAGGCCCCGGCGGCCTGGATGCAGGCCCGGGCATCCTCGCGCTTGAGGTCCTCCAAGCCCCCGGCGGCCCAGGCGTCCCACTTCGCCCGGGTAGCCGGACGCCAGGCCTCGGCCACGGCCGCGAGTACCCGGGGCCAGGTGCGGTCCTGGTAGAAGAGGGCCGCGGCCGCGTCCACCAGGGCCTGGGCCTCGCGAGGCACGAGCACCCGCGCGCCCCTCGCCAGCCGGGCCGCGTGGCGCACGTTGACGAGCGGCACCGAGAAGGGGCGGAAGCCGTGCTCCGCGTCGGCGTGGAGCAGCGCCACCTCGGAGTCGTCCACCAGCTCGCCCCGGCGGTAGGCCTCGAAGATATGGCCCACGCCCACCATGCCGTGCTCGGCGAGCTCCGCCGCGCGCAGGGCGCCCATGCTGGCTCCGCCGAATACCGTCACCCCGGCATCGAGCGCGGCCAGCAGCTCGTGGTGCCAGACGGAGGGCTGCGCCTCGAAGACACCATCCACCAGCGCGATGGCCCGGGGGCGCAGCGAGAGCGCCCGCCACACGTCCCCCTGGCGGGCCGGTGGCAGCACGCGGCAGGGCGCCAGCGCGAGGGCCTCTTCCTCCGGCAGCGAGGGGCCGAGGAAGACGACGAGGTCATCGGGACGGGAGGGGGCCGGACGACGCTTCACAGCAGCTCGTTTCACAGCAGCTCCGAGACACGCAGGCCGGGCACCACCACGCGCACCACGTGGAGTCCGGGAAGAGGGGCATCCAGCTCGACGGCGGCGGCCCGGGGGAAGCCCGCCCGAGCGAGCCGGGTGAGGACCTCGCGCACGGCCTCCTCCGGCGAGGACACCGCGTCGGAGAGGTCGGGCATGGCCTCCACGCCCCGGCGCGGACGCACCTCGGCGCAGGCGGCGGCCAGGGCGAGGGCGGCCTCGTGGTCCGTGGCGGCCACGTCCTCGCGTGCACCATGAATGTCGGTCAGGCGGGACTGCGCCGCCTCCAGCAGGGCGCCGAGCAGGGCCTGCTCCCGCCCCAGCCCGCATGCGTAGCCCGCCGCCAACGGCACGGGGCCCTGGTCCTTGTCCACGAGCAGGGCCGCGCCCACGGGCAGGGCCGCCGCACCGGGTGACCGTGCGCCGGGGGTGAGGTCGAAGAGGTGGACGTCGAAGCCACGCAGCCCCAGCGACCGGGCGAGCGCCGCCGTGCGCGGAGCCCCCGCCTCCAGCCCGGCGGGACGCAGCATGCGCGAGCGGAGCGCCTCCTCCGTCCAACCTTCCGGGAGGACCCGTGCGAGCTGGTCGCGCTCGGTGGCCTCCAGCAGCGCATGCAGGAGCGCCCGGGCGCGCTCGGGGTGGGCGCCCGAGCCGTTGCTCGTCCACTGCACGCTCACCGGGCCGAGGGACGGCGCGCCCGAGGGAGGGCAGTACACGCCCTGGGCGGGGACGAGCACGGGCGCGCCGGAGTGCAACTCGGTGGCCTCGCGCCAGGCACAGCGCACCTCGTGGCCCCACAAGCGGGGGGCCGCCACCCCGCCCCGGGTGCCGAGGGCCTCGGCGCCCCAGGCGGCACGCTCCCGGGACTCGAGCCCCGCCAACGTCCCCCAGACGAGCCGCTCGGGCGGTACCGTCTCGGCCGCCCACAACTCCGCCGTCTCCAGGAGGGCCCCGGCCGCCGCGGCCTGGAAATCCAGTCCCTTGCCGTTGCACACCTGGAGCACGTACCCGCCTGGGCGTATCGCGGCCACCACCTCCACCCCAGCCCGGTCCAACCCGGTCACCCGTGCCACCCGGGTGACGCCGAGGGCGCGGGCGAGTCGGTCGAGGAAGGAAGGTGGCAGCGGGTCGGCGGGAAGGAGGGCCACGGTGGGACTCGGGGCGATGGGATGCGTGGGCGCGGCAGGGGGAACATGCTAGGGGAGAGCGGGCCGAGGAGGCCCAAGAAGATGCTCGACGTGGGAAATTCCGCCCCGGACTTCACCGGGACTGATTGCCAGGGACGCGCCTTCTCGCTCTCCGCCATGCGGGGGCGGCGCGTGGTGCTCTTCTTCTTCCCCAAGGCCTTCACCATCGGCTGCACCGAGGAGACCCGGCACTTCCGCGACAACCACGAGCGCCTCCGCTCGCTGGGGGCCGAGCTGGTGGGCGTGTCGGTGGACACGGTGCGGACACAGTGCGCCTTCGCCGAGCAGGAGAACATCCACTTCCCGCTCCTGGGTGACGAGCAGCGCACCATCAGCAAGGCGTACGACGTGCTCTGGCCCATGCTGAACGTGGACCGGCGTGTCACCTACATCATCGACCCGCGGGGCCTCGTCGAGACCGTCATCCGCCACGAGGTGCGCGTCTACCGGCACCTGGATGACGTGCTTCGCTACCTGACGGACCACCCCCTGCCCCAGGCGGGCGCCTAGGCGTCCCAGGTGC
>NZ_DASVWK010001152.1:0-10354 GCF_036389735.1 Archangium sp. | reverse complement strand
GCGCACGGGCCAGCGCCTCACGGTGACGCACCTGGTGGCCAAGGCCGCGGCGGATGCGCTGCGGCACTACCCCGAGGCCAATGCCCTCCTGCGCTGGAACCGGCTCTGGCTGCGCAAGCGGGTGAGCGTCTGCGTCCTCGTTCAACGTGGACCTCCAGTGGTTGGGCATGCCGAAGGACCCGTTCGGCTCCGTCGCGGTGTCCAACGTGGGCACGCTCGGGCTGGAGCGCGCGTTCCTGGCCATGGTGCCCTACACGCGGGTGGCCTTCTACCTCGCCCCCGGTGCGGTGCGAGAGGAGCCCGTCCTGGAGGGAGGCACCCTCGTGCCTGGCAAGCTGATGGCGCTCTCCTGCACCTTCGACGTGCGTGTCATCGACCCCGAGCTGGCCTCGCGGGTCCTGCACCACATCGGCGCCGCGCTGGAGGACCCCGCGTCCGCCTGGGGTCCTCCCTGAACTTCAGCGCGAGCCCTCGAACCACGCGGCATAGGGGGTGTTGCGGACGAGGTGCCGGTTGAAGTCCGGGGCGCCGTCCATCCACCACGGAGGCCCCCGCTCCCCGAGCGCCACCTTCGCGCGGTGGACCCGTGCTCTCGCCTCCCGCTCCGCCTCCCGGTCGCCCGAGCGGAGGGCACGCCCCACGTCTCGTCGCGCATGCATCAGCGCCTCCACCAGCAGCGCGCGCTGGGTGGTGCCGAGCGCCGGGTTGGAGCGCCGCCACAGCCGCCCCTTCACCACGAGGTAGCGCCCGTCCGGTGTGGTGGGCGGCGTTGCCTTCGGCTTTGGGTCCATGGAAAACGTTTCGAACAGGGGAGCCACATCAACGCCTCGACGCCTCACCCTGCTCGTCTCCCGGTGGGAGCGGGGGAGGGGGCAAATAGGCCGAGAGTATCTGCACGACTGCGCTCGCGAAGGGCGTGTGCTTGCCCTCCGTGTCCCGAGAGTCGATAACAGTGATGAACTGTCGGATCTCCTCGTCATTGGCCGCTTCGTCCAAGAGCGCTAGCGCTCCGTCGATTGCCGCGCGCCTCATCGCAACGAGCTTCGGGATATCGAGCCCCAGGGTCTTGACGGCGTTCCGCGCTTGAGCGGCTCGAGGGGGTTCCTGGCTCGGGAGGATTCCGCCTGCACTGTCGAAGACGAAGAATTCTCGGCAATCGTGCATGAGGGGATGCACGTCGATAGTCACATCTCCCTTGATGTGCCCGCAGTGAGCAGGCGCCTTGGGCAACTCGCCCTGACAAGAGGCCAGGAAATTGGTGAATTCCAGCGCCAGATGCGGAGCGGAGTGGCGTGACTGAAGGTGCTCGATGTGGGAACTCCGAGCGTCCACTCGCTGCTCGCAGTAGCAGCAAACGAAGCCTTGAGCCCGCAGGAGCGTCGCCAGAACCGCGGGTTTCTCCGGACGCTGGAAGTTGTCCCAACTTGGCGCCCAATCCGCGGAGGCCTGGGCCTTCCAGGCAGTGAGAGAGGGGGGCTCAGCGCTGCGGACGATGGGGCGCACCGACGAGCATCTCCTTGCGACGAATGAGCACGTCAGCCCTGGCGAAGTTTGGCTCGTCGGAACCGATCTCCTCTTCCAACGCTTGCCGGAGCGCTTTGGCCTCATCGAGATTGCCTTCATCAATGAGACGGAAGAACCGCTGCAACTGCTCCTTGATGCGCGTGGGCCGTTCGTCCACACCCATCAGGTCCTCCAGAATGCGGTTGCTGTCTCGCCCGAAGGACGATTCAGGGCGCGTCGCCTGGATCTCACCGTCCTTGCGCTCCAAGAGGTAGATGCACTCCGGCTTCACCTCACTGATGACCTGGGGGGAGTGCGTGGTGACGATGAACTGGCACTGAGGAAAGGTGCGCTCGAGCGCGGGCAGTAGCCGCCGTTGCCAGCGTGGATGCAGGTGGAGATCCACTTCATCGATCAGCACCACTCCACTGCCCGAACAGGGGTTTTCCGCTCCCGGGTTCGCCAGAGAGAGCCGGCGCGACAAATCAGCCACCAGGGCCAGCAGTGACTTCTCCCCGGAGGAAAGTTGATCCACGTCAAGAACCTCGTCGCCCTTGCGAATGGACATGCGCTTGTTCTGCCGCTCGATTCGCAATTCGGAGAACCCCTCCATCAACGTGTCGACGGACCTGCGCACGGCCGCGAGTTGTGGATCCACGAACTGGGGCTCACCCCGCGCGCGTCGTTCGTTCTCGATGTCCTCGTGTTCGCGGAACCATTCGAAAAACGGTTGGAAGTCGCGCGGATCCGCGGGCAGCGCTCTGTGGTAGGCGTCGAGCAGGGAACCCATGAACCCACTGAAAGCGTCATCCTTGGGCCTGAAGTCCCAGGAGAGGTCACCGCGCGTCGTGGTGTAGTGCACCACGACGGGAACCGACAGTGTCTCCCCTCCCTGGGCCTTCTTCATCAACGTCGCTACGTAGCCTTTGAGCTGTGCCAGCGCATCGGGGTACTTGACTGTGAACCACACGGAACGCGTGGCCATCATGCCCCAGGACAAGCGCTGGTTTTCGATGGTGAGAGCAAGCTTCAGTGCTACCTCGCTCGTGTCATTCCGGATGTCCGTAAGGCTTATTGGGAGCCGCTGAGACGGGGCTTGCAAGAGCTCGTAGGCGAAAAGCAGGAGCAGGCTTCGCAGAGCGTCGAGGATGGCGGACTTGCCGACGCCGTTGATGCCGACCAGCACCGTTGTTCGGCCCGAGAATTCCAGCTCGAGGTGGCGAATGCCTCGGAAGTTGTTCAGCTCCAGTCGTTCGACGTGCATTCCCCGGCTCCTCGATGAGCTTCTGCTTCGCGATCTCCACTTATGCCAAGAGGGCGAGGGCGGCACGAGGTACTTGCTCCCTCGCCTGGTGTCCCTACCGGCCCTGTTCCTCCCGGCGCATGAGGATGGTGCTGCTCTCCCCGCCCTCGCGCGTGCCGGTGGGGCTCACGTAGAGGTAGTCCTGCACCTCCGACTCCGCCACGTCCACCGGCGAGCCCCGGCGCAGGCGGCTCACGTTGAAAGGCTCGTTGGCCAGCGTCCCCTTCAGCCGGTCCTTCTCCCACACGACGACCTCCATCCACATGTACTCGAGGTTGTCGTCGTCCGTGCGGAAGCCCGCCTTCACCAGGAGCACCTCGGGCGGATGAATTCCCTTCGTGATGCGCGGGCGCAGCTCGTTGAGCCGGGCGCGCGCCTTGCGGGCCACGGCCTCCAGCTCCGGGTCTCCCGGGGGCGCGGCGGTGAGGCTGTCGGGCTTCTTGCCGAACAACGCATCGAGCGCCGCCAGTTGCCGCGCATGTGCTGAACCGCTCCCCGGGAAGGCGATCTCCAACAGCGGGTTCTCCGGGTCTCCACTGTCGCGGCGGCCCTCGATGGCCCACAGCTTCGCGTTCCGCTTCGCCGTCTTCGGGTCATCCGCGGTGACCATGCGCTGCACCTTGGCGTCCTTCACGCGCGTCAGGTCCACCGCCAGCTCTCCGTTCGCCGACACCCCGAGCCCCTCGGCCAGCAGCTGCGCCACGCCGTTGACGAGCTTCCCCATGTCGCTCGTCATCGAGCCCGGCACCTGCTCCACCACCAGGTCCGGCAGGCCCAGCTTCACCATGCCGAGCGTGATCATCCGCTGGGCTCCGCCGTCCGCGTACACGTGCATCGTGATGTGCGAGGGCAGCGAGGGCACTCCGCCGCTCCAGCCGTCCACCCGTGTCTCCTTCCAGCTCCTGGGCGAGAAGTACTCGCGCGTCTCGGCGTCCCACAGGAGGGCCTTCTGCTCGGCCGCGAGCTGGTGCGAGAAGCGCATGGCCGCCAGCAGCGACTCGTGGCGCTTCGCGAACGGGATGTGGAAGTTCAGCGCCGTCGCGTGCTTCGCTCCCGCCAGGCGCTTGCGCTCCTCCGGCTCCACCTTCCGGGCGAAGTAGCGCAGGTGGTCCTCGTCGATCGGGTCCAGCTTGTCCTGCGACACCGCCTCCACGACGACCTCGGGTGTCGGCGCGCCGGACTTCCACGCGCCGCTCAGCTCCTTGTACTTCGCCGCCAGCAGCTTGTTCGCCTCGGCCACCACGTCGCCCTTCGGCGCCGTCGGGTGGAACAGCAGCACCGAGTAGTAGAGCTCCGCGCTGTGCAGCACCTGCTGGGGGAAGGGTGTTCCCGGGGCCTTGGCGGGGGCGGCGGCCTTGGGGCTCGGCTCGGCCGCGTGCGCCAGGAGGGGCAGGAACAACAGCAGGAGGGCGAGCAGCCGTGTCATGGGTGCGCGATGCGAGGACATGAGAGGACTCCGGGGGCGGGGAGGATTCGCGCGCAGTATCCCGGTTCACCGCTCGGGTGTCAGGGCCAGAAATGACCACGGGGCACACCCGGTGTCTCCGGATGCGCCCCGTACGGTGGGAGCCCCTGGGCTCCTCAGATGTCGAAGTAGAGCTGGTACTCCATCGGGTGCGGACGCAGGCGGATGGCGTCCACCTCCTTCTGCTTCTGCTCGATCCAGCTCTGCAGCGCGTCCTCGCTGAACACGTCCCCCTTCAGCAGGAACTTGTGGTCCTTCTTCAGGCAGTCCAGCGCCTCCTCCAGCGAGCCCGGCATCTTCGGCACGTCCTTGAGTTCCTCCGGCGACAGCCCATAGATGTCCTTGTCCAGCGGCTCGCCCGGGTCGATCTTGTTCTCGATGCCGTCCAGGCCCGCCATCAGCTGCGCCGCGAACGCCAGGTACGGGTTGCAGCTCGGATCCGGCGAGCGGAACTCCAGCCGCTTGGCCTTCGGGCTCGCGCTGAACATGGGAATCCGGATGGACGCGCTGCGGTTGCGGCTCGAGTACGCCAGGTTCACCGGCGCCTCGTAGCCCGGCACCAGCCGCTTGTACGAGTTGTTCGTCGGGTTGCACAGCGCCGCCAGCGCCCGCGCGTGCTTCAGGATGCCGCCGATGTAGTGCAGCGCCATCTCGCTCATGCCCGCATAGCCGTCACCCGCGAACAGCGGCTTGCCGCCCTTCCACAGCGACTGGTGCGTGTGCATGCCGCTGCCGTTGTCCCCGTAGAGCGGCTTGGGCATGAACGTCACCGCCTTGCCGTACCTCGCGGCCACGTTCTTCAGCACGTACTTGAACCACATCAGGTTGTCCGCCGTCTTCACCAGCGTGTCGAAGCGGAAGTCGATCTCCGACTGGCCCGCCGTCGCCACCTCGTGGTGCTGGCGCTCCACCGTGATGCCCACGTCGCCCAGCAGCTTGCACATCTCGTCGCGCATGTCGTTGTGCGCGTCCGTCGGTGCCAGCGCGTTGTAGCCGTCCTTGAAGCCCGGCTTGTAGCCCAGGTTGCCGCCCGCCTCCTCGCGGCCCGTGTTCCACGCGCCCTCGATGGAGTCCACCTCGAAGAACATGTGGTGCGGCTCGGTGCTGTAGCGCACCCCGTCGAAGATGAAGAACTCCGCCTCCGGTCCGAAGAACGCCGTGTCCGCCAGGCCCGTGCTCTTGAGGTACTTCTCCGCGCGCATCGCGATGTTGCGCGGATCCCGCATGTACTGCTCCTTCGTGATGGGATCGCTCACGTTGCACAGCAGCACCAGCGTCGGCGCCTGCGTGAACGGATCCATCACCGCGGTGCTCGGGTCCGGAATCACCAACATGTCGGAGTTGTGGATCTCCAACCACCCCTTGATGGACGAGCCGTCGAAGCCCAGGCCCTCCTCGAAGACCCCCTCGTTCAGCTCGTGCAGCGGTACCGCGAAATGGCGCCAGCGGCCGATGAAGTCGATGAAACGCAGGCTCACCATCTGCGCGCCCTGCTCCTTCGCGAGCGCCAGCACGTCCTTCGCCGTCTTGGTGGTCATCGTGTCCGGAATCCTTTCCTGCCAGGGGGTACCGTCAGAGCGTCGCGCACACTAGGAACGCGCCCCAGGGGAGGAAAGAGGCTGCTGCGCTCGGCACGACACTCCACCCGCGCGCCCAGCGGTATGCGCGGGTGTCACGTCATCGTGGCGACACTCGGGGAGCCCTGGAGGCTCAGCGCTTCGCGCGGGTGAGCAGCACCACGGCGCCGAGGATGGCGCCCATGGCGAGGAAGCCCCAGGTGCTCAGCGACTCGCCGGCCAGGAAGGTGCCGAGCAGCACGGCCACCATCGGGTTGACGTAGGCGTAGCTGGTGGCGAGCGCGGGCCGAGCGTTGCGCAGCAGGTAGCCATAGGCGCTGAAGGCCACGAGCGAGCCGAAGAAGACGAGGTAGAAGAAGGCGAGCAGGGCGCGCGGGGCCGGCGGGGCGCTGAAGTGCTCCCCCAGGCCGAAGCTGAGCAGCAGGAAGAGGGCGCCACCGGGGAGCATCTGCGTCGCCGTGGACATGAGCCCCTGGGCCAGCGGCAGCCGGCGCGTCCACATGGAGCCGAAGGCCCAGCTCACCGGGCTCACCAACAGGGCGACGACGGCCCACGGGTTGCCCCGCATGTCGCTGCCGAGGTTGAGCAGCACGAGGCCGCAGAAGCCGATGCCCAGGCCCCAGCGCTCGGCGCGTCCGGGCCACTGGCCGAAGAGGCCCCCGAAGAGCGAGGCCCACAGCGGCACGCTGCCTACCACGAGCGCGGCCACGCCCGAGGGCACGTACTGCTGCGCGAAGACGACGCCCCCATTGCCCACCACCAGCAGGAGGAATCCGATGAGGGTGCCCGCGGCCCACTGGCGCGCCGACGGGTTGGCGTGCCCGCGCAGCCGCAGCACCGTGTAGAGGATGAGGCCCGCCAGCGAGAAGCGCAGCCCCGCCATGAGGAAGGGCGGGAAGCCTCCCTGGAGCGCCCAGCGGATGGCCAGGTACGTCGAGCCCCACACGATGTAGAGCGCGAAGAGGCAGAAGAGGAGCAGCCCGCGGCTCGTGGCCTCGGGCGCGACGACCACGGGCGCGGGGACCGTGAGCGTGTTGCTGGGGAGCGGGGGAGCCGCGGGGGGCGCGACCGCGGGCGTCGGAGCGGGGACGGAACGGAGAGCGGACAAGGCGGTCGCGCTTTTAACGCCGTGGTGCTCGCCGGGCGAGGTGTTCCTTGGCCCGCCCCCAAGGGCGAGGACCATGCGGGCAGGCTTGCCCTGGGGTTCCTTTGAGCACCGCCGAGACTTCAGGACAGTGTTCGCGCGTGGAGCGTGGGCCCTATCTATCAGTCGTGGGGCCCCGAGAGATGTGGGGAGTCAGGGGAGGGGTGTATGATGGAAGGGGAGCGTTCCTCGCGCGAACCCTGGACGGCCTCCAGACGTGCGCCATGCCAGGCTGCTCCCTGACCGACGGGGGATTGAACCGTTCCCTCCCCCTTCTTAAGCTTTCAGTGCATTCTCGATGCCTTCGTCGACCGTGGACGAAGCTCGATTGGGGAGTGTGAGCAGAGATGTCAGAGGAGCTGGGTGAGCGCGAGAAGGAAGTCCTCCGCGCCGTCGTACAAGAGTACATCACCACGGGTGGCCCGGTCGGCAGCCAACACCTCGCGCGCAAGCCCGAGTTCGACGTGTCCTCGGCCACGTTGCGCAACGTGCTGGCGGACCTGGAGGAGCTGGGTTTCCTGGAGAAGCCGCACACCTCCGCGGGTCGTGTACCGACGGACAGGGGCTATCGCTTCTACGTGGACACCATGGTGCGGTTGAAGGACCCCGCGCCGCGGGACCGCGAGCTCATCCACGCCGGGCTGGCGCACGAGACGGGGCTGGAGGATCTGCTGACGGAGGCCTCGCGGCTGCTGCACTCGCTGACCCGGCACGCGGGGATCGTCGTCACTCCGCGCCCGGACGTGGCCGTCTTCCAGCGGATCGAGCTGTTGCGCCTGCGGGAGGACCGCGTGCTGGCCATCCTGGTGGGGCAGAACGGGCAGGTGCACAACAAGCTCCTGTCGGTGGACTTCCCCCTCACCTCGGACGAGCTGCTCAAGGCGAGCAACTACCTGTCCGAGCTGCTGCACGAGGTGACGCTGGAGGAGGCGCGCGAGCGCATCCGGGCCGAGCTGGATCAGGACCAGATGCTCTACAACGCGCTGACGGCCAAGGCGCTGAAGCTGGGCGCGGCGGCCACGGCGCTGCAGGAGGGCGAGCGGGTGCTCATCGAGGGCACGGGCTCGTTCCTGGAGCAGCCCGAGTTCGCGGACGTGGAGCGCATGCGGGCGCTCTTCAAGACGCTGGGGGAGAAGCACAAGCTGCTGGCGCTGCTGGACCGGGTGCAGCGGGCGCGCGAGATGCAGATCTTCATCGGCACCGAGAGCGAGTTCTCCTCGGCGGGCGACGTGACGGTCATCGCGAGCCCCTACGGGAGCCGGGAGCAGGTGCTGGGCACGGTGGGCGTCATCGGGCCCACGCGGATGAACTACCAGCGCATCATCCCGCTGGTGAACTTCACGGCCCACGCGCTCTCCATCGCGCTCGACAAGGCCTGAGCCCCGCGCCCGCTCTCGAGGAGCCCGCGGTTCAGCTCGTCAGGTTCTCCCGCACGTCGCTTCGTTGGGCATCCACTACCGAATGGAGCACTCGCTCCGCTGCTTCGTGGGCGGCCTCGTCCCCGACCCAGATGAGGTAGCGGATGACCACCACCAGATGCTCGGAGCCGTCGGGGGCGGCCTGCACCTGCTCGATGTGCGCAGGAAGAGACTCGCGGCCGGAGCTGTTTTCAGGTGTTCCCCGTGCTCGGAGAGTCTTGATGCGCCAGTCCCGGAACGGTCGTGCGGAGTGGTTCGAGTTGTCGGAGGAAGGCTGGCGGCGCTCCAACCGCGCCCGGCCGCTCGGCCAACTCGTGCGCGAGGCGCTGCAGAATGCCTTCGACCAACGCGCGCGCCGGGTGAAGGTGCGCCTGGCGGAGGACGAGGTCCGCATCGAGGACGATGCACCCGCGGGACTCGCGCGCGACGAGTTCGCCTTCACCGTCTTCCTCGGGGAGAAGGACACGCCGCCCACGTGGCGAGGGCGCAAGGGCCGGGGTTTGAAGGAGATGATCGCCGCGAGCGACCGCGCCGAGGTGGAGACGGTGGGCCGTACGCTCGTCTTCGACGACTCGGGGCGCAACGTGAAGGCCAACACGCGCCTGGTGGGCACGTGCCTGCGGCTCTTCCGCCGCACGAGCGCCAGCGAGCGCGAGGCCGCGCTCCAGTTGCTGCGCCTCACCATTCCCCCGCCGGGGGTGGAGCTGGTCATCAACGGACGAGGGGTGCGGCCTCCACGGTTCAAGGACTCGCTGGAGGAGTGCCCCCTGGAGACGGTGGAGCTGCACCGGGGGGTGGAGCGGTTCGTCGAGCGGCCCGCGCGGGTGGACCTCTACCACGTGCGTCCCGGGGAGACGCCGCACCTCTTCGAGCTGGGGCTGCCGGTGGAGCCGCACCACCTGCCGTGGCACGTGGACGTACAGCAGCGCATTCCGCTGGCGGCCGAGCGCGATGCGGCGAGGGACCCGTACAAGCGCGTGCTCGCGGCCATCCTGCTCGAGTCGCTGGCGCCCGTGCTGAGCCGCCAGGAGCTGTCGGGGGCGTGGGTGACGGAGGTGCTGGCGCACTTCACCCTGGGCGAGGAGGCGCTCCAGGCCTACGTGGCGAAGGTGCTGCCGGCGCGGGCGGTGCTGGCCGTGGGGCCGCGCGCGGATGACCGGGCGCGGCAGCTCGGGGCGAAGGTGGTGGATCTGCGGGGGATGCCGGACTCGGCGCTGGCGCAGCTCGAGACGGTGGTGGAGTCCGCGGACGCCTACGTGGAGCGGATGGAGGGCCCGCCGCGGGACACCGTGGTGAAGCCCGGGGCACGGGCCGAGCGCTTCGTGGGGCTGGTGCGTTGCCTGTCGCGAGAACTCATCGGGCAGGAGGTGGGCGTGGAGTTCTTCGAGCGCAAGGTGCGCGACCCGAGCGCCCATGTGGAGGCGGAGTACGACCGCGAGCGGCGCGTGCTGCGGGTGAACATGCGGGGACAGGTGCGGCTGGAGGATCCGCTGGAGTCGCGCACACTCGGCATCATCCTGCATGAGCTGGCGCACGAGGCGGGAGACGAGCACGACTTCGCCTTCATCGACCGGCTGGAGGCCTTCGCTGGCAAGGCGCTGCGCTGTCTGGTGGACCGGCCCGACCTGCTGGCCCCCTACGCGAGCCCGAAGAAGCGGGCCGGTTAGCGAGGGCGCCCTCCCGAGCTCAGTGGGTGGTGGGCGCGGGGGCGTAGACGCGCAGGGCCGCGGGGGCGAGCTCGAAGCGGACCGGAGTCCGGCCGATGAGCTCCCCGTCGGCGTTGATGTCCTGCGGTGGCTCGGCGTCCACGTGCAGGTGCGCGGAGCTCACGGAGGTGACGGCCGGGTGGCTCACGTGCTCGCCCCGGCGCAGGGACAGCGCGATGCGCGCCAGGGTGGACATGTCCTGCATGTGCCCCAGCCCGGTGCCCTCACGTCCGGATTC
>NZ_DASVWK010001151.1:0-6002 GCF_036389735.1 Archangium sp. | reverse complement strand
TCTCGTCGATGAGCACGAGCGAGTTCTTCGCCACCGCGAGGGTGATGTCACGCAGGCGCGCCACGTGCGCGCTGAACGTCGACAGGCCCTGCGACAGGTCCTGCGCGTCGCCCACCGTGGAGTGCACCGTGTGGTACAGCGGCATCCGCGAGCCCTCGCCCGCGGGGATGGGCAGGCCCGCGCGCAGCATCAGCGCGCACAAGCCCCCCGCCGTCAGCGTCACCGTCTTGCCGCCCGCGTTCGGACCCGACACCACCAGCGCCCGCGCCTGGCCCTTCATCTCCACGTCGTTGGGCACCACCTCGGTGTCCCTCAGCACCAGTCGCGGGTGCCGCAGCCGCAGCAGCGTCAGATCCTCCACCCCGGCGAACTCGGGCGTGTAGGCCCGCAGGTCTCCCGCCAGTACCGCCGTCGCCTCCGCCTCGTCCAGCTCCGCCACCGCCGCGATGCCCTCGAGCGCCTTGTCCGCCTCCCGCCCGAGCTGGTTCGTCAGCTCCTGGAGGATGCGCCGCTCCTCCTCCGCCACCACCGACTGGGCGATGGCCAGGTCGTTGCCCATCCCCACCATCGCCTCGGGCTCGACGAAGAGCGTCTGGCCCGTCTGGCTCGCGTTGTGGACGATGCCCGGCACCTCCCCGCGGTAGTTGGACACCACGGGCACCACGTACCGGCCATTGCGGATGGTGTAGTAGTTCTCCCGCAGCTTCGGCAGGAAGCCCTCGTCGTGGAGCATCTCCTCCAGCTGGCTCTTGATGCGCCGGTGCAGCCCGCGCACCCGATCCCTCGCCTCGCGCAGCTCCGGGCTCGCCCGGTCGGAGATCTCCCCGTCCGCCTCGAAGCTCCGGTCGATGCGCACCGCCAGCGGCTCCAGCAGTGGCAGCCGCCGGGAGATGGCCGCCAGCCGGGGCACCACGTGCTGCCGCTCCTCCAGCGCCTCGCGGGTGCGGACGAAGGCGAACAGCAGCTGCGCCGCCGCGATGAGCTGCCGGGGCTCCAGCAGGCCCCCCTTGGAGGCAAGTTCCATCGCGGAGCGCAGATCCGTCACCCCGCCGAGCGGCAGGGAGAACTGCTCCTGGGCCAGCCGCCGCGCCTCGGCGACGAGCTCCAGGGCCTCTGCTACTGCATCCTCGGTATCGAGGAACGGTCGGGCGAGCGCGCGCTCCCTCCCGGTTTCGGTCCGACAGCGGTGGGCCAATGCGCGGAGCACTTCCGCGAAGCCAAGGTCCTCGAGCGTTCTCTGAGCAATCTGCACGGTCATGGGTGTTTCATGCGCGGCCGGACGGCCGTCAAGAGGAAGTACGCGTTGTGTTGTGGCGGCGGGTGCCGCTCTGCTATCAGCCGGCCATGCTCTGGCTCCTGGTAGCGGGCACGCTCGCGGCGACCATGGACGCACCGGCTTCCGGGGATCTGACGGCGGCCCTGGCCCGGGAGGCCGAGGGCGACAGCGCGGGCGCCCTGGAGGCAGTCGAGGCCGTGGTGCGTGCCTGGCCCGCCCAGCCCCTCCCTCGGGTGGAGGCGGCGCGGTTGCTGCTGAAGCTGGGTCAGGACCTGGACCGGGTCGAAACCTACCTGGACGTCGCCGCCGCCCTGGCCCCGGAGAACCCTCGCGTCCACTACCTGCGCGGGCTCCTCTGGGAAGAGCGGGGGCAACCCCTGCGAGCGGCCCACTCCTATGAGTTGGCCGTGATGTATAGAACCTCTTACGAGGACGCCCGCTTCCGGCTCGCCGGCCTCTGGGCCTCCCTGGGCGACTGGCTCAAGGCCGAACTGCACTACCGCTTTCTCAGCCGCTCCCACCCCGAGTGGGCTCAAGTGCGCCTGCAGCTCGCCCGGGTCCTGGAGGAGCAGGGCCGCGTGGAGGATGCCGAGCGGGAGCTGACCCTTCTCCACGGCGAGCAGCCAGGCAATGCCCTGGTCGTCCGCCAGCTGGCCGGGTTCTACGAGCGCACCGGGCGGCCTCGACTCGCCAGTAAGCTACGGGCCAGCCTGGAGCCTCCCGCTCCTCCGAAGAAGATGCGCCCCCTGCGTCCGTCCCGTCGGTAGGGAACCTTTCGCTGTCGGTGCGATTGCACCGCCAGCCCCACTGCATACACTGCGCCCGCCTTGAAGACCGCCAACCTCGCCATCGTTTTCACCGACATCAAGGGTTTCACCGAGCGCACCAGCCAGCAGACGCTCGAGGAGAACCAGCGTCTGCTCAAGGCGCACCACAACCTCCTCGCCCCCGTCTTCAAGGCCTTCGGGGGACGCATCATCAAGTCCATCGGGGATGCCTTCCTCGTCACCTTCGAGTCGCCCACCCAGGCCGTCCTCAGTGGCATGGCCATCCAGGATCGGCTCTGGCAGTACAACCGCACCGCCCCCGACGCGGAGCGGCTCGACGTGCGCGTCGCCATCAACGTGGGCGAGGTGCGGCTGGAGTCCAACGACATCTTCGGCGAGCCCGTCAACATCGCCTCCCGCGTGGAGTCCATCGCCGAGGCCGGTGAGGTGTACTTCACCGAGGCCGTCTACCTCGCCATGAACAAGGCCGAGGTGCCCTCGCAGGAGGTGGGCTCCTTCGAGCTCAAGGGCATCCCCGGGAAGATCCGCGTCTTCCACGTGCCCCGCGCCCCCTACCGCGTGGAGGCTCCCTCCGTGGTGCATCTGGTGCCCGGGTCCGAGTCCTCGGACACGCAGGAGCAGCCGCCCTTCGCCAACCTGGCGCTCTCGCGCATTCCCGAGTCGGCGCTGGCGACGGGGCCGGATCTCGCCGCCACCGCGGCCGCCCTGGGCAGCCGCGCGGCCACCCTGGGCGGGCAGCTCATGGCGCGCACCCGCACGGCCCTCCAGTCGGTGAGCGCCGGTCGGTCCACGCCCTCCGTCTCGCGACCGCTCATGCTGGGGGGGGGGATGTTGGCGCTGGTGCTCGGCCTGGGGGTCGTGGTGTTGGGCGACAGCGCGGCGGAGAACGCCATCGAGAAGGTGGCCAAGACCTCCTCCCGCGAGGAGAAGAAGGAGGCGACGGAGAAGGCCCGGCGCCTCATCAGCGAGGAGAAGGATCCGGTCGAGCGCTCCTGGCTGTCCGGGCAACTGGCCGAGGCGGCCGGTGACTTCGACCGGGCGACGGACCATTACCGCACCGCGGCGAGGGCCCAGCACGGGGACGCGGAGGATCGGCTCATCGAGCTGCTGGAGCACGAGAGCTGCTCCGCGCGCCGCCATGCCGCGGGGGTGCTCGGCGAGCTGCGGGTGGCGTCGGCGCGCGGGAAGCTGGAGGACCTGGCCGAGGATGGGGGTCCGGGTGAGGAGTCTGGCTTCTTCGGGTGCGACTCGAGGGCGGCGGCCCGCAAGGCCCTGGAGAAGCTTGGACGCTGAGAGGACGCTGTGACCACGGGGGTCCATGTGAGACGGGTGAAGACGGGACTGGATGTCTGGGTGGAGCAGGGTTTCGCGCCGCTGAAGGGCAAGCGGGTGGGCGCCATCGTCAACCCCACCAGCGTGGACTCGCGGTTCCGCCACCTGGCGGACCTGCTGGCCAGCACGCCCGGGGTGAAGCTGTCGGCGCTCTTCGGCCCCGAGCACGGTATCCGCGGCGAGGCCCAGTACATGGTCGCCGTGGACGAGATGCGCGACCGGCGCACGGGGGCCCCCGTGCACAGCCTCTACGGCTCCACCTTCGAGTCGCTCTCGCCCCGCCCCGAGTGGCTGGAGGGACTGGAGGCGCTCGTCTTCGACATCCAGGACGTGGGCAGCCGCTACTACACCTACGTCTACACCATGGCCCTGGCCATGAAGGCCGCCGGCAAGGCGAAGGTGCCCTTCTACGTGTTGGACAGGCCCAACCCGCTCAACGGTGTCACCGTCGAGGGAAACCACGTGGGCGAGCGCTACCGCTCCTTCGTGGGGCTGTACGACATCCCCAACCGGCACGGCATGACGGCCGGCGAGCTGGCCCGGCTCTTCAATGAGGAGCAGGGCTTCGGGTGCGACCTGACGGTGGTGCCCATGGAGGGCTGGCGCCGCGAGCACTTCTGGTCCGACACCGGGCTGCCCTTCATCTCGCCCTCGCCCAACATGCCCACCCCGGACACGGCGCTCGTCTACCCGGGCATGTGCCAGGGCGAGGGCACCAACGTCTCCGAGGGCCGTGGCACCTGCCGCCCCTTCGAGCAGTTCGGCGCCCCCTGGGTGGACACCGACGCGCTTCTCGCTCGCTTGGAACGTGAGAAACTCCCTGGCGTCGCCTTCCGCGCCGTGGGCTTCACCCCCACCTTCGACAAGTACAAGGGCGAGTCCTGCAACGGCGCCTTCATCCACGTCACCGACCGTGACGCCTTCCTCCCCCTGCGTACGGGTCTGGCCATCTTCCAGGCCCTCTACGAGTTGGGGCAGGACGGAAAGTTCGGCTGGCGTGAAGACGCCTACGAGTTCGTGGATGACGTGCCCGCCTTCGATCTGCTCTGCGGCACGGACCAGGTGCGCAAGGGAATCGAAGCCGGCTGGCCCCTGGACCGGCTGATGGAGGGTTTCGACACCCAGGCCCGGGACTTCGCCAAGCGGAGGGAGCGTCACCTGCTGTACGCTCAAGGGTCGTGAGCCAAGACGTCATCGGACTGCTGTCCGACAGCCATGGAGATCTGGCCGCCTTCGACGCGGCCTATGAGCTGCTGCGGGGCAAGGGCGCCCAGCGCTTCATCTTCCTGGGCGGTCGCTACACCGACCTGGACGAGTGGATCCTGGATCGCCGCGAGCGCAGCCGAGGGGGCCGCGAGTACTCGGGGGCGGACTTCATCCAGGACGTGGCTCGCTGGCTGGCCGTGACCGAGCAGAAGCCCCGCCCGCGCTCGCTCTCCGTGAGCCTTGACGAGCTCAAGGAGCTGGACGCGGATCCGCTGCTCGTGCGCGAGCACTTCCTGCGCACGCCGGAGCGCGACTCGCTCCAGTACCGGGATCCGGCCATCCCCCGGAAGATGCTGGACATGGTGGGCGACACGCTGTGCTGCCTCGTCCACGACAAGAACGACCTGAACCGGGATGACCTGGTCAACGCGCTCGTCTTCATCCATGGCAAGGAGTCCGAGCCCAAGCTGGTGCAGATCGGCCCGCGCTACTTCCTCTCCCCGGGCCGGCTGGCCGGGGCCGCGGAGCAGACGTGCGCCCTGCTGGAGCGCGAGGATCGCACCTTGAGCTTCTCCGCCTTCCAACTGGACGGGAAGGTCGTCGTGGAGCGGCAGCAGTTGCTGCTGGATCGTCGGTCGAAGCTGACCCTCAAGTGAGGCTCCCCGTGCAGGTCGCGCTCCTCGGAGGCTCGTTCAACCCGCCGCATGTCGGCCACCTGCTGGCCGCCCACTACGTGCGTGCCACCCAGGGCGTGGACGAGGTGTGGCTCATGCCCACGTTCCGCCATCCCTTCGGCAAGGTGACGGCGCCCTTCGAGCAGCGCGTGCGCATGTGCGAGCTGCTGTGCCAGGACGCCGCCGGGTGGATGAAGGCCTCGCGGGTGGAGAGCGAGGTGGGCAAGGACGGGCGCACGGTGGACACGCTGGACTTCCTGCGCGCGCGCCACCCGGAGCACCAGTTCTCGCTCATCATCGGCTCGGACATCCTCAAGGACTTGCCGAGCTGGAAGGACTTCGACCGGATTGAGCGGATGGCGCGCGTGCTGGTGCTGCACCGCGCGGGCTATCCGGCCGACCGGGCCGTGGGGCCGCCGCTCGCGCTGGTCTCCTCCACGGAGATTCGCGAGCGACTGGCCCGGGGCGAGCTGCCCTCGGACCTCGTGCCGGGCACGGTGCTCGCCTACGCCCGCGAGCACCACCTGTACGGACTGTGAGCCGGGCTCAGCCCCGGTGCTGGCCGAGCCACTCCACGAGGAGCCGGTTGACCTCGGCCGGCTTCTCCTGGTGCAGGAAGTGCCCGGCGCCCTGGATGCGCTCGGTGCGCAGGCCCTTGCGGAAGTTCTCCGGGCGCACCGAGTCGAAGAGGCGCGTGCTGACGCAGCCGTCCAGCGCGCCGGTGAG
>NZ_DASVWK010001150.1:0-20066 GCF_036389735.1 Archangium sp. | reverse complement strand
CAAGCAGGGCGAGGCCAAGGCCAACCTCAAGGCCTGGTTCACCACGCAGCGCGCCTTCCTCCAGGAGAAGGACCGCTACGAGGAGGACGTCAAGATCATCGGTTACGCCCCCGAGCGCGGCAACCGCTATGCCTACTACTTCGGCCAGAACAAGACCTGCGAGGTTCGCGGTGAGTCGGCCATCACCGACCTGAGCACCGCCAACTGCATCGAGGTTGACGCCGGCAAGTTCAAGGGCGCCACCGCGCAGCCGACCGCCGCCGCCCTGGGTGGTATCAAGCACGTGGGCACGGGCTTCCCCCCCCTGAAGCCGGGCCGTTCCACCGAGGCCTGCCCGGGCTGCAACATCGACGCGGTCGCCGCCGGTAACGTCGACAACGAGGGCACGGGCTTCGACACCTGGTACATCTCCACGTCCGACGCTTCCGCCAGCGCCCTGTGCGGCAACGCCGACGAGAAGATGGCCGTCGCCGGCTCGCCCTTCCTGAACTACAACGACGTCGACTGCGACAAGTAAGTCGCTCCTGATGTCTGGCCGCTGGCCAGCCTCTCGGCCTGTCAGCGGTTGAATCTTCAAGGGCATCCGGGCATAAATCCGGGTGCCCTTTTTGTTTTCGTGCCGCCTATGTCGTCGCGAACCTCCCTGCCTGCCTTTCTGGTTGGCCTCTTCTGTCTGACCGCCCTCTTCCTGCTCGCGACGCCTCCGCGCAAGCCACCGCGGGGCCCGCACCAGGAGCCGATGCTGCCCCGACAGGAGGTGCTCCGGCTGGTGGGTCGAGGTCACCTTCAGCTCGTCGCGGACTACTTCTGGCTCCAGCTCATCCAGGCCACTGGCAGCGCTCGGGGAGCCGAGGAGTACCGGGACGTCTACCCCTACGCGGACCTCATCACGGATCTGGATCCGAAGTTCGTCTCCGTCTACGGGTTCGCCGCCGGGGTGCTGCCCACCAACCTGGGGCGCGAGACCTGGGTCAACACCGAGGAGTCCACACGCATCCTGCGCAAGGGCCTGCCGCTCTTCCCCGATGACCTCGAGATGAACGTGCTGCTGGCCTACAACCTGAGCGCCTTCCACAAGCAGTACCATGAGGCCGCCCAGGTGGTGGAGCGCGCCTCGAAGCTGCCGGGCGCGCCCTCGTACCTGGCCCCCCTGGCCACCCGCCTCTATGCCCAGTCGGGTGCCGTGGATGCGGGCCTCGCGCTGGCGCGCTCCCTGGCGGACTCCGCGGAGGATCCGGCCACGCGGGAGATGTTCATTCAGCGCGTGCGAGACCTGGAGATGGAAGGAGAGCTGCGGCGCGTGGATGCCGCCATCGGACAGTACCAGGAGCGCTTCGGCGTGGCCCCGCCCGACATCCAGACGCTGCTGTGGCTGGGCCTGCTGGAGCAGCCCCCGCACGACCCCAAGGGCGGCGGCTTCTTCATCGGTGCCGACGCGCGCGCCTACTCCGAGACGCAGCAGCGCAGACTCGAAATCTACACCGCGGACAACCGTGGTGCGCAGTGGCAACAGCAGGTGGAGCAGTGACCCCCATGGCTTCTCCCACACCCATCGAGATCCGAAACCTCTCCAAGACGTATCGGCTCGGCTTCTTCATGAACCGGCAGGTCCGCGCCCTCCAGTCGCTGGACCTCTCGCTCATGCCGGGCCAGGTGTATGGACTGCTGGGGCCCAACGGCGCCGGCAAGTCCACCACCATCAAGATCCTCATGAACCTGGTGCAGCCCTCCGAGGGCGAGGCCCGGCTCTTCGGGATGCCGCCGACCCAAAAGGAAGCGCGCCGACGCGTGGGCTACGTGCCGGAGAACCCGGCCCCGTACGAGTACCTCACCGGCCGCGAGTTCGTCACCTTGTCGGGACGGCTTGCGGGCATGAGCGGCAAGGAGCTCGACACCCGGGTCTCCGAGGTGCTCGGCATGGTGCAGATGGAGCGCGCCGCCAACCTGCAAATCCGCCGCTACAGCAAGGGCATGGTGCAGCGCGTGGCGCTGGCGCAGGCCCTGGTGTCCAAGCCGGACCTGCTCATCCTGGACGAGCCCACCTCGGGATTGGATCCCGTGGGCCGCCGACAGATCCGCGACCTCATCCTCGAGGAGCGCCAGCGCGGCACCACCATCCTCTTCTGCACGCACATCATCCCGGACGTGGAAGCGCTCTGTGACCGGGTGGCCGTGCTGGTGGGTGGCCGGCGGGTGCGCGAGGGCAGCGTGGCCGAGCTCGTCAGCTCGCAGGCCACGCACATGGAGATGACCGTGGAAGGGCTGCCGCTGGAGCGCATCCAGACGATGGGCATCGAGCTGGAGAAGTCCCAGACGCTGGAGAACCGGGTGCTGCTGCGGGTGCGCGATGCGGATGCGCAACGCCTGCTCAAGCAGATCCTGGAGCACAATGGCCGGGTCACCCAGCTCCAGCCCGCCCGTTTCTCGTTGGAAGAGCTGTTCCTGCGCGCGCTCGAAGAGGCGCGGCAGGGTCCCGTCGGAGGAGAGATTTCGTGATGGGTCCGTTCGTCGCCCTGGCGCTCAATGGTTTCCGGGAGGCCCGGCGCAACCGGGTCACCCTCCTGGTGGGCATCTTCGCGATCGCCATGCTGCTGTCCACCACACTCGTGCTGGAGGTCACGGTCAATACGTTCGACCGCGTCCTCACCGACGTGGGCCTGGGAGCCATGAGCCTGATGCTCGTGCTGCTCACCATCTTCCTCTCCAGCGGGCTCATCTCGCGGGAGATCGAGCGGCGCACCATCTTCCTGATGGTGTCCAAGCCCATCTCGCGCGGCGCCTTCCTGGTGGGCCGGCTGCTGGGCAACATGCTCACCGTCACGGTGCTGCAGCTGGCCATGGCCGCGCTCTTCTTCCTGATGATGGCCTTCTACAAGAGCCCCATCACCTCCGCGCACGTGGCGGCGGTGAGCATGCTGTGGTTCGAGCTGTGGGTGCTCAGCGGCGTGGGCTTCCTGATGTCCAGCTTCTCCAGCCAGATGGTGTCCGCATTCGTCACCGTCAGCGTCTACGTCGCGGGGAACCTGGCCTCGGACATCTACAAGCTGGCTGGCAAGTCCAAGAGCGGCGCGGTGCAGACGCTGGGCGAGGCCGTGTACTACCTGCTGCCGGACCTGTCGAAGCTCAACTACCGTCCGCACGCGACGTACTACGTGACCGTCACCAGCACGGAGCTGCTGTCGTCGGCCGCGTATGCCATGGCCTATACCGGCGTGCTGGTGTCGCTGGCCGTCATCCTCTTCAACCGGCGCGACTTCCGCTGAAGCGCCCCCCGGGCGGGGGCGCCGGGGTTCAGGCCTCGTCCTCCCGCTCGGACAGGCCGTGCTTGGCCAGGCGGTAGCGGAAGGAGCGGAACGTCAGGCCGAGCAGCTCCGCCGCCCGCGTCTTCACCCCGCCCGCCTGGGACAGGGCGGCCAGCAGGTAGCGCCGCTCCGCATCATCCAGGTGGTGCTCCAGCGAGAAGCCCGAACGGAGCGGCACGTCGCCCTCCACGGGCGTGGCCGCGGCGGCGGGCACTGGCTCTCCCCGGAGCGTGGGAGGCAGCGAGGCCAGCGTCAGCATGTCCCCGTCCGCCAGCGTGGCCGCGCGCTCGACGATGTTCTCCAGCTGGCGCACGTTGCCCGGGAAGGCGTAGGCGGACAGCACGGCCATCGCCTCCGGGGAGAAGTGCAGCGCCGGCCGCCCCAGCTCCTTGCGCTGGCGCTCGAGGAAGTGCTCGGCCAGCAGCGGGATGTCCCCCACCCGCTCGCGCAGCGCCGGCAGCTCCAAGGTGATCACATTGAGGCGGTAGAAGAGGTCCTCCCGGAAGCGGCCCGCCTTCACCTCGGCCTCCAGGCGGCGGTTGGTGGCCGCCACCACGCGCGCCTGGAAGGGCACCTCCGAGGAACTGCCCACCGGCTTCACCTTCTTCTCCTGCAGCACGCGCAGCAGCTTCACCTGGGTGGAGGGAGGGATCTCACCAATCTCGTCCAGGAAGACCGTCCCCTCCCCCGCGTGGGCGAGCAGGCCCGGCCGCTCGTGGGTGGCGCCCGTGAAGGCCCCCTTCACGTGGCCGAAGAGCTCGCTCTCCAGCACGCCCTCGTTGAGGGCCGCGCAGTTGACGGGGAGGAAGGGCTGGCCGGCGCGCGGGCTCTTGAGGTGGATGGCCTTGGCGATGAGCTCCTTGCCCGTTCCGCTCTCCCCGTGGATGAGGACGGTGGAGCGCGTGGGCGCCACCTTCTCCACGAGACTCCACACCGCGCGCATCCGCTCGCTGCGCCCCACGCCCACCATGCCCGCCCCGGGCACCAGGTGCTCGCGCAGCGACACGTTCTCCCGGCGCAGCGTGCGCTTCTCCAGCGCCTTCTGCACCAGCAGCTTCAGCTCCTCGTTGTCGAAGGGCTTGCCGATGTAGTCGTACGCGCCCTCGCGCATCGCCTCCACCGCCGAGGCCGCCGTGCCAAAGGCGGTGATGACGATGACCTCGGGCGCATCCTCCAGGGACCGCGCCGCGCGCAGCACGTCCATGCCGCTCTGCGAGGTCCCCAGTTTCATGTCGGTGATGACCAGATCCACCCCCGGCGAGCCCAGCACCGCCCTGGCCGCCGGCACGCTGTCCGCGCACGTCACCTGGTAGCCCGCTCGGGTGAGCAGCACCTCCAGGAACTCCCGCATCGACAGCTCGTCATCCACCACCAGGATGTGCACGACCAGGCTCTCCCTTCTCCCCTCAACCCCGCACTGGAAGCTGGATGAGGAACTCCGTGCCCTCGCTCGGCGAGGAACGCACGCGGATGTTGCCACCATGTGCACGCACAATGGAGTACGCCGTGGACAGCCCCAGCCCGGTGCCACCCTCCCGGGTGCTGAAGAAGGGCTCGAAGATGCGTGACAGGTCCGTGGCGGGAATGCTACCCGCCGAGTCCCAGATGCGCAGCAGGGCCCACTCCTCGTCGGCCTCCAGCGTCACGCGCACCAGTCCCTCCTGGCCAGCGGCCTGGAAGGCGTTGCGCAGCAGGTTGATGAGCACCTGCCGGAGCTGATCCGCGTCCACCGGCGCACGCACCGGCGCCAGCACCGTCTCCACCTGGACCTGCTGGGCGATGGGATCCACCCTCAGCATGTCCACCGTCTCCGCCACCAGCACCTCCAACGCCTGCTCCTGCTTCTCCGGGGGCGGCGGGCGGGCGAAGCGCAGGAAGTCCTCCACCAGCTTGGAGAGCCGATCCGACTCCCGCAGGAGGATCTGCACCAGCTTGGCCGAGGTCGGGTCCGTGCTGGGGTCCTGCACGAGCAGCTGCGCCGAGCCGCGCATGGCGGCCAGCGGGTTGCGGATTTCATGGGCGAGCTGGGCGGACAGCGTCCCCAGGGCCGCCAGCCGGTCCGCGCGCTTCAGGTCCTCCTCGATGCGTCGCAGCTCGGTGAGATCCTGGAAGACGATGAGCGTGCCCCCTCCCCCACCGAACTCCAGCCCCGTCACCGTCAGCCCGAGCGTGCGCAGGCCGGCCGGCGTCTGCACCGTCAGCTCGCGGCGGCGCAGGCGGCCGTCCGACGCCAGCGCCCCCGGCAGCAGGGACTCCACCGAGGTGCCCCGCGGCAGCCGAGGCTCCAGGGACAGGATGGAGCTGGCGGCCCGGTTGACGAAGGTGACGAGCCCCGCCTCGTCGCTGGTGATGAGCCCCGAGGGCATGCAGGCCAGGATCTGCCGCTGGAGGTTGTCCAGCTTCTTGAGGTCCGCCTCGCGCTCGGAGAGCTGGCCTCCCGCCGCGGAGAGCTGGCGCGACAGGAAGCCCGCCAGCGCGGCGATGAGGAAGAGCGCCAGCAGGTTGCTGACCAGCAGGAAGACGATGCGCTGCCGGCTGAGCGGCACGAAACCCATGGGCGGTTCCAGCCAGCCGTACTTCACCGCCACCAGCAGCATCGCGTAGGCGAGCGCCCCGGCGCCCGCGGAGACGAGCGCTCCCCGGCCATCCAGCAGGATGCTCGCGCCGATGACGGCCAGCAGGTAGGTGAAGGTGAAGGGGCTGTCCCCGACGCCCGTGAGGAAGACGAGCATCGAGGCGATGACCAGGTCGCCCGCCACCTGGATGACCGCCGCCACCCGGTCCACCCGGCCCCCGCGCAGCATGAGGCCGTACACCAGGGTGAAGACGTAGACGAGCCCGATGATGACGAAGGACAGCACATCCGTGCTGCTCAGCTCCTCCACGGGCTGGAGGAGGAGCCGGGCGGCGATGGCCACCAGCGACAGGCTGACGGCCACCGTCCGGAACACGGTGAGCCAGACCAGCCGGGTGCGGAGGGTATCCGCCTCCGGCCGGCCGGCGAGGACCAGCTCGCCGACGCTACTTGACGGCACCGGCGATGGCGAAGATGGGCAGGTACATCGCGATGAGGAAGCCACCGACCACGCCGCCGAGGAACACCATCATCAGCGGTTCGATCATCGCCGTGAGGCCCGCGACCGCCGTGTCCACCTCGTCGTCGTAGAAGTCGGCGATCTTGTTGAGCATCGTGTCCATGGCGCCCGTGGCCTCGCCCACGCCGATCATCTGCACCACCATGGGCGGGAACACCTTCGTCTCCAGCAGCGGGCCGGCGATGTTCTTGCCCTCGGCGATCTTCCCGCGCACGTAGTAGATGGCCTCTTCCACCGAGCGGTTACCGGCCGTCTTCGCGGTGACGTCCAGCGCGTCCAGGATGGGCACGCCCGAGGAGATCATCGTGCCGAGCGTACGGGTGAAGCGCGCCACGGCCACCTTGCGGATGACGGGCCCGAGGATGGGCGCCAGCAGGAACGCCTTGTCCAGGAAGCGGCGTCCCTGGGGGTGCCGGTAGGTGTAGGTGAAGGAGACCACCACCGCCGCGATGATGCCCGCGGCGTGGAAGATGTAGTTCTGGAGCCACTCGGACAGGTCCACCACGAACTGGGTGGGGCCGGGCAGCGCCTGACCGAAGTCCGCGAACATCTTCGCGAACGTCGGCGTCACCTTGAGGAGCAGCAGCGCCGTCACGCCGAAGGCCACCAACAACACGATGGCCGGGTAGGTCATCGCGCCCTTGACCTTGCGCTTGAGCTTCTCGTTCTTCTCGCGGTAGTTGGCGAGCCGGTTGAGGATGTTGTCGAGAATACCGCCCACTTCACCGGCGGCGCACAGCTGGACGAAGAGTTCGTCGAACACCTTGGGGTGGTCGGCCAGCGCGTCCGCGAAGGTGGAGCCCTGCTCCACCTTGTTCTTGATGGCGAACACGACCTTGCGGAAGGCCGGGTTGTCCATCTGGCTGCCGAGGATGTCCAAGCACTGCACCAGCGGCAGACCCGCGTCGATCATCGTCGCGAACTGACGGGTGAAGACGAGGATGTCCTTACCCGTGACGGCCGAGCCGATGTTGATGTTCAGGTCCGAGTCGAGCAGGCCCTTGCGTCGGACCTTGACCGGATTGAGGCCCAGCGACTTGAGGCGCGCGTTGACGGCCTCGATGTCCGAGGCCTCCATCTCGCCCTTCTTGGTCTCGCCAGACTTGGTCTTGGCCTCCCAGAGGAACTGAGCCGTATTCTTCTGTTTGGATGGTGCGGATTTCTGGGTCGCCGTTGCCGCCATACAGCCCTCCGAAGGGGGTGCGTGAGTCTATCCTCACGCTCAAATTTCGCGAATTAGCGACCGGGAGGCCCGGCCGGCCGCTGACCAGGCGTTCCACCGCCGCTGGCCAGGATGTTGCGCAGCTCGTCGGCGTCGCTGGAGCGGCCGAAAGCCTCGTCCTGGGTGATGAGCCGGCGCATCAGCAGCGCCGCCAGGGCCTGATTGAAGGTCTGCATGCCGAACTTGGCCTGACCCACCTGCATCGCCGAGTACACCTGGTGGACCTTGTCCTCACGGATGAGGTTGCGGATGGCGGGGTTGGGGATCATCACCTCCAGCGCCAGCACGCGGCCCGGGGAGCCCGCCTTGGCGATGAGCGACTGGCTCATCACGCCCTCGAGCACGAAGGACAGCTGCGCGCGCACCTGCGGCTGCTGGTAGGGCGGGAACACGTCCAGCACCCGGTTGATGGTCTGCACCGCGCTGTTGGTGTGCAGCGTGGCGTAGCAGGTGTGACCCGTCTCGGCGATGACGAGCGCCGCCTCGATGGTCTCCAGGTCTCGCAGCTCGCCCACCAGCACCACGTCCGGATCCTGGCGGAGGATGTACTTGAGCGCCGTCTTGAAGTTGCGCGTGTCCGCACCCACCTCGCGCTGGTTCACCAGGCAGTTCTTGTGCGGGTGCAGGTACTCGATCGGATCCTCGATCGTCATGATGTGCTCATGACGGTCGGTGTTGATCTTGTCGACCATCGAGGCCAGCGTGGTGGACTTGCCCGAGCCCGTGGGGCCCGTCACCAGGATGAGGCCGCGCGGCCGCTTCACCAGCTCACCCACCACCGGGGGAAGGCCCAGCTCCTGGAAGGTGAGGATCTTGAAGGGAATGGTGCGGAAGGCCCCGGCCACCGCGCCACGCTGCATGTAGATGTTGGCGCGGAAGCGGGACAGACCCTTCACGCCGAAGGACAGGTCGAGCTCGTTCTCCTCCTCGAACTTGTGCTTCTGGGCGTCCGTGAGGATGGAGTAGCAGAGCTGCTTGGTCTCCACCGGGGTGAGCTGGGCCGTCTTGAGCGGCACCAGCTCGCCGTCCACGCGGAGCTGGGGCGGGGAGCCGGTGGTGATGTGGAGGTCGGAAGCGCCCTTCTCGACCATCGCCTTGAGCAGCTGATGCAGATTCACGAAGACCGTCCTTCGGGTAAGGGGGTGTAGCGCAGGAGGGTACTAGAAGCGGTCGGGGGCGGTATTGGCCACCACTTCATCCAGCGTGGTGACGCCGTCCATCATCTTCGCCAGGGCCGACATGCGCAGCGAGCTCATGCCGAGGCGGATGGCCTCCTGCTTGAGCTCGGCGGAGGAGGCGCCGTTGATGACCAGCTCCTTGAGGCCGTCCCAGAAGGGCATGACCTCGTACACGGCGACGCGGCCGCGGTAGCCACGGTCGTTGCAGTCGCGGCAGCCGACCTTCTCGTACAGGGTGAAGGTGCCGATCTTCTCCGGAGGCACGCCCGCGTTGATGAGGGCCTGCTCGTCCACGTTCTCCGCCGGGCGCTTGCAGGCCGCGCACAGACGGCGCGCCAGACGCTGGGCGAGGATCAGGTTGAGCGAGGCCGTCACGAGGAAGGGCTCGATGCCCATGTTGAGCAGACGGCTGACCGTGCCGGGGGCGTCGTTGGTGTGCAGCGTGGAGAGCACCAGGTGGCCCGTGAGCGCCGCCTTGACGCCGATTTCGCCCGTCTCGAAGTCACGGATCTCACCGATCATGATGATGTCGGGGTCCTGACGGAGGAAGGAGCGGAGGGCCGCGGCGAAGTTCAGGCCGATGTCCTCGTGCATCTGCACCTGGTTGATGCCGGCGAAGTTGAACTCGACCGGGTCCTCGGCGGTGGCGACGTTGGTGTCGATCTGGTTGAGCATCGCGAGCGCCGAGTACAGCGTCGTCGTCTTGCCCGAGCCCGTGGGGCCCGTCACCAGCACCATGCCGTAGGGACGCTCGATGGCCTCCTTGAACCAGGCCAGCGGCTGGGGATCGAAGCCCAGCTTCGTCATGTCCAGCTGGAGGTTGGACTTGTCCAGGAGGCGGAGCACCACCTTCTCGCCGAAGAGCGTGGGGCACACGCTCACGCGGAAGTCCATCTCCTTGCCACCGGCCAGCTTGATCTTGATACGACCGTCCTGCGGCAGGCGGCGCTCGGAGATGTCGAGGTTCGCCATGATCTTCAGACGGCTGGTGATGGCGTTGCGCAGCTTCATCGGCGGGCGCATCACCTCGTAGAGCGAGCCGTCGATCCGGAAGCGAACCCGGAAGTCCTTCTCGTAGGGCTCGACGTGGATATCCGAGGCCCCCTTCTTGATGGCGTCCTGGAGGATGAGGTTCACCAGCTTGACGACGGGCGCGTCGTCCGCGGCGCGGGCCATCTCCTCGATGTTGCCCTCCTCCTCCTCCTTGGCCACCTCGATGTCCTCGGCCATCTCGTCGACCAGGGCGTTCATGTCCGGACCCTTGTCGGCGTAGTAGCGCTCGATGGCCTCGCGGATGGAGATCTCCGAGGCGACCACCGGCTCGATGTTGTAGCCGGTGAGGAACTTCAGATCGTCCACCGCGTAGATATTGGACGGATCGCACATGGCGACGATCAGCGAGGGGCCCGCGCGGTTGACGGGGACCACCAGGTGCTTGAGTGCCACTTCCTTCGGCACCAGCTTGATGATCTCCGCGTCGATGTCGAAGTCCTTCAGGTTGATGGCGGGCACGCCGTACTGCTTCGAGAGGAAATCGGTGAGCTTGGACTCATCGATGGCTCCCGTCTTGATGAGGGCAGTGCCAATGCGCGTGCCGTTCTTCTGTTGCTCCTCCTGGGCTTTGCGCAGCTGCTGGACGGAAATGAGGTTCTCGCGAACCAGCAGTTCACCAAGTCGACCGGACATTCAGAGGCCTCGAGCGTTGAAAGGACTGAATGGCACCCGCCGCGCCACCAACACGCGGACGGACACCAGAAAACGATGCGCGGAAGTACGAGCGCATGAGACTTCGGGATTAAAGGAAGCGACACGCGAGCCTGTCAAGGCACCGTGAGTGGCATGCTCTCTCGGCAACCCGTTGAATCCACTCGCAAAATTTCAATCGGCTGCCCGGGCGATGACCGTCCGAGCAGCCTCGACATCCCGCTTGATCTGACCTACCAGTTCTGCAACCGACCCAAAACGCCGCTCCGGACGCAATCTTTCAAGGAACTGGACCCTCAATTCCTTGCCGTACAGGTCCCCGGTGAAGTCCAAGAGGTGCGCCTCGATGGTGACCTCGTTGACACCGAAGGTGGGTTTGACACCGATGTTGGCCACTCCGGGGCGCCACTGCGGCTCGCCCGGGAAGCGGACGCGGATGGCGTACACCCCGGCGGCGGGGCGCAGCTCGTTCTGGGTGTCCACGTTGGCGGTGGGAAAGCCGATGCCCCGGCCGCGGCCATGCCCGGTGACGACGGTGCCGTCCAGATCGAAGGGCCGCCCCAGCAGGCGCTGCGCGGCACTCACCCGGCCCTCGAGGATGTACTCGCGCACCTTGGAGGACGAGGCCACCACGCCGTCCACCGTGACGGGGGGCACCACGTACACCTGTCCCCCTCGGGCGGAGGCCGCCGCGCGCAGCGTCTCCACCGTGCCGGCGCGAGCGGCGCCATAGGTGAAGTCGTAGCCCACCACGAGGTGGCGCGCGCCCAGCACGTCCAATAGCGAGGCCTCGAAGTCGCGCGGCGAGCTGCGGGCGTACTCCCGCGTGAAGGGCTGCACCACCACCGCGTCCAGGCCGCAGGCCTCGAAGAGCTCCAGCTTGCGCGGCAGCAGCGTGATCAGCTTGGGGGCCAGCTCCGGCTGGAGCACCTTGCCGGGATGGGGCTGGAAGGTGAGCGCGGCGGCGGGGGGACCGTGACGCCGTGCCTCGGCGAAGAGGGCCTGGTGACCCAGGTGGGCGCCGTCGAAGTTGCCCAGCGCGAGGGCACAACCGGCCAGCTCCCGCGCCTCCGTCACTCCATGGAAGACCTTCATGGGACGTCGGTATACCGCCAATGCCGTCGCTTTGCCCTGGCCAGACCGCCCTGGCCCATGAGAAGAGGCGCCCCAGCGTTACTCATCCGTCATGGCTCGCCCCCGCCTCCTCCCTGAACCCGTCGGCTTGCACCTGGCCGGCCTCGATACGCCTCCCGACTGGGACGCGGAGTTCGGCTTCTCCGGCCCCCTGGAGCTGGAGATCGGCTCCGGCGCTGGCGGACATGCCCTGGAGTACTGTCGCCGCAACCCCCAGGCGCGCTTCGTCGCCTTCGAGTGGCGCAAGAAGTACGCGCGCGACACCCTGGACCGCGGCAACAAGATGGGCCTGCACAACCTGCGCGTCATCGAGGGCGATGCGCGCTTCATCGTGCCGCGCATCTTCGCTCCGGGCTCGCTGGACGTCGTCCACCTCCAGTTCCCCGACCCGTGGTGGAAGCGCGCCCACTTCAAGCGCGCCGTCATCCAGCCCGACTTCGCCAGGCTGTTGCTGGACCGGATGAAACCCGGGGGCCTCTTCGACATGCGCACCGACGTGAAGGACCGGGGCGAGTCCATGCTGGCCATCCTCGAGGAGGCCGGCTTCGTCAATCCGCTCGGCCAGGGTGTGTTCCACCCTTATGACCCCGAGGAGGTCCCCTCCACGCGCGAGCGGCGCTACCTCGCCAGCGGCGAGCCCGTGTACCGCGGCCGACTGCGCAAACCCGCCTGAGGAGCACCCGGGCAGGGGGGTGACTTGGCAGTCATCCCGCTTCCGGGGAAGAATCAGCTCCCCCCGGTGGTCGGGGCGATGGGTGGCAGCAACATGTCGGATGGGGCGATCAGAACCATGGGAGAGACGACCCGTCGCGTCGCGTCCGCGAACTCGTTGGCGGACCGGACCATCCTGCTCGTGGACGACGAGCCGGCCAACATCCGCCACGTGCGCGAGGGCCTGGCCGCCCATGGCTACCGCTTCCGCGAGGCCAACGATGGCACCGAGGCGCTGCGCTCGCTGCGCGAGGTGAGGCCGGACCTCATCATCATGGACGTGGAGATGCCGCGGCTGGGTGGGGTGGAGGTGTGCCGCATCATCAAGGCCAATGGTGGCGAGGGCGGCTTCGGCTTCATCCCCATCATCCTGGTGACTGCGCGGCAGGCGGCGGGGAAGATCGAGGGCCTGGAGCTGGGGGCCGACGACTACCTGGTCAAGCCCTTCGACATGCTGGAGCTGTCCGCGCGGGTGAAGTCCATGCTGCGCCTCAAGGCGCTCCAGGACGCCGTCCTGGAGAAGAACCGCGAGCTGGACCACAAGAACCGCGAGCTGGACCGGGCCAACAAGGAGCTGGCCCAGAAGCGCGAGGAGCTGCTGGCCCTCACCCGCACGGACGCGCTCACCACCCTCCACAACCGCCGCTACTTCGAGGAGCGGCTGACCGAGGAGTTCGCCCGCTCCACGCGCTACCGCTCGCCGCTGTCGCTGGTGATGATGGACATCGACCACTTCAAGCGGCTCAACGACGGTTACGGGCACCCCTTCGGGGACGAGGTGCTGCGCGTGGTGGCCCGCACGGTGCGCGGCAAGCTGCGCGAGGTGGACTTCGTGGCCCGCTACGGCGGCGAGGAGATCATCGCCCTGCTGCCCGAGACGGGGCCCAAGGAGGCGATGGGGGCGTGCGAGCGCGTGCGTGAGGCCATCGCCGCCATCCAGTTGGAGCACCGCGCCCAGGACGGCACGCGCAAGTCCGTGCAGGTCACCGCGTCACTCGGGGTGGCCAGCGTCCCCGCCCAGAGCCTGGCGACCATGGAGGAGTTGCTGCGCGCGGCGGATACCTGCCTCTACGAGGCCAAGGGGGCCGGCCGGAATTGCGTTCGCCAGTATCAGGGGGAGTGACACTCCCCTTGGCGAGCGCCACGCTTTGGCCTACATGGCAGGACCATGCGCCTGCTGCCCGCGATGCCCCTGCTGCTGGTCCTGCTGGCCCTCGGTGGTTGCAACCGACCCAGCTACGAGACGCCGGTGAAGTCCTACCAGACCTTCCACCGGGCGGTGCAGCGCGGGGAGTACAAGCTGGCCTATGCCACGCTCTCCAAGCCCACCCAGGAGGCGCTCCAGGCCCAGGCCGAGACGGTGGCGAAGTCTTCCGGAGGCGCGGTGAAGGCGGATCCGCTAGCCTTCTTCTTCGCGAATGTTCCTCCCCCCGCCGATGTTACGGAAGTCACTCTCTTGAGCGAGGAAGGGGACGTGGCGAAGGTGGGGGTGGTTTCCTCGATCGGAAAGAGTCAGGTCCGAATGGTTCGCGAACCGTCCGGATGGAAGGTAGACCTTACGGAGTCTCTCCAGCAGCCGTGAGCACTGGCCTCCCCCAGGCCGCTCGCGCATCGGGTATGTTAATAACGTGAACGATCGGAAGACACGGCGGGTCGTACCCGCAGTCGAGGTCATCCGGCGCCCGGCCGCCGCTCCTGGCACCCCTGCGCCGACCTCCGCACCCACCACCTCCGCCACCCCTCGGCCCACTCCCAGCCCGAGGCCCGTACCGACTCCAACCCCGTCGGCGACCCCCTCGCCGGCGCCATCGCCCGTCACGCCTGGCCCCTCGGTCGGCGTGTCGCCGCGGCCCACGCCCCGGCCCGCCCCCACGGCCTCGACGGACCCGGCCCCTCCGGCCGCTCCGGTGGTCTCCCCGGCCCCTGTCCTGCCGAGGACCGTCTCGCCCTCCCCCTCCGTGCCACGCTCCGGCCCCATGGCCGGTCGTCCGCCCGGCGCGGGCTCGATGGGGGCCCGGTCCAGCGGTGGCTTCGGCCGCCCGAGGACGCCCCGCCCTCCTCCCACGCCCGAGCAGATCCTCGCGCTGGCCACCAAGGAGCATGTCCCGGCGCGCATCGCCAAGGGCGAGCTCGAGGGGAAGATGAAGTGCCGCATCTGGCGCAAGCTGCATGCCGAGGAGGCCAAGCGCTTCGATCAGGTGTACGCGCTGATGAGCCAGAACCCCGGACTGTCGCTGCCGGACGGCTTCGGCGTGCTCCAGAGTGGCCTGTCCGTTGCCGAGTTCCTCGCGCGCAAGGAGCGCACCCAGCGCAAGGCGGCCGTGAAGCAGGCCCGCGGCGAGGTGGATGACACCTCGGTGGGCGCCTTCATCAACGGGCTCCTGGAGTCCAAGACGGAGCTGGCCGTGGTGCTGGGCGAGCGTACCGTGCTCGACACCCTGTCCACCGTGGAGCCCATCTCCCTGCTGCTGACCCGCAGCGGCCGGTTGGAGAAGCTCCAGATCGTCATGATCACCCGCCGGTCGGACTGGGAGCTGCTCACGCCCCAGCTCGAGCGCGATCCGAAGCTGGCCCAGAAGCCCGCCAACGTCGCGCGCCAACCGGACAAGCGCCCGTTCTCGGATCCCCGCCCCTTCCTCGCCCACCAGGGTGAGCGCGTGCGGCTCACGCTGCGCAACGGCATCGTGCTGGAGGAGGAGCTGCGGGTGGTGGGGCGGTTCGACCTCATCGTCGGCCAGGACGGACACGAGGTGTTCATCCCCCTGCATGCGCTGGTGCGCTTCTCCGCGTCGGATGACCCGGAGGCGGACCTGTCCAACGAGGCCGGGCTGGACGACGCCAGCCAGAACGAGTAACCGCGAGGAACGCCGATGCCCTTCTTCTCTCGAATCATCAAGCCGCTGTTGGCCCTCACGCTGGCCGCGGCCGTGGTGAGCGCCCAGGGCTGCACCAAGGACTCGAAGCCGGCGGAGCCCACGCCGGCGCAGCAGCCCACCGCCGCGGCCGCCCAGCCGGCGAAGCCCGGGGAGCCGCGCACCATTGCCCTCTCCGTCACCGAGAAGGGCTACGAGCCGAGCCCCATCACCCTCAAGCAGGGCGAGCCCGTGAAGCTGGTGCTGACGCGGACCACCGAGCACACCTGCGCGAACGAGATCGTCCTCGACGAGTACGGCATCAACACCGCGCTCCCCCTGAACCAGCCGGTGGAGGTGGCCTTCACCCCCACCAAGACGGGCAAGCTCGTCTACGGCTGCGCCATGGGGAAGATGATCAGCGGCGTGTTCATGGTGGATTGAGTCCCGCCGCACCGAGGGGGCCCGGCCACACCCGCGCGGTGTGGGGGCCCCCTTCGTGTATTCAGTTCCCCGGGCACGAGACAGGCTGGCCCAGCTTCGCGGCGCGGTGGCGCGCGAGATGGAAGGCCGGCCAGCCCCCCGGCATCGGCTCGGAGAAGCGGCAGAACATGTCGCGGACGTTGCGCGCGAAGGTGCCGTCCGCGGGCGCGAGGGCCAGGTGCGCGGCGAGCTCGGGCGCCGCGTCCTCGGAGAGCGACAGCACCATATAGGACTCGTCCAGCGTGGAGCCCTCCACGGAGCGCGCGAGGTTGCCGCGGGCGATGAAGGCATCGGGGTTGAGCACGTTGAGCGCGGCGACGAAGCCGAGCGCCCCGACGAAGGCGCCGATGGCGAAGCGCTCCGGGCGCCACCACAGCGTCACCGCGCGCCAGACGAGCACCCCGGCCAGCGCCACCATGAAGACGTGCGTGTAGACGCGCAGGTGCGTGTAGCCGTAGGCGGACTCGTAGAGGGCCATGCGCTTGACCGCCGAGGCCAGGATGACGAGCACCAGGCCCACCATCGTCGAGCACGCCACCCGGAAGGCGGTGAGCTGTCCCTGGCCCTCGAGCCGCGTCCAGCGCGCCAACGCGAGGCTGAGGCCCAGCGTCATCATCGACACCGTGAGCAGCTCGAAGAAGCCGCGCCGGGCATACCCCGCATAGGTGAGGCCCGAGGGCAGATGCGCCTCGCCGAAGAGGAAGGCGAGCTGGATGGCGGCGAAGCCCAGGAAGAGCAGGTCCACCAGACCGAGGAGCGTGAGGCTCTCGGTGAAGCCCAGGCGGGCCAGGGCGGGAGAGACCTCCGTCTCACCGGCCTCGCCGTGCCCCGAGCGGCGCCGCCGCATGGCGTGGGCGAGCAGACCGAGCGCCGCGAACGTGCCGCCCGCGATGAACACCAGCCGTCCGAGGGTGTCCACGAAGCTCAAGCCCAGGTCGAAGGACAGCACCCGCGCCACCGCGTTCTCGAAGACCGCGTCCGCCGAGACGAGCAACGCGGTGAAGATGAACAGGACGGGCACGGCGAGCAGCGCGCCGCGCAGCACCGGCATCAGCCTGGGCACCTGCTTGCGGGCCGCGGACAGGTCCACCTCCGAGTACACGATGCCCGGCGGCAGGAGCACGGAGTGGAGGAACGTGCCGAGCACGGTGAACGGGTAGTTCCACAGCCCGAGCCGCTCCACCCGTCCGGCCGCCCAGAAGTGGGTGACGAGCAGCAGCAGGAAGCCCGAGGCGAGCACGTTGAGCGTGGTGAGGAACGGGCTCGCGCGCACGAACACCATGCCGGAGAGGAACAGCAGCGGCACGAGCAGCCAGGCGTTGGGACGGGCTCGCTGCCAGCCCTCGATGCCTCCGAGCCCGAGCAGCGCCGCCAGGAAGAGCACGATGAACAGCGGGAACGAGAGGCCGAGCGCGGGGCCGTCGAAGAGCACCTCGGCACAGAGGCCCAGCCCGAGCGCCGCGAGCAGCGTCGCGCGGGGCCGGCGCATGCGAGGCACGGCGGGAGCCGAGGGAGGAGCATCGGTGGTGGGAAGGGCGAAGCCTGTGGTGGTCGTCGTCATACGGGACTCCGAGAGCGCGAGTTCGCGCGGTGCTGTGCAAGGTTGGGCCCATCCGGGGCGCGGACGAGGGCCCGCACGCCGAACGGTCGGTTCACGTCACCGAGCGGTCGCGACCCCCGCGCGCGTGTGTCCGCGCCGCCACGTCTGCGGCCGGTGAACCACGCTCCTCCCCGCGTGAAGTCCACGAGGGAACTTCACTGCACACCCGTTCCGCTCCGGACCCCGCACGCCCCGTTTCTCGGCACGACGCCGGAAGGCGGTTAGGCTGAGCCCTCTTCCCCATGGGCGGCGCAGCGGAACTCTTCACACGGCACGTGTTCCTCGACCTCGAGACGACGGGGTTGGATCCGCGCGTCGATGAGGTCATCGAGTTCGGTGCCCTCTTCATCGAGAACGGCCGGGTGGTGGACCGGTACGTCCAGTTCTTCTCCGCCTCGCGTCCCCTGCCCCTCACCATCCGCCGGCTCACGGGTATCGAGGACGGGATGCTCGCGGACATGCCCCGGCTCGCGGCCAAGGTGCCCGAGCTGCGCCGCAGGCTCGCCGGCTGGACGGTGGTGGCCCACAACGCCTCCTTCGAGAAGGGCTTCCTCCCGGACCTGCTCGGCCCCCTCCGCTCCCCGGTGCTCGACTCGTGCGAGCTGATGCACTACCTGCACCCGGAGCTGCCCAGCCACTCGCTGGAGTTCCTCCTCCGCTGGGCGGGCAAGGGCCCTCGCTCGCGCCACCGCGCCATGACGGACTGCGAGGCCACCCACGCCGTGCTCCTGCACGCCATGGAGGGCTGCCTCCGCGACGGGCGCGCCGAGGACCTCGCCGACCTGCTGGAGACGTTGGATCCCCGCGCCGCGCTGCGGCTCGCGCAGCTCGAAGCCGGCGAGGCCGGGCTGGAGGAACTGGAGGGAGGGGTCGACGCGGAGGCGGTGCCCCTCGTCTCGCTGCTCACCGGGCTGTGGAAGTTGTGCCGGGACAACCCCGCCCCGCTGAAGCTGACGGCCTCGGGCTTCCTCCCCGGCCGCCCCGAGCGCCTGCGCACCAACGGAACGAAGCCCCTTCCCGAGCCGGACGAGGGCACCCCGGTGGAGCCCGTGCGCCCCGACGAGGTGTCGGCGCTGCTCGGCCCGGGGGGGGCCCTGGAGAGCGCGCAGGAGGGCTTCGCCGCCCGCCCCGCGCAGCTGGAGATGTCCCAGGCCGTGGCGCGCACGCTCTCCGAGGGGGGGCAGCTCGCGGTGGAGGCCGGCACGGGCACGGGCAAGTCGCTCGCGTATCTGGCTCCCGCCGCCCTCTTCGCCGCGCGCAATGGGCGCAAGGTGGGCGTGGCCCCCCACACCAAGACGCTCCAGGACCAGCTCATCGAGAAGGACCTGCCCCGCCTGCACCGCGCCACCGGCGGCGCCTTCTCGTACACGCTCCTCAAGGGCCAGACGAACTACCTCTGCCGCCGCCGCGCGCTGGACGTCACCCGCGTGGAGCCCGGCATGGGCCACGCCGCTCGCGCGCCTCGCGCCTACCTGCGCTCGTTGATGCGTCGCAGCCCGGATGGGGACCTCGACCGGCTGAGCCACTGGTTCCGCGAGCGCTTCCCCGTGCTGCTCGCGCTGGCGCCGGCGGTGCGCTCCGAGGCGGCCACCACGCTCGGCGAGCGCTGCCCTCATTACCATCGCTGCTACTACCACTCGGCGGTGGCCCAGGCGCGCGACGCGGACGTGCTCGTCATCAACCAGTCGCTCGCCTTCGCCTGGCCCCAGCGCTACCCGAAGCTGGACCACCTGGTGCTGGACGAGGCCCACGAGGTGGAGGACGTGGCCACCACCGCGCTCTCCTCGGAGCTGTCGGACCTGGCCTTCAACCGGCTCACCGAGCGGCTCCACGGACGCGATGGGCGGCGCGGTCTCTTCGCCGAGCTGCGGCGGGCCCTCTTCGCCTCGCGGCGCGCGGAGGCCCGTGTGCTGATGAGCGAGGTGGAGAGCGCCCTGCTCTCGGTGGGCTCCACGGCGCGGGCACTCGGCGAGCGCGTGATGGCCCTGTGCGAGCCCGCGGCCTCGACGTCCTCCGAGGACGCGGACGACACCTCGTACGCGCCGGAGCTGCGCATCACCGCCGAGGTCCGCAACGCCCCCACGTGGGAGCCCGTGCGCGAGGGACTGCTGGAGGTGCGCGAGTGCCTCCAGACACTGCACAAGCTGCTCACGGTGGGGCTGCCGGAGATATTGCCGGACCTGGCGGTGAAGATTCCGCCGCTGGAGCGCGAGCTGGCCGGAGGCGTCTCGGAGGTGCAGGAGCTGGCGACGCTGGCGTCCGAGCTGTCCGACGAGCCGGCGGAGGGCCGGTGCTACGCGGCCACGGCGGTGCCTCGCAAGCAGCGCTGGAGCCTGAACGCGCAGCCGGTGAACGTGGCGGCCTACGTGTCGCGGGACTTCGCGCAGCACAAGCGCTCGCTGGTGTTGACCTCGGCCACGCTGAGCACCGGTACCGAGCGCATGCCGTACGTGCTCGGGCGGCTGGGGCTGGATGGGCGCAACGAGGGGATTCCCGCGCCCCGGTTGCTGCGCGCGCCCACGCCGTTCGACCTGCGCAAGCAGGCGCTGGTGGTGCTGGTGACGGACGCGCCGCGAGCACACGAGGAGGCCTTCATCGACTGGGCCGCGACGCGCGTGTCGGGGCTGGCGCAGGTGATGGGCGGACGGGTGCTGGGGCTGTTCGCCTCGACGCGGCGGATGGAGCGCGTGGGCGACCAGGTGAAGGCACGGCTGGAGCCACAGGGCATCGAAGTGATGCGGCAGTCGCGTGGGCACGGGCGCTCGCTGGCGGCGCGGCAGGAGAA
>NZ_DASVWK010001149.1:0-6006 GCF_036389735.1 Archangium sp. | reverse complement strand
GAGGTGGTGCGGCTGCTGGCGGACGACCTGCTGGCCCACGACGCGGAGATGTCCGTGGTGGGCGCGCGCTACACCTCCAAGGGGCTGCACCGGCGCCGGACCCTCTTCGTGGTGGACGGGGAGAAGCAGCCGCTGGCCATGGCCCTGGCCCTGGAAGCCTCCCCGGGCTTGAGCTGGTCGGAGATGACCACCTACTTCACGCTGGTGGTGCCGGATCCCTCGCACCCCCGGGCCGCCGAGGCCCGGCAGGCCCTCATCTCCCGCTGCGTCCAGCACTACCGGGAGCACGGCAAGGTGTCCGCGCTGGCGCTGGCGGCGCACGAGGACGTGGCGGACCTGCTGGTGGCCGGCTTCCAGGACCACGGCACCGTGGCGGAGTGGACCTTCCACCGCAGCACCGCCCGGACGTGTCACACCCTGCTGTCCGTCCTTTATGATCGCTTCGAGGGCCGTCTGGCACGCAAGGCGACCCCTGGCGAGGACATCGCTGCTTGAAACCGTATTTGATGGAGTCAGAGGAGGAAGCGCGTCGGCTGGTCGCGCAAGCGCGGGCCCACCCGGTGTCGCAGCACCTGGTGACCACCGGCCTGTCCGAGGGCCACGCCGCCCTGGATGCCGGCTGCGGGCCGGGCGTCATCACCGCGGTGATGGCCCACCAGGTGGGGCCTTCCGGGAGCGTGGTGGGACTGGACCTGAACCCCGAGCGGCTGGCCGAGGCACGTGCCTCGTGCGAGCCCCTGCCCAACTGTCGCTTCATCCAGGCGGACGTCCGGACGAGCGGCCTGCCGGACGCCTGCTTCGACTACGTGTGGTGCCAGTTCGTCCTGGAGTACCTGCCCCGGCCCGAGACGGCGCTGGCGGAGCTGGTGCGCATGACGCGGCCGGGCGGCCGGGTGGTGGTGTCCGAGGTGGATGGGGTGGGCACCTTCAACTGGCCCATGTCCCCCGTGGTCCAGGCGGGCATCCCCAAGTTCCTCCAGGCCCTGGCCTCCACCGGCTTCGACATCCACGCGGGTCGGAAGATGTACCACCTCTTCCGCCACGCGGGCCTGAAGGACGTGCGGGTGCACCTGTCCCCCCTGTGGGTGGTGGCGGGAGCCGCGGATTCCCGGTTGATGCGGGACTGGAGCATCCGGCTGCAGACCCTGGAACCGGTGGCTGCCCCCGCTTTCGGTGGACTGGAGGCATACCGGGAGTTCAGCCAGGCCTACCTCGACTTGTTGTGCGATGAGGATGCGTTGAAGTATTCCGTCCTTCTGGTGACGGAGGGCAGGAAGCCTTGACGCAGACGACGACCCCAGCGCCCCTTCCGGATCCGACGACTCCGGATGACGCGCCCGAGCTCGGAGTGCGCGCGGTGAGCGTGCTGCTGCTCTATTTCGAGCGGGAGCACGGTCGCGCGCGCCTCGAGCAGATGTGGGCGAACAAGGGTCTGGGTCTGTCGCTCGAGTACGTCTCGACGATGACGAACTTCGTGTCGATGCGCTTCGTCGAGCGGCTCATCGACGGGCTCATCGCCGAGTCGGGCGATCCCGCCTTCATGCGCAAGGCGTGCATGCTCACCGCCAGCCCCCAGGCGCTGGGCTTCCCCTTCCACATCCTGCGCACCTTCGGCAACCCGTCGCAGACGTACCGGAAGATGGTGGAGCTGCAGCCCACCTACAACCGGGTGGGCTCCTTCACCATCGAGCAGCTGGGCCCCAGCGCGATGGAGCTGTCGTACCGGAGCAGTGTCCCCGAGTCCAACCGCAACCTGTGCGAGGGACGGATGGCGCAGTTCGCCTCCATCCCCACCATCTGGAAGCGGCCGCCGGCGGAGGTGGTGGAGTACCAGTGCCAGGTGAACGGGGCGGACTGCTGCCGCTACAACGTGCGGTGGACCAACCCGGTGCGCAGCTGGTGGTCCGTCATCGGCCTGCTGACGGGCGCGGTGGGCGGGCTGGGCGCGGGCATGCTGGGCGTGGGGCCCACCCTCGTGCTGGTGCCCTCCTTCTCCCTGGGCGCGGCCAGCTTCGGGGCCTGGATGGACGCGCGCGGCGAGCTGGCGCGCAAGGACGAGCTGCTGGCCGGCCAGAACGAGGGCCTGACGCAGTCCCTCAACGAGCTCCAGCAGCGCTACGCCGACATGTTCCGCATCAACCTGGCCCTGGAGGACCGGGTGGCGGCGCGCACGCGTGAGCTCACCGAGACCAATGCCCGGTTGGAGACCGCGCTCGCCAAGCAGAAGGAACTGGACCGCATCAAGAGCGAGTTCTTCGACAACGTGAGCCACGAGCTGCGCACCCCGCTCACGCTCATCCTGCTCACGCTGGACTCGCTCATCCAGCGCACCAGCGAGCTATCGCCCCCCGTCCTACAGCACCTGGAGACGATCAACCGGAGCGCCTCGCGCCTCCTGCGGCTCATCAACAACCTGCTGGACCTGGCGCAGATGGAGGCGGGCAAGACGCGGCTGCGCTACGAGCCGCTGGAGCTGCACGGCTTCCTCTCCTCGCTGCTGGTGCCCTTCCGCGTGATGGCGGAGAAGAAGAACGTGGAGCTCCAGCTCGAGGGCAACACGGTCTCCTCCGTCCTGGTGGACGTACCGCGCCTGGAGAGCGTCTTCCAGAACCTCATCTCCAACGCCCTCAAGTTCACCACGCAGGGTGGGGTGACGGTGCGGGTGTCCGAGGACGACTCCTGGGTGCACGTGGAGGTGCGCGACACCGGCTCGGGCATCGCCACGCAGGACCTCAACGTCATCTTCGACCGCTTCGCCCAGGCGGACTCCAGCGGCACGCGGCGCTTTGGTGGCACGGGTATCGGCCTGGCGCTGGTGAAGGAGACGCTGGAGCTGCACGCCGGCGGCATCGACGTGTCGAGCGAGCTGGGCAAGGGCTCCAGCTTCCACGTGCGGCTGCCCAAGGGCACCGCCCACGTGCGCGAGGACCTGCGCGACGCCCACGAGGGCGAGGAGCGCGCCCGCCCCATCCGCCGCTCGGACCTGGGCTCGCTGCTGGCCACGTCGGCGCCGGTGGCCTCGGGCGCGGTGGAGGCCCTGCCGGAGTCCCCGGCGGCCGAGGCCGAGGCCGGCCCGGAGGCCCCGCGCATCCTCCTGGTGGAGGACGAGCCGGAGATCCGCGCCTTCCTGCGCGGCGTGCTGCGGCCCTACTACCGCCTGCTGGAGGCCACCAACGGCGAGGAGGGTCTGCGCGCCGCCCAGAAGGAACGGCCGGATCTGATCGTCTCGGACGTGATGATGCCGGTGATGTCCGGCCTGCAGATGCTGGAGGCGCTGCGCAGCACGCCGGAGACGTTGGAGGTGCCCATCATCCTGCTCACCGCGCGCCAGGAGGTGGACGCGAAGGTGGAGGGCCTGTCCATGGGGGCCAACGACTACCTGGCCAAGCCCTTCTCGCCGCGGGAGATGCTGGCGCGCATCGAGGCGCAGCTGCGCCTGCGGGACGCGGCGGTGCGCGCGGCGGAGAACGAGCGGCTGGCGGCCACGGGCCTGCTCACCTCGGGCTTCGCCCACGAGGTGCGCAACCCCCTCAACGGCCTGATGAACGCGCTGGCCCCGCTGCGCGAGAGCCTCACCAACGGCCCGCCGGATCCGGCCCTGGCCTCGGCCATGTTGGATCTCATCGAGGAGTGCGGCGAGCGCATCCGCCACCTGGCCGAGAGCCTGCTGTCCTTCGTGCGCACCGGGACCAAGGCGGTGGCGATCGACCTGGGGGCCTCGCTGGACACCAGCCTGGATGCGCTCTCGTGGCGCCTGCCTCCGGACATGAAGGTGGATCGCGACTACAAGTGCGCGGATCCGGTGTGGAGCGATCCGGGCTCGCTCAACCAGGTGTGGGTGAACCTGCTGGACAACGCCCTGCGCGCCGTTGGGAAGGACGGGGTGGTGAAGGTGGCCACCCTGCGCGATGGGAGCGACGCGGTCGTCTCCATCATGGACAACGGCACGGGCATCAAGCCCGAGCACATGGAGCGGCTCTTCCAGCCCTTCTTCTCCACCCGGGACGCGGGCGAGGGAACGGGCCTGGGGCTGGCGCTCTGCCAGCGCATCATCATGCGCCAGGGCGGTCGCATCCGGATCTTCAGCGAGTACGGCAAGGGGACGCGGGTGGAGGTCCGGCTGCCCCTCGAGTCGGACCCGGACCGCATCCTCCCTCCGTTGCTCTCCGAGGCGCGACCCAGACAGCCGCACTGGAGCACGTAGGGCCGCTCGCCTCGCGGAGGCGGTCTGACAGGTGGGGTGGGCTTCTGATACAAGCAGGGGCCTTTTTCTCCCTTTCTCCCCCACCTGCGAGGAAACCTCCGCATGGCACAGAGTACGGCCACCGCCCCGACCCCGGCCAAGGGTCACCCCAAGGGGCTCTACCTGCTATTCACCACCGAGATGTGGGAGCGCATGAGCTATTACGGCATGCGCGCCCTGCTGGTGCTCTACATGGTGGGGGCCACCGACAAGGGCGGCTTTGGTTGGAGCCAGTCCAAGGCGCTGCAGATCTTCGGTATCTACACGGGCCTGGTGTACGCCACGCCGGTGCTCGGCGGGTTCCTCGCGGACCGGTACCTGGGCCAGCGGCTCTCGGTCACCCTCGGTGGCATCCTGATGATGCTGGGCCAGTTCGTCCTGGCGATGCCTGGAAACTCGGAGGCGCTCTTCTTCACGGGCCTGGGCCTGCTGGTGGTGGGCAACGGCTTCTTCAAGCCGAACATCTCCACCATGGTGGGCGGGCTGTACGCGCCCGGTGATGCGCGCCGGGATGGCGCCTTCACCATCTTCTATATCGGCATCAACGTGGGCGCGTTCCTGGCCTCGGTGGTGTGCGGCACGCTGGGCGAGAAGTACGGCTGGATGTATGGCTTTGGCTCCGCGGGCGTGGGCATGGGGCTGGGCGTGCTCGTCTTCCTGGCCCTGGGCAAGCGCATGCTGGGCAACGTGGGTCTGGCCCCCAAGCCGGTGGAGCGCAAGGCCGGCACGGCCGCGGCTCCGAAGGTGGCCCTCTCCCGCGAGGAGCGGGACCGCGTCATCGTCATCCTCGTGCTGGCGCTCTTCGTCGTCTTCTTCTGGGCGGCCTTCGAGCAGGCCGGTGGCTTGATGAACCTCTACACGGACGCGAAGGTGGACCGTGGCGTGTTTGGCTGGGAGGTTCCCACCACCTGGTTCCAGGCCGTGAACCCGCTCTTCATCATGCTGTTGGGCCCCCTCTTCGCGGAGATGTGGACGGGGCTGGGTCGGCGCAGCAAGGACCCCTCCATCCCGGCGAAGATGGCCATGGGGCTGCTGCTGGTGTCGTTCGGCTTCATCTTCATGCTGGGCGCCTCCAAGCAGAGCGAGACGGCGGGCAAGGCGGCGCTGATGTGGGTGGTGGCGGCCTACTTCTTCCACACCGCGGGCGAGCTGTGCCTGTCGCCGGTGGGCCTCTCCATGGTGACGAAGCTGGCGCCGACGCGGTTCGCCTCGCTGCTGATGGGCGTGTGGTTCATCGCCAACGCGGTGGCCAACTACCTGGCCGGTCTCATCGGCGGGTACGCGGAGAAGCTGGGCGAGTTCGATCTCTTCCTGACCATCACCGCCTTCACCGCCGTGGCTGGCGTGGTGCTGCTGGCCGTGTCACCCGTGCTCAAGCGGATGATGCACGGCGCGGACGAGGTCCGCCCGATCTCTCCGGCGGGTCCGGCGCAGGGGGGCGCGCACTCCGCCCCCGCGGCCTGAGCGGGCGCTACAGCGCCTTCGAGCTGTCCGCGAGGGCGGGAGGGGGCTGCGCGCGATCCGGCACGCTGCCCCCCACGTCCTGCTGGTAGTAGTCGTGCACCTGGTAGTGGCGGGCCATGAAGGCCATGGCCCCGGCGGCCAGCAGCGCGAGCCCTCCGTAGAAGAAGAACTGGCCCGGGCCGCTGAAGACGTTGAGCGCGGCGGCGATGGCCACCGCCACGTTGGCGAGCGTGGAGGTGAGCAGCCACAGGCTCTGGACGATGCCCTTCATCTCGCGCGGCGCCTGGGTGTAGGCGAAC
>NZ_DASVWK010001148.1:0-2223 GCF_036389735.1 Archangium sp. | reverse complement strand
GGCGCGGACTGCTTCGGGTAGCCGATGGCACCTCCACGTTGCCTCTGACCGGCCCCGGGGCCGCCCCTGGGCTCGGGTGTCAGCCGTCGCCGCCCCTCGGGGAGGATTGGCGGCGTGGTGGAGGCGGGCGCGCCCTCCCGTGGTGTGGGGTACCCGGAGGGGGCGGAGGCGCTCCGCCGCGCGCTGGGCTCCGGCGCCCAGCTCCTCGACCCCGTGCGAGGGGTGACGCTCGTCGCGGAGTGGGATGCGTGCTGGCTGAATGGGACGCGGATCGACAGCCTCGACCGATGGGCGCCCATCGTGGCGGCAGGGCGGCTCGGCGAGGTGGATGGCGCCTTCACCCTCGCGTGGCTCCACGAGGGTGAGGTCCGGCTCGCCCGCGATGCCATCGGCGAGCGGACGCTCTACTACGCGCAGGTGGCCGGAGGACTGCTCTTCGCGTCGACGCTGCACGCGTTGCTCGCCAGTGGCCGCGTGCCTCCCCGGCTGAACCTCGCGGGCATCGGGTCGTACCTCAGCTACGCCTATGTCCCCGGCGAGGAGACGCTGGTGGAGGGCATCCGGGAGGTGCTGCCGGGCGAGGTGCTGTGCTTCCCCCTCGCGGGCGGGGCCCCGCGCCGGGAGCGCTTCTGGTCACTGCCCGCCGAGCTGGAGGCCGGCGCTCCACTGTCGGCGGAGCAGGAGGAGGCCCTGCGCCTGCGGCTGCGCGCCGAGCTGGAGGGGGCTGTCTCTCGCCGGCTCCCCGAGAGCGGGCCGGTGGGCGCGTCCCTGTCCGGTGGCCTCGATTCGAGCCTGGTGGTCGCGCTGGCCAGGCGGCTGCACCGCGAGGAGGTCTTCACGTACTCGGTCTCGTTCGGGGACGAGTACCGCAACGAGCTGCCGTGGAGCTCGCTGGTGGCCCAGCACTGCGGCACCACGCACCGCATCGTCGAGCTGTCCCCGGCGGTCATCCTCCGATACCTCGACGAGACGATCGCGCTGCACTCGGACCCGATTGGAGATCCGCTCACCGTCCCCAACGCCCTCCTCTTCCGGGAGGCCACGGCCGAGGTGGGGGTGCTGCTCAACGGCGAGGGGGGAGACCCGTGCTTCGGTGGGCCGAAGAACCTGCCCATGCTGCTCTCCCAGCTCTACGGTGAGGGAGTGCCGGGCGCGGACGACGCGCCGAACGCACGCGAGCGCAGCTACCTGCGCGCCCACCAGAAGTGCTTCGATGATTTCGGGGAGGCGCTGTCTCCGAGGATGCGGGAGGCCCTGGCGAGTCAGCCGTTGGAGGCCTTCCTCGCGCCGCGCTTCGCGGATCCGCGCTGGAGCACCTTCGTGGGCAAGCTGATGGCGCTCAACCTCTCGTTGAAGGGGGCCCACCACATCCTGCACAAGGTGGAGGAGGTGAGCTTCCCCTTCGGCATGGCGCCTCGCGCGCCGCTGTTCGATCGCCGGGTGGTGGAGGTGGCCTTCGCCATTCCTCCACGGCTCAAGCTGCGGGGCTCGGTGGAGAAGTACCTCCTCAAGCAGGCCGTCGCGGACATCCTTCCGCGAGAGATCATCGAGCGCCCCAAGAGCGGCATGCTGGTGCCGGTGGAGGGGTGGTTCCAGAAGCCGCTGCTGCCCGAGGCGCAGGCGCGCCTGCTGGATGGGTTGTCGCGGTGGGACCTGTTCGACCGCAAGTGGCTGGAGCGGCTCCTGGCCGGCAAGCTGGGCGGGCTCCGCCCACGTCACGGCGCGAAGATCTGGCTGCTGGTCACGCTGGAGGCGTGGCTGCGGGCGGTGCTGGGGCCTCGCTAGGCTTTTTCAGACGCCCCGTTTTTCACACGGCTTCAGGTATGCTGTAGCAGCCCTGACCAAGATCATTTCGCGACTTTGAACGTTCGTGTGAGGGAGGCAATGAGTGACGCGACGGCGTGAATTCGGAGGTGTTTTCGAGGTGCTTGAAGCGCTGGAACTAACCAAGCTTTCCTCTAAGGACTTCTTAGGGATGAACAGCACTCTCAGAGCCATCACCGAGAGCACCCAGTCTATGAGCGAACTCTACGGCGGCTTTGGAGGGATGAACAGCACGCTCAGAGCCATCACCGAGAATACTCGGTCCATGAACGCGCTGTACGACAGCTTCGGAGGGATGAACAGCACGCTCAGAGCCATCACCGAGAGTACCCGGTCCATGAACGCGCTGTACGACAGCTTCGGAGGGATGAACAGCACGCTCAGAGCCATCACCGAGAG
>NZ_DASVWK010001147.1:0-5431 GCF_036389735.1 Archangium sp. | reverse complement strand
TCGACAGCGAGGCGCTGCTCACGTTCTTCGACCAGCGCCTCCCGGAGGACGTGACGGACGGAGCGGGCTTCGAGGTCTGGCGCCGCAAGGCCGAGGCGGCCGACCCCGACGTGCTCGTCCTCTCGATGGAGGACGCCCTCTCGCACGACCCGGACCTGTCCCCGGCGCACTACCCGGATGCCATCACCCTGCATGGCGCGTCCGTGCCGGTGACGTACACCTTCGACCCCTCGGCCGAGGACGACGGCATCACCCTGAGCGTGCCGCTGCTGCTGCTCGCACCGCTCGTCCCCGGTGAGCTCGACTGGACCATCCCCGGGTGGATGCGGGAGAAGCTCACCGCCCTGCTCGAGCAGCTCCCCCGCGCCCAGCGCAAGCAGCTGGGGCCGCTGCCGGACCTGGTCGACCGTCTCGAGAAGGAGCTGGTGCCCTTCCGCGGGCCGATGATTCCAGCGCTCGCGCGTGCGGTGTCCCGGCTGTGCGGCGTGGACGTGCCCGAGGACTCCTTCCGGGCGGATGCCGTGGCGCCCTACCTGCGCCTCACGCTCCGGGTGCTCGACGAGCGGGGAAAGGAGCTCGCGCGGGGCCGCGACGCCGACGCGCTGCTCGAGCAGTACGGGGGACGTGCACGGGCGGCGCTGCGCAGCGCGGCACCGGCTTCGGACTGGGAGCGCCAGGGGCTGACGGCCTGGACCTTCGGCGAGCTGCCCCCCGTGGTTACCCGGCGGGTCGGCGGGCTCGAGCTCCGCAGCTACCCCGCGCTCGTCGACCGGGGCGCTGCCGTGGACCTGGTGCTGCTCGAGACCTCCTCCGCCGCCGACGCGGCCACGCGCACGGGGGTCCGCCGGCTCCTGATGCTCGCCGCGCGCGGACACGTGGCCGTCAGCGCCGCGCGCATGCCGCCGCCCTTCCCGTCCCTGGACGGCGCGCCGCCCGCGCGGGGCCAGGCCGACGCCTTCCGGGCGCTCGTCCTCGCACGCAGCGTCGACGATGCGTTCAAGCTCGCACCCGGTGCGCCGCTGCCCCGCACGCAGGCGGCCTTCGAGGCGCTGGTCCGTGAGGGCTCACCGCGCATCGAGCGTGCGGCCCGGGACTGGGCGGACGCCGTCGCCGCCACCTCCTGGGAGCTCGTCGCGACGCTCGATGCACTCAAGGCAGCATCAAAGGGGCCGAGCGGCGCGGCGGCCGTGCGGGACATCCGCTCGCAGCTCGGGCACCTGTTCCCCGCGAACCTCATCGAGTGGATTCCTTTCGTGCGCCTGCTGAACTACCCCCGCTACCTCCGCGCGGCCCAGGCACGGCTGTCGCGTGCGGTGGCGAACCCCGGCAAGGACGCAGGGAAGTCCGCGCCCTTCACCCCCCTGTGGGAGACCTTCCTCGCCAGGCGCGCCACCGTGCGTGACCAGGAGGCGGCGCAGGAGCTGCGGTGGGCCTTCGAGGAGCTCCGCGTGGCCCTCTTCGCTCCGGAGCTGACGACGCCCGTGTCGGTGACGGTGACGAAGGTCGGCGCGGCCCTCGCGGCGCTGCGCTAGAAGCGAGTGGCTGTGCGTCCGCGACGAGAGCATCGGCGTCCTCAATGTGCTGCCGCCCGACGGGGAGGGTAACGAGGCGGAGGGGGAGGCCGCCCGCGGAGAGGGCGGCCCCTTCCGGTACGCCCACCCGCGCTCCGCCACCCGGGGATTTCCCATGAAGCTGGCCGGAGCGGTGATGCTGTTCCTCCCCGGATGCGCGACAACTCGGGACACAGGCGGGTCTGGCCCTTCGCCCTCTCCAGGAGTCCAACCCGCGAGGAAGAAGGAACTGCCCTGGTTGAACGTGCCGGGTGGTCGGATGAAGACGACGCTCTACTACGGCCCCTGGCAATGCCGCCGAGAGTTCATGAACGGGTGCCAGAGGGAGTGCGCCAGCGAGGGCCACACGATCAAGGGGTGCATGTGGCTGGCCGACTTCAAATTCGATTGGGAGGGAAGCCTCGTCCTCCTACCCGTTCCCGTGAAAGCCGGGAGCCGCTACGGCATCTAGCACTGCTGCTGCGACTACCGCACGCTGGAGCCAGCGGAGAAGAAACCCCTGCGTGATGCTTGGGAAAACGTGAGGGAGTCCTTTCCGCCGGGATTGGAGCAAGAGGTTCGGAGAATGGCCCTCCGAAGGTGGCAAATACTGGCCCGGCCACCACATCCGGGATCTCTGGCACGGAGGTGACCCGGTGGACCCCAACGGTGGACCCCAACAACGTCTTTCCCGCCGAGCCGTTCGTTCACGACATCTACACCAAGGCGTATCCCGCCTGCTACGCCGGACAGGCCCCCTGGAATACGGTGGGACCCAACCTGCCCTATACGGACAACTGACGATGACTACGCCCGTGAGCCGCTTGCTCGAAGAGGTCTCCCGCGCCCACTTCCCCTATCCGCCCGCCACGCCCGAGGAGATCGACATGGCCGGACCCGGCCTACCGCGAGCAGATCGCCAGTTCCTTCACCGAGTTCCTGGAGGAGGTGCTACGCAGCAAGGGACGCTCGTACTGGCTGGGGACGAAGTGATTCAACCCGCCCTTGCGGCCATCAGTATGCGCCCAGGATTCACACAAATTTTCAGGCCCGGGCTCGTCGAAGCGCGGGCTATCGGTGATGCGCCTCCTGGGAGTTGGACGCGAGCAGGCGCAGGGGCGTCTCCCGGCCCATGGCGAGGAAGGGCGCCCAGTAGTGGGGGTGAGGCTGGGTCCGCCGCAACTCGCGCATCGCCTCGCGCAGCCCCGTGGCGCGGCCCTGCCCCGCGAGCAGGTTGCGGTAGTAGGCCTCCATCAGCTCGCGCGTCGTCTCGTCGTTCACCTTCCACAGGCTCATGACGACGGTCTCCGCTCCCGCCACGAGGAAGGCCCGGCGCAACCCGTAGACGCCCTGGCCGAGCTTGACGTCGCCTCGCCCGGTATCGCACGCGGAGAGGACGACGAGCTGGGTGCCCCACAGGTTGAGGCCCGTCAACTCCAGTGCCGTCACCAGCGCGCGCTCAGCCGAGGGCTGGGCGGGGCTGGAGCCGGAGGGCGTCGGGGCGCTCGCCCCCGCCATGACGAGGCCGGAGCGCAGCAGCGGGTCCGGGGGGCTGGGTGCCTGGGCGTCCTCGCCCAGCGCCCCGAAGTGGCCCACGGCGCGGGAGCCCGGGCGCTGGGGCGCGTCCTCGAGGAAGAAGCCATGGGTGGCCAGGTGGAGGATGCCGGGTGGAGGCAGTTGCAGCAGCCGCTCCTTGGTGGCCTCGGGGCCCAGGAAGAGCTGGGCCTGGGGCAGCAGGCGATGGATGGCCTCGGCCTCCTGGCGGGTCCCTGGCAGGGGGGTGGGCGCCCAGGCTCGTTGAGCCAGGTCCGCGCGCAGCAGGGACAAGAGGCGCTCGCCAGCCATGGCGCGCTCGGCCAGCGCGAGCGTGCCCTCCTTGGGAAGAGCGGGTGCTTGGAGGGGGGCATTGAAGTCCGGATCGGCGAGGACGACCACGGAGCCCGGGGGGCTGCTCTCTTGGGGGCGAGGCAGCAGGTTCTTGCCGGAGGGGACGTAGGTGAAGTCGAAGGCGTCCACGAGGAACTGCTTCCCGTCGTGAAGGGCGGCGAAGGGCACCAGGGCGAGCTGACCATCCGGCGAGAGGAAGAGGCGGCGGGTATCCCCCAGCAGCGGCAGCAGGGGTTGGAAGGCGATCTGGTGGAGCGCTTGGGCCGAGGCCTGGAAAGAGGCGTCGCGGTTGGCCAGCGCGTCGCGCAGACGCGAGGAGGCGGAGTCGATGGGCTCGGCGGGTCCCAGGTCTTGGACGCGGATGGTGGCGTCGGGGAAGAGCACCAGCGCCAGGTAGCGCAGCGGGCCGGGGCTCTGGGGCCCGGACGTGCCGGGCTCGGGCACGAGCGGGCGGTCCACGTAGGTGATGAACTCGACGAGGGCGGCGTCCTTGGGCAGGGCCGCGGCGACACGGTCGACAATCTCCGAGGGGGGCGGCAGTGCGGCCAGCGCACGCAGGGGGGCGGAGCGCCTGGCCAGGTCCGCTTCCAGGGCAGCGCCCTGCTCGGTGAGCTCTTCGAGACGCTGTTGGTAGGCTGACGGTGAAAGCGAGCCGGGGCCCTGGAGTGACAACTGGGCCAGTTGCATGCGCAGCCCACTCAACCGCTCGAGGGCGTCGCGATCCTGGGCTCCCAGGCTCTGGTAGATGATCCGGGAGATGTTGGAACTCTCCTCGACGGAACGGCCCTTGAGCAGGAGGGCGGCACCGAGGGCCAGGCGTCTGACGTGGACGTCATCGGGGTGGGCGCGCAGCAGCGCATAAAGCCGCTCCTCGTCGGTGCGTAGAAACTGGAGGAAGCGAGCCAGGCGCACCTCGGAGAAGCCGAGTGCCTCCTGGCGCAGGCGATGCTCGGAGATGGCGAAGGCGCGCATGAGCAGTGGCAGGGCCTCGGCAAGGCGATGCCGAGCCAGATGGACCACGGCGAGGTGGTTGAGCGTTTCAGCGCTGTGGGGATGGTTCTTGCCGAAAATCGCTCCCCGGATGGCGAGCGCGCGCTCGTAGAGCGGCCTGGCCTGACCGTACGACCCTTGAGCCAGGTAGAGGTCGGCGAGATCGTGCAGCGCGTCAGCGACGTCGGGATCATTCTCGCCAAAGGCCCCTTCCGAGATGGCCAGCGCGCGCTGAAGGAGCGGCTCGGCACGTGCGTACCGCCCCTGGGCCAGGTAGAGTTTGCCGAGCTTGCTGAGCGGCTTGGCGACGTAGGGGTTGCTCTTACCGGAGACCGTCTCCCAGATGGCCAGCGCGCGCTGAAGGAGCGGCTCGGCGCGAGCGTACAATCCCTGGGCCAGGTAGAGGCCGCCAAGGCTGTCGAGCGATTCGGCGACGGAATGATGCTTCTCGCCGAAGGCCGCTTGCCAGATGGTGAGCGCGCGTTGAAGGAGCGGCTCGGCACGAGCGTACAATCCCTGGGCCAGGTAGAGTCTGCCAAGTCTGCCGACCGGGTCCGCGACGAGAGGATGGCTCTTGCCGAGGGCCGTTTCCCAAATGGCCAGCGCGCGCAACAAGAGCGGCTCGGCTCGGCCGTACAACCCCTGGAGCGCGCAGGTCACAGCGAACCGGAAGAGCGTATCGGCGACGAGGGGATGGCTCTTGCCGAGGGCCGCTTCCTGAAGGATCAGTGCGCGCTCGTAGAGCGGCTCGGCACGAGCGAACGACCCCAGGCGCATGTAGAGTCCAGCGAGGTGCAGGAGCGAGCCCGCGACGTTGGGAGGGTTCTTGTCCAGGGCCGCTTCCAGAATGGCCTGCGCACGTGCACCGAGCGGCTCGGCACGAGTGGACAACCCCTGGGCCCGGTAGAGATCGCCAAGGCCCCAGAAGAGCAGTTGCGCGATGCGGGAATGGTTCTCGCCAGGGGCCATCTCCCAGATGGCCAGTGCGCGCTCGTAGAGCGGCT
>NZ_DASVWK010001146.1:0-2418 GCF_036389735.1 Archangium sp. | reverse complement strand
TCTGTTCGTCGAGGTTCTCCGTCGCCACCTATCCGGATGTAACCTGCGGGGCAATGGGCTCGCAGCGCTCTCATTCACCAACGTCGCCCAGCAAGAGGTCGCCGACAGACTTGGAGGTCCTCCCGCGCCACCGCATTTCGTCGGGACTCTGGACTCGTTCTTCCTCCGCTTCGTGGTGCGACCCTTCGCGCACCTCCTCGGCGCCTCACCTCGAGGCGTGAGGCTCATTCCTGCCCCATTCGACATGGAGGCGCGTGCCAGGGAGGTCGACGTGGCCGGGGGTGGGCGCCCGGAGGACCGGGCGAGCATCCTTGCGCTTACCCTTGCAGGTGGAAGCGAGGATGCGCCGACCTTCACCTATGTGGACCGCTACGGCCTGTCCCAATCCGTGGGAACACCTCAGCATGCGAGGTTGCTTCAGGAGAAGCGCCGAGAGTGGGAGAGGACCGGACGCATCACCCACTCGGACAATCACTACTTGGCAGCGGCCCTCCTGCGGCACCCGGTGTACGGGAGCGACATCGCGCGCATCGTGGGCCAGCGATTCCCCGTCATTCTCGTAGACGAGTTGCAGGACACAGGATGGTTTCTCGGCCGGGCGCTGCTGACCCTGCTTGAAAACCCGAATGTGTGCGGCCTCCTAGTCGGTGACCCTGACCAGTCCATCTACGAGTTCCGGGGAGCCAGCCCGGCGCTCTTCAATGAGGCACTGCGCCTGCCGGGAGCCAAAAGATACTCGCTGTCCCGCACCCACCGATGTGCAGAGCGCATTGCGTCCGTTGTATCGGCGCTCTCCGTGTCGGGGCAGACCATCGAGGCACGTAGCAAGGGGAATGGCCGCACCCTACTCCTCGTGCATGATCACGCCCAGGCCAGCGAGGTGTCCGCCGAGTTGCTCCTCGCACAGGTCCGCGCGACGGCCCCTGCGGCCTCGTCCTATGCGCTACTCGGTCGCGCGACCGCTACCGTCCAGCACCTCAACTCGAGTCTGCTCAGAGAGGGATACCGCGGCCACTCACGCACTGCGCGCCAGCTGGACTTGGCAGCCCGGCGCCTCACTGATGGCGCGCCCGCTCACGCAGCTCGGCTCAGTGAGCTGGTTCTTACCGAGCTTTTGCTGAATGGAGGACCGCAACCTTCGGCGGCGGAGCTCCAGGAGGCAGGTATCAGCAGGAGAGCCTGGAGCCTTGCCATCGGGCAGCTTGTCTGGGCCTCCCACCGCATGGAGCGCCCCGGTGAGACCTGGGGGGACTGGAAGCATCGGATGCGGGAGGTGCTGTCCGCAATTTCCTTGAGGCTTGGAACGCCCCTAAACAAAAGGTCGGTGGGAGCCAGGTTCAAACAGGAGTCACTCGATATCGAGCCAAGGCCCCCGCCAGCCGGGTCGAGGGCAGAGCTGTCTCCAGTAACCCCGATGCTAACCACGAGCACGGTGCACCAAGTCAAAGGTGCGGAATTCGACTGTGTCACCCTCTTCGTGCCCAAGCCCAAGAAGGGCGGCCGGGGCTGCCCATCGAAGGAGTGGTGGTCTGAGGGATCTTCTGCCGAGGAGCAACGTATCGCCTACGTGGCCGCCTCCCGCGCGCGCAATACGTTCGTGCTCTGCGTCCACCGCGAAAGCTACAACGCACTTCGGGAACGGCGACCAGACTTTCTCTCCCTCTTCGAGGTCCACGGTATGGAGGCAGAATCCGGTAGAAGCGGCCGGAACCCAGTGTAACGGCGCGCGTCGCAGAGGATTTAAAGTGAAGTCCGAGCTGATTGAGGCGCAGAAGGCCTATATTTCCCCGTCGATTTCATGTGCCGGCAGATGGAAGTTTCTCGCTCGACTTCTGCGCCTGGATGTGGCGTCCCCAGTCCGAGCGGCAGCGGCGCAACGACAAACTGGCGAAGGAGGTGACGGCCGTTCACCAGCAGAGCAGTGGCACCTACGGCAGCCCGCGCGTGCATACCGAACTGCGCGCCCAGCGCCGCAAGGTAAGCCACAAGCGCGTCGCGCGCCTCATGGTGCTCGTAAGAGGCGCCGTTTCGTGCGCACCACCGACTCACGCCGCGACTAGCCCGTCGCCCCCAACCTGCTGGAGCGCAACTTCTCCCCCAGCCAGCCCAACACCACCTGGGCCACAGATATCACCTACATCCGGACGAGGCAGAACTGGCTTTACCTCGCCGTCGCGCTCGACCTCTGCTCTTGCCCAGCAGTTGGCTAGGCCATGGGTGAACTCATCTACCGGAAACTTGGTTCTGCGCGCTCTCGATGAGGGCTGCTGTACCACTCCGACCACGTCAGCCAGTACGCTAGCGAGGACGACCAGCGTGCCCTGGCGTATTCTATAGAGAGGAGACTCAAAAGAATCTTCAGTCAAAACACCGGGGCATTACGCTGTTGGGCTGACCGTAATAGTCGAGGATCTGGTG
>NZ_DASVWK010001145.1:0-9815 GCF_036389735.1 Archangium sp. | reverse complement strand
CGCGGCCATCATGCGCGGCTCCGGCCGCCCGGTGCCCCCGGTCGTGGCGCAGAAGGTGGAACGGGGCGAGTTCGGCCTCAAGAGTGGGCAGGGGTTCTACACCTGGACGCCCGAGTCCACCGCCGCCTTCGAGGAGCGGGTGGCGCGCCACCTCATCTCCCAGCTCCGTGAGGAGCGCGCCACGGGCCGGCTTCGCATCCCCTCGTCGGAGGTGCCCAGGTGATGCCCGATACCGTAGTGCTGGACCTGTCCGTGCTCGCCGACTTCCTCGGCGACTCGGTGCGCGAGTACGAGTCGTGTACTCCGGAGCTGCCGCCTCGCAGTTGGGCCATCCTGCTCGGGCGCTTCGTCGAGGATGCCATGCATGTGGAGCGCGTCCGCTTCGCGCGCAACATCCGCGAGTCCGATGGCGAGGTGCTCCAGGAGTACGACTCCACCATCATTCCCCGCTTCGGCGCGTGCTACGCCAATAGGCGGCGCGGCTTCTGGTGTGAGCCCCAGGAGCTCCTGCGCATCACCCGCGAGGCCGAGGCGGAGGGCCTGGACGTGCTCGGCTCCATCCACCTGCACCCGGACTGGCACCGCATCGGCCCGCCCCACGAGCGCGGCCTGCGGGTCAGCCAGGAGCCCACTCCCATGGACCGCCACCTCTTCTGTGGCTCTGGCTGGCCGCTCAACATGATCCTCTACCTGGAGCGGCGTGAGGGGCGGCTCTACCACTCGCTCGGGGCCTGGGCGCCTCCTCCCGAGTCCGAGCCGGGCGCCGGTTGCCGCTCGCTGGCCATCCGCCTCGGGGTTCAAGGACGATGAGCCAGGAACGTCACGCGGCGCTGCGAGATGCGCTGACCAAGCAGGTGCTGGAAGGGCCAGGGCACACGGCCCCGGCACTGCGCGCGGCGGCGGCAAGGGGCGAGGAGCTGCCCGAGGAGTTGCGGGAGCTGGTGCGGAAGATCCATCAGCACGCGTACAAGGTCACGGATGAGGATCTCGTCCGGTTGAAGACGCGCTATAGCGACGACGAGCTGTTCGAGGTGATCATCAGCGCCGCGATGGGGGCCTCGCTGGAGAGGCTCTTCGCCGGGCTGCGAGCGCTGGAGGAGGCGAAATGAGGCTGGAGAAGGTGCACCACGGACATCGCCTGCGCGAGAAGCTGCTGCTCGGGCTCATGCGCCTCATGATGCGCGCGTCGCCGCCAGGGGTCGTGCGCACGCTGCTCTACCGACAGGAGTTCTTCGGCGAGCGGATCTCCCTGCTCACGCAGCAGGTGATGCGCGGTCCCTCCGACTGGTCGGTCGGGGAACGGGAGCTGTTCGCCGCGTTCGTCTCCCGCCTCAATCAATGTTCTTTTTGAACGGGTTCCCACTCCGCGGTCGCGGAGGCAGCACTGGGTGAGGAGTTCACGCGACGGGCGCTCGAGGATTACAAGACCGCGCCCATCTCGGAGAAGTTGCGCGCGACGCTCGGCCTTCTGGAAAAGCTCACCCTGGAACCGGGCGGGCTCGGCCCCGAGGACGTGCGGCCCGTGCTCGCGCTGGGCGTCTCCCACGAGGCGCTCGTCGACGCCTTCCACGTCGCGTTCCTGTTCAATGTCTATGACCGGCTCGCCGATACGCTCGGCTGGGAGGTACCGCCGCCCGAGTTCTTCCGCCGCGGTGCCAGGAGGCTGCTCGAGCGCGGGTACGGCTGAGGCGAGTCCCCGCACCGGGGGTTCTCACTTCACGGGGAGGAGGTCGCCGGTGAAGGCCACGCCAGCGGCGATCATCGGCATGGCCCTGGAGACCTCCTGCCCGGTGCGGTAGCGGTGCGACAGCCACCAGTTGGCCATGAGCAGCACGGTGGGCGAGTTGAAGATGGCGCCGTCTTTCTGGAAGAACGTATAGGCGAGGATGGGTCCCAGGCGGTGCATCGGGCCGTTGAGGTTCTCCTGGGGCTCGCCTGGCTCGAAGTGCTCCGGTCCGTAGAAGGCGTGCGTCACGGTCCAACGCAGGCCGAAGGTGAGACCCAGCTCCGTCTGGTAGAGCAGGTCCGCGTCGTTCGTGTAGAACCAGCCGCGGTCCGGCGCCAGGACATCGTAGAAGATGTCGTAGAAGACGCGATCTCCCTCGCGCAGCTCATAATCCGGTCTCACCACGCGAAGCTGACTGCGTCCCACGAGGGGCCCCACCTTGAGCTGCAGGTTGGCGCCGAGGGTGAGCTGGTTGCCGCTGGTGGAGTAGTTGCGCAACGCACTCCCGGGAGGCAGCTCGCCACGCTGCTCCAGCAACGCGTCACCGAACTCGCTGCGCGCCGAGGGAAACGACTGCAGGAAGTTGAGACCCCCGAAATAGAAGACCTGCTCGAAGATGGCATAGAAGCCCAGGACGGACAGGGGCTGGAACTCGGCCAGGAGCCCCACGCGGCCGAATGCCGGGCTCGCCGCTGGAGCCAGACCGATTCCGATGAAGTTGTCGCGCAGGGCCGGCGACTCGCTCAAGTACAGGCGGTAGCGGTAGCTGATGCGTGCATCGTCCAGGAGGCCGAGTGGATTGGTCCGCAGCACCAGCGAGTTCCGGTAGACGACCCGGTGTTGCGGCGGGGGGCCGTCCCGCAGCATCTGGGCGCTCGCCGGAGCCGCCACCGCCAGCAGCAGGAGTGGCAACACCGTGGCCAGCGCACGCCATGAGCCGCACCGCTGGAACCCGCTCTTCCCTGCAATCCGCTGCACCTTGCGCACCTGGAGACCCCCTTGAAGGACCACGCGTGACGGCACCTCGCGCACCCTAACCTGAATCGGGCGGGCTCGGCCCCAGCACGTGTGGCTGAGCGCGCTCCTCACCGAGTGACCGCGGTTCAGGACCGCCACCGCGCGGGCTGCTCACCTGAGGAGCAGCTCCGCACGCCACGAGCTCACCACTTGGTGGGGTTGAGCGCATTGGCGGCGCTCCCAAGGGCGTCGACCGAGGTGTTCCAACCCGACTTCAGCGCATTGTTGATCTGCTCCTTCGCGTAGCCAGCCTGCTGCAACGCCGTGTTGGCCAACCTTCACGGGTCCTTTCGAGGTCAGAACTGCACGCGCTCTCCCCCTGTACCGTTTCATCCTCCTTGGCCGAGAACGCGAGACGAAAATGACAGGGTATGGGCCGCTGTCGTACTCGGGGCGCCGACGCCCAGCGGGCTGCCGCCTCGTGGCGGGGAAATGAAGTGGGAGGCGGTGTCGTCTAGTAACCCAGGTAGAGGAACCGCATCGAGGACGTCTTGTCCCCGAAGCTCGCGTTGTTGAGGTTCAACGAGCCGCGGCCCGAGAGATCCCGGTAGCTCCCCCCGAAGTTGGAGTGCTCGTAGATGCGGGCCCGCCAGCCGTAGGGCAGGCAGTAGCGCACGGCAGAGGTCTTGTCGTTGAAGCCCTCGATGTAGGAGAAGTTGGAGTACTGCTCCTTCCCATAGTCGGGGTAGTCGACCATCAGCCCGCGGTCGCTGAAGTTGGAGTCATCGTAGAACTCGACGAAGGCCCGGTTGATGTCGCTGTCGCAGCCGGCGTTGGGGAAGATGGAGCGGAACTCCATCATCTTCACCGAGCTGCTGGGGCCGTCGTTGTCATGCTCGGTGCCGTAGACGATGAGCTGGCCCGACGGGTCCACGTAGACGCCTCCCGCCGCATCGAGGTTGCACTGCCGGTTGGTGCCACTGTCGTAACCGGGCGAGGGATAGCCGCAGTACAGGTGCTTCCTCGCGACCTTGGTGATGACGGTCTGGCCGTACTCCTCGGTCAGCCGGAACAGGTCGATCCAGTCCTCTCCGTTGGACGAGTTCAGGTGCGTCCCCACCAGGAAGAGGGTGCCGTCACACTGGGTCACCAGGTTGAGGTTCTGGTAGTTGCCGAACTCCCAGTCGCCAATGCTCGAGCGCAGCTCCCCCTCGTTCCAGTTGTCCACCAGCGCGAAGCCTGTCGCCGCCGAGCGCAGGTCCACATCCGTGGAGCGATAGAGCTCGAGGTTGTTGGCATTGGCCCGCCCGAGGATGAGCAGGAAGCGGCCATCCGAGAGCTTCGCCAGCGAGGCGGTGCCCGCCTCCTTCGTCTGCCCGGGCTGGCTCACGGGCAGGCGCACGGGGCTCCAAGGGGAGGCCATGTCGTAGAAGACGACGCGGCCGTTCTCCCCCGAGGAACCCGACTCCAGCGGCACGGCGAGGAGGTTGCCGGAAGCCTGCATGCCGCCCGAGTGGGTGTAGGTCATGTCCCAGAACCATGCGTCGGCGATGGCGCGGTCCTCGCTGGGCGGGGAGGTGGCGGGATAGGAGGCGTTGGGGACGAGGCGGTTGGAGCGAAAGCGGGTGCCTTCGGTGTTCCGGGAGCCCATCTCCACCACGGTGAAGGCCTTGGTCGTCCCCGAGTGCGAGAGGGCGAGGTAGCGGCCTCCCCCACCGGGCAGGCGCTGGACTCCCTGCCAGTGATTGAACAGCGTGACCGGATCGCCGATGGGGAAGAAGCCGAGCACGTCGCCGTGATCGCGCAGGCTGTTCACGGCGGTGACAGCATCGGGCACGCACCGGTTGCAGTCGTCCGCCCCCCAACCGCAGGTGGCTCCGGTCGTCCACTGGGCGAGGGCGCTCCCCGCGGTGAAGCAGGTGGCCAGCAGTCCCAGTCCGCCCAGGGTTCGAATCATTTTCATGCTCAAGTTCACTTCTCCGTGTGAGCGGTCAGTTTACCAGGAAGGACCGCGTGGCATGAGGCGCTGCCCCACCCTCTGCTAGGATGTACCGCGCCTTCCCCCAAGCCCCGGAGAACCCGTGACCTCGTCCGGAACACAGTCGGCAGGCTTCTGCGCGTGCGCTCGCGCGAGCCTCTTGCCCGAGCTGCTCGTCGCGCTGTTCGTGCTCTCCCTCGCCGCCTGCGGAGACGGGACCGGGGAGCCACCTCCCCCACCCCCCGTGGCTTCCATCTCGGTCGTCGCCCCGGCCACGAGTCTGGAGCGCTCGCTGACGATGAAGCTCACCGCGCACGTTCGCGACGCCAACGGAGGCGACCTGACGGACCGCGTGGTGGCATGGAGCACCTCCGACAAAGCCATCGCCGAGGTAAATGCGAGCTCCGGCCTGGTGACGGGAAAGAGCCCTGGCAAGGTGACCATCACCGCCACGAGCGAAGGCAAGTCCGCCCAGACCCGGCTCGACATCTTCGTGCTCTACAAGTCCATCCAGCTCGGTGACCTCTTCAGCTGCGACGTGGGCAGCGGCGTGGCGAGCTGCTGGGGTTGGAATGGCTTCGGTGTCCTCGGAAATGGGACGCAGTCGGGAAGCACCTCCACCCCCACGGACGTGATGGGCGGGCTCGCGTTCACGCAGGTCAGCACCTCGACGCTGCACGTGTGCGGCCTGACGACCGCCGGCGAGGCGTACTGCTGGGGCTCCAACAGCACGGGCCAGGGGGGCACCGGCGACTCGCGGGGTCCGAGCCTCACGCCCAAGAAGGTGGTGGGCGGCCTGACCTTCAGCCGCATCAGCGCGGGGGACACTCACACCTGCGCGCTCACCCCCGCGGGCAAGGCGTACTGCTGGGGAGACAATGATTTCGGCCAGCTCGGCGTGAACTCCGATGTGGAGTCCCTCGACACTCCGACCGCCGTCGAGGGCGGGCTCACCTTCAAGAACATCAGCGCGGGCGTCAGGGCGACCTGCGGCGTGACCACGTCCAACCAGGCCTATTGCTGGGGCTCGGACGAGAGTGGCGAGCTCGGCAACGGGGGGCCCATCAGTCACATGACCACGGACATCAGTCTCGTCCCGGTGGCGGTCGCCGGAGGCTTGTCCTTCTCTTCCGTCGGCGTGGGGCAGTTCTACGCGTGTGGCCTCACCACCGCGGGCGGCGTCTACTGCTGGGGACGCAACGACGTGGGCCGGCTCGGTGACGGAGAGACGACCGACACCTCCCAGCCCCGTGCCATCGCGAGCCCCCTGACCTTCACACAGCTCGACACCGGCTTCACGCATGCCTGCGCGGTGGCCACGGGTGGCGAGGCGTACTGCTGGGGGGCGAACAACGCCGGTGAGCTCGGCGTGGCAGACCCCGCGGACCTGAGCCGCGTGCCCGTGCTCGTGAGCGGCGGCGGCACCTGGTCCGAGGTGACGGCCGGCAGGAATGCCGGCAACGCGCACTCCTGTGGCATCAGCGCGGACCGCAAGACGGTGAGGTGCTGGGGCCGCAACGACTACGGGCAGCTCGGCAACGGCGGCACCAGCCCGAGTCGGACGGATGTCCCGGTGGGCGTAGTGGGCCAGAGTTTTGATTTGGAATGACACGGGATCAGGGCCGCTCGGCGACGAACCACGCCCAGTCCTCGGGTTGCACCGGGAAGGGGTTCCACCGGTGCCAGGCGAGCACCTCGGCCCTCCAGGTGGGGAGCCCACCCTTCACGGGCCAGGCGCGCGTCACGGTGCTCCGCCTGTGCCCCTGGAAGTTGAGCCGCAGCATGCGGTTGACCCTGTCGATCATCGAGGGCGTCGCTCCGGCGCGCAGATGGTGCGCCGCCGACCGCATGACGCCCTCCTGTCCCTCGGGACTCGAGGGCAACACCTCCTCGAGGACCGGCCAGAGCCCCAGCAGGGGCGGCGCGACACCTTCGAGCAGGGCCGCGTGCAGTCGGTCGTGCCCGTCGAGCACCAGCCACTTCCCGAGGAGATCCACGTAGCGCACCAGCGCGGGCGGCAGCGTCCCGTCCCTCGCGCGCTTGCGCCAGCTCTTCACCCGGCCATCGTCCTCGGGGGATGGGGCGCGCAGCGGTACCAGGGCCCCCTGAAGGACAGTCCCCTCCTCCCAGGGCGGGCCAAACGCCGTCCAGTCCTCCACCCAGAAGGGCTCGAAGCGCAGCACCCCCTCGGGCGAGTGCGGCGAGAAGGGGAACTGGCCGAACCGCCACTCCATCGTGCTCACGGGATAGCGCTCTGACTCGGCGGCACGGATGGCCTTCACGGGCCGCAGGCACCAGCGCCCCGCGTGCAGCACCGGATGCTCGGGCAGGGCGAGCGAGCGCCCCAGCCGCCACATCCAGGCCTCCCACCAGCGAGGCGAGCCGGGCTCGTGCGTCACCTCGCGCACCTCGGCCGCGGAGAGCGAGGGCAGACCCCAGGGCATGCTCGGAGTGCCCCGGAGGAAGCCACATCGGTCCCAGTAGCCGTCGATGCGTACCCAGAGCAGCGGCTGGCCTCCACTGCTCACGCGCAACCGGTAGCCCGGCGCTGCCTCCAGGTGCAGGGAGGGCCGCCGCGCCCAGGGACCCTCGCGCGGCACGTCCAGCAGAAGCCCCGGGCCCGCCAGCGGCAGTCCCCAGTCCTCCGTGTCATCGGTGCTGAAGGCCACGCCGCGGTGCATCTCGTCCTCCTCGAAGTCGCCGGTTGTCGCAGGAACGGCGGTGGGAGAGGCTCCTGACCATAACCGGAGGTGTTGCTTGTCCGTATCCCCGTCGCGTGCGCTCGCCGCCGCGCTCCTCGTCCTGCTGTCCGCCTGTGCCACCTCGCGCCCCGCCGCCCAGACGGAGGCCTCCGCACAGAATCCCGCGCGACAGGCCCTGCGCCGGCTCGTCGAGGCTCACTTCGAGGAGCAGTTCCGCCGCTTCCCTCTCGCCGCCACGTCCCGGGGGCTGCACACCTACGATGACCAGCTCGCCGGCTTCACCGCCGAGGAGCAGCTCGCCTGGGTCGACTTCCTGAAGAAGGAACTCACCGCCCTGCCCCAGCAGGTGGAGCGCGCGGCGCTGGCTCCGCTCGACCGGGCCGACTACGACATCTTCGAGTCCAACCTGAAGGCCCGCATCCTGGAGCTCGAGCAGGTGCGCGGCTGGGAGCGCAACCCGAACACCGCCCTGGGCTTCGCCTCCGGCTCGGTGTACCAGCTCATCAACCGGGACTTCGCTCCGCTGGAGCAGCGGATGCGCTCGGCGGTGGCGCGCATGTCCCGGCTGCCCGAGGTGTTCGCCGCGAGCAGGGCGACGCTGAAGAACCCGCCCCGGCTGTGGACGGAGATCGCCCTCCAGCAGGCGGCCGGCACGCGCTCGCTCTTCGCGGAGACCCTGCCCCAGGCCTTCGCGCCGGTGAAGGACGCGTCCCTCCAGGAGTCCTTCAAGAAGGAGCAGGCCCGGGTGCTCGCGGCCCTGGAGGACTACGTGCGCTTCCTGCGTGAGGATCTGCTGCCACGCTCCAACGGGGACTTCGCCATCGGCGAGACCTTCTACCGCCAGAAGCTCGCCTACGAGGAGGGCGTCACCGACGACATCGACACCCTGCTGGCGTGGGGCCGCTCGGAGCTGAAGCACACGCAGGACGAGTTCCGCGAGGTGGCGCGCCGGATCGACCCCTCGAAGGCGCCCATGGACGTGTACCGGGAGCTCGGCAAGGAGCACCCAACGCCGGCGGAGCTGGTGCCCACCACGCGGGCGACGCTGGAGACGATCCGCCAGTTCCTGGTGGACCAGCACATCATCACCATCCCGAGCGAGGTACGGGCGCAGGTGGCGGAGACGCCGAGCTTCAACCGGGCGCTCTCCTTCGCCAGCATGAGCACGCCGGGCCCCTACGAGACGCGCGCCACCGAGGCCTACTACTACGTCACCCCGCCGGACCCGACGTGGAGCGCCGAGCAGACCGAGCAGCACATGAGCTTCTACAACCGGTATGCGCTCCAGATCGTCTCCATCCACGAGGCCTATCCGGGCCACTACGTGCAGTTCCTGTGGACGAACAAGAAGGTGGACTCGAAGGTGCGGCAGCTGATGGGCAGTGGCTCCTTCAGCGAGGGTTGGGGCCTGTACACCGAGCAGATGATGCTGGAGGCGGGCTACGGCGGCACGGGGCTGGAGGGGGACAAGCTGAAGCTGAACCAACTGGCGCTCTACCTCCAGCGGCTGGCGCGCTACATGGTGGGCCTGTCGCTGCACACGCGCGGCATGACGTACGAGCAGGCGGTGCGCTTCTTCGAGGAGGAGGCGTACATGACGCGCGTCAACGCCGAGCGCGAGGCGCGCCGGGGCACGAGCGATCCCACCTACCTGGTGTACGCGCTGGGCAAGAAGATGATCCTCGAGCTGCGGGAGGAGGCGAAGGCGCGCTGGGGCAAGGACTACAGCCTCCAGCGCTTCCACGACGCGGTCGTCTCCTACGGCTACCCGCCCGTGCCCGTGGTGCGCCGACTGATGTTCGGCGAGAACGAGCCAGCCTTCGGCCAGCCCGGACGCCAGGAGCCCTGACGAGCGGGCCCGGGGTGATTGTCGCGCACCGGGGCACGAAGCACCCTGAAAGGTGACCAGGAGATCGTGCGAGAGGGGCAACGGTGGCGGGCATCAACTCGTCAATGGGTCACCCCTCCCAGGTGACCTTCAAGACGGCCTTCACGGTGTCCTTCGCGGTGCTCGCGGTGGCGGCGCTGGCGTACGTCCTCGTGAAAACGGAGGTGGTGCTCCTCCTGACGAGCATCGCCGCCCTGCTCGCGGTCGCGCTGAACCACCTGGTGAACATCCTGGTGCGGCGAGCCCGGCTCGAGCGGAGCCTCGCCATCGGGCTGGTGCTCGCCACGCTGCTGCTCGCCCTGGGGACGTTGGCCTGGCTGGTGATTCCCACCGCCATCACCCAGGTGCAGGAGCTGGTCGCCCAGGCCCCCGACCTCTTCGAGCGGTTCCGCACCTCGCGCGCCGTCCAGAGCCTCGAAGCGCGCTACCACATCCTGGAGCACCTCCAGCGCAAGGGCGACCAGTCCACGACCGAGCTGGCCACGAACGCACTGCCCCCGCTGCTGCACGCCGTCAGCGGGGCGTTCACCCTGCTGGGTGCGACGCTCACGGTCGTCTTCCTGG
>NZ_DASVWK010001144.1:0-18748 GCF_036389735.1 Archangium sp. | reverse complement strand
CAAGGACGCTCCGCCCCGTCCGGCGCTGAGCGCGGAGGACATCCGCGCGCTGCCCTATTCCCAGGGCACGTTCTTCCGCCGTCCCCTGGAGGAGGCCGGCAACCGGCTGCGAAGCTCGACACTGCCGCACCAGCTGTTCCTCTTCTTCACCGATGGCGTCCCCGAGGATCTGAGGAACCCCTCCGAGGGCCCCCGGTCCCTCGGCCTCTCCGAGTCGGCCGACTTCGAGACGCTGGTCATCGGCCTGTTCGGCAGTGACGAGGTCCGCCAGACGGGCGAGCAGTTCCTCCGGCCGCTGGCACGCAACCCGGAGGATCTCGTCTTCGTCAACGCGCCTCGCGAGGTCATCAACGCCTTCACGCGCGGCTATGCCCGTGTGCTTGGCTCGCGGCCGGAGACGGGGACGCTGTCCTCCGGCGAGTCGAAGACCTTCGAGGTGGGCAAGTACGTGGTGGAGGTGTTGGTGGCCACCGCGTCCTCCTCGCCCGGGCCCGGCTACAGCGCGACACTGCAAGGCCCCCAGGGCAACGTGCCGTCCCAGGCGTCTGGCGACAACGGTTGCCCGCCGGGGGTGCGGTACGCGGGCGCGCCCAAGCTGTGCCAGCCCCCGTTCCGCTCCTACCAGGTCTTCCGGGCGCCCCACTCACCGGATGCGCCCAGCCGCTGGACGCTCTCCCTGCCGCGCGGGTCGGGCCCCATCGATTACGGGCTCATCCTCCGGTACGACCTCGAGGCCTCGCTGGCGGTGCCATCCACCACACGGGTGGGGGAGCCGGTGCAGCTCGACGCGCGGCTGCTCTTCCGGGGCAAGACCTTCGACGACGAGAGCTTCTTCCAGGCGGATGGCTTCGCGGCCGTGGCCACCCTCGAGGGCAAGGAAGTGCCCCTGCGCCATGCGGGGGGAGGGCGTTTCGTGGCGGACTGGACGCCCTCTCAGCCCTCGATGGACGGGACGCCCACGCCCGTCCAGGTGACGTTCCGCAACGCGTGGATGGAGCAGAGCGCTCGCCGGGGCGTGCAGGTGGAGGGCTTCCTCGACCTGGCCCTGGTGCCGAACCCGGCCTCTCTCGACCTCGGTGATTGGCGGGGCGAGCGGCGGGAGACGCGCCGGTGCTCCGTGGTGGACCTGTCCGGCTCGACCAACGCGGACCGGGTCCCCATCGCCTGCACCGCGCGGGGGGTCGTGGAGGGAAGCACTCTCTCCTGTACGCCCGTCGAGGGCTCGGAGGCGGACCTGGGCAATGGCCGCAAGGGTCAGCCGCTCAAGTACGAGGTCTGCTTCATCGCCGAGGGCTGCTGCGGCGAGCTGGCTCCGCCGGGGCTCGGGGTGCTCTTCGCCGCCGCGCACCCGCACTACGCGGCCGCCGCCGTGACGGTCCCAACACGCGTGAGGGTGGGGGAGACGGGCTGGCTGCGCTGCTGGTGGCCGTGGCTCGCCATGGCGGGAGGGATGCTCTTCCTCGGGTGGGTCATCGCGGGCTTCGTGCGTCCGAGCGACTTCGACCCGGCCGCCAGTGTCTACGTGGCGGGCTCGGAGCTGGGAATCAAGCGGGCCTCGGCCCTCACGCTGCGAGAGACTCCGGGCGGTACGCGGGGCTTCTACCGCAACGCGCGCATGTGCCTGAACGCGGGGGGTGACTTCGTGCGCGCGCCGCGAGCGGCGGTGCTCGTGCTCGAAGCGGGACCCGGGGGCTCCACGCGCTTCGTCACCGCCGCGGGCCTGGAGCGCAAGGTACAGCGTACCGGCAAGTGGGAGCCCGTGCCGGCCGAGGAACTGGCGCTCGGGTACACGCCCAACGTGGTGTACCGCGTGGGCAGTCTCTACCTGAAGTGGAGCTGAGGACGTATCTGTCGGAACTCATCCACCGCCATGTCCCTTCCAAGGGGGCCCTCGTACTCGAGGGATGGGTTGGCTGGTCCGCACGGTCGCGAGGCAGGAGTAGGTCCTCGTTATTCAGGAGTCGCCGGTCCCGGGGAGCCGCTCGGGGTCGCCGGGGATATCGGCTTGATTCGCCGGGCATCGGCGAGGTTGGGACGGAGGTCTACTGTCTTTCCCAGGGCGCCGAAGTGGTAGCGGAATGACAGTCCTCTTTGCTGCCAGGCCTCCTTGATTCGCTCCTTCTCGTTCACCATCACGGAGCGCCCGACCACCGCCACCGCGCAGACCACGCTTTCGCCTCCCTGGCATTGCTTGTCGAGTTGCTGCCAAACGCGTTTGAAGGCGCTCTCCAACTGGGCCTCCGCGGCTTCGTAGTCGCTGCCCTTCAGTTCGACGAACAGGAGCACTGCCTTGTCGAGCATGGCAGGGCCCCGGTAGAAGAAGAGCAGATCGCAGGCCTTCACTCCTGGCCGCCAGTCGCGGAAGGCATCCGAGTCCGTCTGAAACATCAGCACGGTCTCCTGTGTCTCGGGAGGCAGCCGTACCGTGATGCCCTCTTCCGAGAACGCGTACTCCCCGGGCCTCAAGCACTGCCACAAGAGCCGATCGAACTTCACGCATCCCCCTCGGCGGCGCGGAGGATGTCACCGTAGAGATTGGTGACCTGCTCGCTCACCCCGCTGAAGGTGGACCAGTCGATCAGCCCCGTCTTGCGGTTGAGCACCTCCCGGACGAGAACCTCTCCGTCCGGAGACTCCTCCTGTACCGCGTGGACCGCGACCTTGTCCGGGGAAATGAAGCTCGAGGCCGTACCCAGCGCGAACTTCCGCGCCAGTTCCTCCCGTCGCCCGACTGGGGTGCGCGAGGCCTCCATCAAGTTGTTCAGGTGGTCCACCACGTAGGGGCTGTGCGTGGTGAGGACGACCCGGACTCCTGCATTCACCAGTGCCGCGATGAGCTCCGTGAGTGCCATCTGGGCCTGGGGATGGGCGTTCATCTCCAACTCGTCGATGATGAGGACGTCATCTGGCTGGAAGAACCGCTCAATGTAGATGGACAGGCCCGCGACGGCCCGGCTCAGGGAGGCCGCCGCCTGGAGTGGAATCTCGGCGCTCGCCGTGCGGAACATCAGGCGCTTGCGTCCCCCCTCAGTCACGTAGGCGATCTCTCCCCCCACGGCTTTCTTCAGCAGGGCCGAGAGCTGGGCCTGCGGCACGCTCATTGTGCCCAGGGGCGCCGCGGCCTGGGCCAGCCCCAGGAATCTTCCAAAATCCGCGACGGGAATGGGGACCTCCAGGTCATCCGAGGCGGGCAGGAGCGGCCAGACGGGAAGGAGCCCATTGCGCTCCGCGGGGAACACCACCACATGCTTGATGAGCTCCCAGAGCTGGGTATGGATCAGGGCCAGGAGCTTCTGCTCGGTCCAGGCGTCATCGACGTAGCTGAAGAGGGCGCTCGACTCCTCGGGCTTGCCGCCCCCCGGAGTCCAACGGCGGTTCGTCTTCACCTGCAGGCGGTTCAGCGGACGTTCGAAGACGAGCTCCAGGGAGACGAGCGACGTCACGAATTCGTTCCGGAGCAACTCGAGGCGAGCGGATGCCTCCAGGAGTTGATCGTCCGGCAGGCCGAGCAGCAAGCAGATCGATTTCGCCTTCAGGTTGTGGATGTACCTCTGGTCGGTCTTCTCGAACAGTGATGAAACCGACAGCGAGCACTCGACCCGGGCCGGTGCCGGGTCCGTGTTCAAGGCATCGAACAAGGGTTGCAAGAGCTTCCTCATCCGTTCGAGGGTCGCCGCATCCGCCGCGTCGTGTTCATCAGGCGAGACGTCGAATCGTGCCGCGCTCAGTGTCCGGGAGAGGGACTGCAGGAGCCCATACAGCACATACGCTGTCCAGGTCTTGTTCGTGTTGTTGGGCCCGATGAGCACGGTGAGTGGGCGCACGTCGAGCTCCGCGCGCTGGATGCGCCCGAGCTTCTCGATCTTGAGTTTCACGTTGCCCTCCAAAGCGGGGGCAGGACCATAGGCGAGATTCCCGGAGCCCTCGAAGTATTCTGGCGATCGAGACCCCGCTTCGGGGTGTGACTCCGGGTGGAACCGCCTTTTCCGGGGAGCGCTGGTCCTCTCCCCCGGCTCCCCGTCCGGCGTGCTATATCCGACACGGATTCTCTACATTCGTGGAGCTGACGCGGAGGGGCGCCTTGGGGCTGCTCTCGACGGAGAAGTTCAACCCGACGCTGTTCGTGGGACTTGGCGGTAACGGTGGGAAGATCGTCCAGCTGCTCGCTGGCCGGCTGCGCCGCCACCCCAACTGGGAGCGCATCAAGTCGATGACCCACTTCGTGGCCATCGACACCAACAAGGACGACCTCGACAAGCTCAAGGACGTCCCGGTGGAGAACCGCTTCCTCATCTCCGCCTTCGACGCGCGCGCCTATATCGAGCGCAAACGCGGCCAGCGCGAGCTCCAGGAGGACAAGCTCGTCACCCAGTGGGTGCCCTCCACCTACCAGTTCCGCTCCACCCAGGGGGCCGGCGCCGGGCAGATCCGCATGGAGAGCCGCCTGCGCCTCTATTACAACCTCGAGGAGGACCGGCGCGGCATCCGCAAGGCCCTCCAGAAGCTGCTCGACGAGTCCACCCGCCGAGAGAACCCCTGGCGCGACAACGAGAACCGCGTCGTCCGCGTCATGGTGTACGGCTCGGTGGCCGGTGGTACCGGCTCGGGCGGCTTCCTGCCCATGGCCTACCTGCTGCGGCGCATGGTGCTCGACGCGGGCTGGGGTCGGCCCAGCGTCACGGGCGTGCTCACCCTGCCCACCGCCTTCCTCGACAAGGTGAAGCCCCAGCTCCACCCGGACATCCTCGCCAACGGCTACTCCGCCCTCAAGGAACTGGAGTACCTCAACCGCCAGCTCGACTACGCGGGCGGCTCGACCGAGATCGAGTTCCACTACGACCCGGGCAGCCAGGACCGCGACCGCCAGATCGTCGGCGAGCGTCCCTTCACGCTCACCTACCTCATCGATCGGCCGGACCAGCTCTCCATCGAGAAGTACGAGAACGCGGTGGCCGACGCCTGCTACCTGCAGATCTTCTCGCCGCTGCTCGGCGCGCAGGCCGGTGAGTACGACAACTACGAGAAGCACCAGAAGAAGCTCGCCCTGGGCCACTTCTCCGTGCACTACGGCTCGTTCGGCACCGCGCTGCTCCAACTGCCCCGTCGTGATCTCCTCAAGTACGCGGGCCTGCGCTACGTGGCGAGCGCCTTCCGGCAGTTCCTCTGCTTCGGCGCGGACCACCCGGACTTCCAGGTGCCCTACGGCGACCCGGCCTTCCAGCGGCTGGAGCCCAACGAGAAGAACCGCCGCATCGACGAGAAGTTCAAGGGCTACGTCGCCTTCCGCGCCGGTGAGGAGGAGCGCCGCGACGAGAAGGGCCAGTTCTACGGAATCCAGCAGCAGATCGGGAAGGGCGGGAAGAACCTCGCCGAGGCCTTCCGCGAGAAGCTGGAGGCCATCTTCGGGAAGCTGGACGAGCAGATCGACATCCCGGACGTGGAGAAGCAGTCCATCAACCCGGGCAACCCGTCGCTGAGCCGGGCCATCGCGGTGCTGCGCCGGGCCAAGGATGATTCGCGCGCCCGCGTGTGCGGCGAGTACCTGGAGGCCCAGCGCGGCGACGTGCGCACCGGCCGCTTCTTCGAGTCCTTCTTCAAGGAGTACGAGGTCAACCCCATCGCCCAGCGGCTCTTCCTCGTGCGCCTGCTGGAGCAGTCCTTCATCGTCCCCTTCAAGGATCCGGAGGAGGGTGCGTACCTCAAGGCCGACGCCGCTCCGCCCGACCTGGACAGCCCGGAGCTGCGCCAGGAGATCTCCCGGCTCGACTCGGAGATGGCGAAGCAGGCCAACCCCGGCTTCTTCCAGGGCCTCACGGACCGGGACAACAAGGCCTTCGCCACCGCGAAGCTGCGCTCCGTGGCCAAGGTGGAGCAGTGGGCCAACGAGTTCCGCGACGAGATCAAGCGCTTCTTCTGGAAGTCCTTCGAGAGCGAGCTGCGCAAGGACGCCGAGGCCCGGCAGGAGTCCTTCCGGAAGGTGGCCCAGGTGGCCGACGAACGCGCCCGTGACGCCGAGACCCAGGCCGAGCGCTTCCGCAAGGACCCGGCCGCGGTGGACCCAGGCTCGGACGTGGCCCAGTACTACCTGGACGCCGAGGTGCTCCGCGATGACCGGCGCCGCGAGCGGCTGTGGAAGGAGTTCTACAGCCACAAGCTCGACAGCGACGCCAACTTCCGCGCGGCCGACATCTTCGACACCGTCACCGAGGCCTTCACCCCGGTGCGCGATCCGAACGGCCAGCTCCGCGCTCGCGACGCCAATGAGATCGTCCAGCACGTGCGCGGCAAGCTGGAGGTTCAGGCCAACCAGGTCTACGGCAGGGTGATGGAGGAGATGGGCCTGGACCTCGCCTCGGGCCTCGACCTGGAGCAGCGCTACATCGCCCTGCACAAGGCCGGCAAGGACCTGGAGGAACTGCGCCGCAAGGGCAAGCTGGAGGAGGAGCTGCGCGCCGTGTCCGCCACCGAGGTGCGCCGCGGCATCGAGGACCGGCTCAAGCGCCTGTCCGACGAGTGCGTGCTGCTGGCCCACATCGACGCCACGCGCCGCGACGACCCCACGGTGACGCCCGCCGATGTCTTCTACGCGGGCCTGCACGACAAGTACGCCAGCGACGAGGAGGGCTCGCTGTGGAACGTCCTCCGGGGCGTGGTGTCCGGCACCAACCGCGTGGCGGGCTGGGAGGAGCGGGACTCGCTGGTGCTCTACCGCGCGCTGCTTGGCGTGCCCGTGTACTGGTTCAAGAACGTCCAGTCCGACCTGTACTCCGGCTACAAGCGCGTGCGCGACGACAAGAACCGCACCTACCCGCTGCACATCGAGGCGGTGTGGGAGTCCTCGCCGGGCCTGCCGGACCTGGACCCGGTGGAACTCAAGCGCGCCGAGGAGCGCCGCACCGCCGAGCGCGGCGCCCAGGCCACTCGCGAGGCCCGGGATGCGCGCCTGCGCGCCTTCTCCCTGTGCGCCCTGTTCGGCAGCATCTCGCGCGACGAGGAGGGCTACCACTGGAGCTTCGCCGGCACGAAGACGAAGCTGGCGGCGGACCGGGCGCGTGCCTTCGAGGCTTTCGAGGCCCTGGACCCCGTGCTCCGCGAGGACCTGGAGAAGAGCGCCCGGGACTCCTGGCTGAACGCGACGGCCGAGCGGCCCTCGCGCAACAAGCTGCTGGAGGAGGTGCAGGCCCACCAGCGCCGCCTCACCGAGGCCTACGCGCGCGCCGTCGCCGAGCAGAAGGACGCCGAGCGCCGCTTCATCCAGGACGAGCGCTCCGTGGTGGAGACGCTCGCCACCGAGCTGAGGAGCTAGCTTGGACGCCGTCTCGTATCCCACGGTCCTCCTCGGGCTGGGGCGCTTCGGCCATGAGGTCATCGGCCGGACCCTCCAGTCCCTGGAGGCCTCCTCGCCCCTGCTGGGCGTGCTGCGCTGCGAGCCCTCGGGCGTGGCCGCCGGGCTCCAGCCCCTCCTGGAGGACCTGCTGCGCGCGGGCCGAGGCTCGGGCGAGCGGAGGGATCAGCGGCTCGATGTGATCGCCTTCATCGCCGCGCTCCAGGGCGGTGACCAGGATCTGCTCATCGCCTGCGAGCAGGCCGCGCGCCTGCTGGCCGAGGGCTACGGCGCCATGTTCCCCCCGGATCGGCCGCCGGAGCAGCGCACCGCCACGTTGCACCTCGTGGTGCAGGTGCCCGCGCTGTCCAACCCCCGCGCGTCCGTGGCCCTCGCGCGGCTGGCCGCCCTGGAGAGCTGGGCCCGCGCCCGGCCCGTGTTCCCCCTGCTGGCCCGCATCTGGCTCGTGTCGCAGCAGACGGCCGCGGGCACCCTCACCTCCGAGGAGATGGTGTCCTCCTGCGCCTCCTTCGCGCTCGGCATGGTGGCCTCGGGGCTGCGCACCGAGGACGAGGTCTCCCGGCGCATGGCCCACCCCGCACGCGACGAGGGCCTCATGGGCTTCGTCTCGCTGGCCTCGGTGGAGCTGCCCGAGTCCCGCCTGCGCGCCTACGCCGCCGCCCGCGCCGCCTATGATGGCCTGGGCGTGCTCGTGGATCGCGTGCAGCAACCCGTGGCGGACCCGACCCTGGCCATGGGGGCCGTGTCCGCGCTCCAGCATGACCGCTGGCTCGCGCCCTTCGTCGAGGGTCAGGCCGCTCAGCTCTCCCGGCGCCTCGCCGCCGAGCTGTCCCGCTCCCCGGTGGACCTGCCGGCCGACATCCGCGTGGGCCCCCTCGACTCCGCCGAGGAGATCCGTGCCAACCACTTCGGGCTGTTCAGGCCGGCCTCGGTGGAGGCCGCCCCCACCACCGTGGATCAGGCCCGCACCGATGAGGTCTTCCGCGCACTCGACCGCGCCGAGACCGAGGTGGCCACCTCGGTGGAGCAGGGGGTCCAGGCGGTGTTCGACGCCTCGCTCGGGCCCACCTCGGGCCTGTCCCAGCTTCCCTCCGTGGAGCAGGGGCTGAAGCGCGTCATCGCCTGGCTCCACGACGAACAGACCCAGGAGGACGCGACCCTGCGGAAGTTGGACCCGTCGCAGCCGCCGGGCCCTCCTCCGGATCCGCACCGCGAGGAGCTGGAGCACGCCCTGCTGGCGCTGCCCTCGAAGGGGCTCGCCCTGGCGGCCGCCGCGGCGCTCGCCCTGGCCGTACTGCTGGGCGTCTCCTTCGGGACGCTGTCCCTCATGACTCCGGCCGTGAGCTCCACGGGTACGGGCCCCTCGCGCGTCCAGGTGTCGGCGCCAGTCACCCCGGTCGCCCGCGGCTTCGACTGGCGCGAGGCCCTGCCGTGGATTGTCGGGACGCTCGCCGCGCTGGGCGCCGGGGGCGGGTGGCTCTACTTCGTCGGCAACCACACCCGGAAGGAAGTCCGCCGGGTGTTGAAGCTCCGGCGCGATGCGCTGGAGTCGCTGGTGAGCCGGGGTGGGGGAGGGCGTCGTGCTCGACAGGCGGAGCTCCAGCTCGTGGTGCGCCGCAAGCGCGCCCGCCGTGGTGCCATCCTCGCCCTGGAGAACGCCGTGGCCCGTCTGGAGGCCGTGCGGCATGCCCTGCTGGAGGCGAGGGATCGCAAGCGCCAGGAGCTCCAGGCGCTCGGCGTGACACCCGCCGCCGAGGCCCGGCTGGACGACCTCGGGCCGCTGCTCGGGGCGGGTGGACTGCTCCACGGCGCGCTCGTGCCCCCGGAGGTCATCAGCCGGTGGAGTGCCGCCCGCCGGGAGATCTCCGAGGACCGCGTCTGGGCCGATCGCCTCCTCGAAGGCGCATGGCCGGCGGGTGGGCTGCTCGAGGACGTACCGTGTGGTGACGCCGAGCGCGTCGCCGAGCTGAGCCGCCGTCAGGTCCAGCCCATGGCCGAGCGCAGCGTGCTGGACGACCCCGAGGGCGGCCTGCCCGCGGCGGACGTGCTGCGCGACTTCGGCGCCCGGATGGGCACGATGCTCGCGCCGCCGTGCCAGCCGCTCAACGCCCATGGAGACCCAGTGCTCGGCCTGCGTCCCGGCGAGGGCTTCGTCATCGCTCCGTCGACGGCGCGCGAGACGCTCGATGCCGGGCTTCGGGACGTGCCCACCCGCCTGCCCGTGCTCTGGGCACCCTCGAAGGCCGCGCGCGTCATCTTCCTCCGCACCTGGGAGGGCTTCTCCGTGGAAGAAATCTCTCGCGGGGCTCGCTCCATCCCGCAGACGGCCGCGACGGCCCCGCGAGGTGCGCGATGAACGTGCAGCTCCCGCATCTGTCCTCGTTGCTGCCGCTCGTCCGTGCGTTGGTGTGGATGCTCGTGCTCGTCACCCCCCTGTGGGCCTGGGCACTGGCCGCGGTGGTGGTGGGCCCCGGCCCCAACTCCCGCTGGCGCCGGGCCGCCCTCCCCGTGGGCAAGGCCGTCCTCGTCACCCTCGCGCTGGTGCTCGTCACCCGGCTGATCGAGGCCGCCAGTGACTCCATGCAGGGCGGACCGCTCGGGTGGCTCGCCGCGCTCACGGCGCTGCCTCAGGTCGCGGTTCCGGGTAGCGCTCCGGTGACGGTGCAGCTGACGTGGTACCCCGTGGACGCCGTCCTGCTGCTGGCCCTGCCCCATGCCGCCGCCTTCCTCCTCGCGACGGAGGTGTTCGCGGTCCTGGAGTCCAAGCACAAGTTCGGCACGCCCTTCCGCGTCCCGCTCGCGGACCCGCTGGCGCTCCTCCTGGTGGGGGTGCCGGTGCTGTCCCTCTACGCGGTGGACGCGGCGTGGCGGCAGGCTCAGCCCCGCGCGCTGCTCGACCTGGCCGCCGTGCTGCCCATGCTGAGCATGGCGCTCGCGGTGTGGACGCGCGCCGAGCGCCTCCCGCCTCCGCCCGTGAAGCAGGAGGCACCGCCGCCGCAGGTGCCCGCCCCCGTGCGCACGGACGTTCCCGCGCTCTGGCGGAAGCTGGGCGCCCTCGATGCCAACGCGCGCCCGCTGCTCGCGACGCAGGGCACGGGCAATGCGGAGCCGGCCCCCGCCTGGAGCGCCGCCGCCTGGAGGGACTCCGGGGCCACCGGGGCTCCCCCTCGGGCGCTGGAGGAGATCGCCAACGCCTGGGGCTCGCCCCAGCAGGGCTGGCTCGTGGGAGACCTGCCCGACCCGACGGAGGGCCACTTCCTCACCGCCAGCGTGTTGCTCGCGCTCCAGCGCGAGGGCCTGCCGTGCCTCGTCATCTGCGACGAGCCGGAGGCGCTGCGCGACGCCGTGCTGGAGGCCATCTCCCGTGGGGGCTCGTGGCCCTCGGGTCCGCTGCTGGCCGGCGAGGCGGCGCTTCGCGAGGCCTTCGCGGGCAACCGGATGCCGGCCGCCGTCTTCCTGGACGTGGCGCAGCTCTCCTCCGGGGGCATCCGCGCGCTCGCCGAGACGCGTGGGGGTTGTGGCCGGCTGTGGGCCCGCTCCGTGGGGCTGGTGGTGCTGTCGCGCGTGGACCGGGGCATTCCGCTCGCCTCCACGCACCGCATGTTCACCCTGCGGCGGCTGGAGCTGGCGCTGTCGGCGGCCGGGGCCCGGTGGAACGTGCTGGCCACGGGCGTGGGCGGCGCGGGCACGCGAGGGCTGGTGGAGCAGATGTTCCCGGGCATTTCCGTCCGGGAGGTGCCCTTCACCCCGCGCGCCGCGGCGCCCGTGCGCGTCTGGCGCGTGGCCGAGGGCTTCCGCGCCCAGCCCGGCACACCCTGGGTGCGCCGGGCCCTGGAGCCGGTGGTGGGGGCGAAGCTGCCCGCCGCCGTGGGAGACCCGAGCGGCGCCTTCGATCTCAAGGCCGTGGACATCTGGGGCGGCGAGCTGCGCTTCGTCCGCGACGTGTCCCTCTTCGGCGTGGCCTCGGTGGGCACGCTGGACGAGGCATGGCTGGTGGCCGCGTACCGGGCGCTCCCGCACCGGGTGCCACTGGCGGACGGGCAGACCCATGACGCGCTGTGGGGCCTCTCCGAGAACCCGGTGACGCGCTTCCTCACCCGCGACGGCAACCTGGATGGGCTGTCCCGCCACGGCATGTTGATGCCGCCACGCCCCCTCGTGGGCTACCACAACGGCGCGCTGGCCTCGGCGCACCTCAAGGCCGCCATGCAGGAGGGCACCCAGGACGTGGAGTCCCTGGCCGCCGTCTTCGGGCGCTCGCGCGTGGAGCAGGTGCTGGGGCCGAGGTTCCGCCCCGAGCGGCACGTGGTGCGCCTCGCGCAGGGCCGCGAGCCCGTGCGCAGCCCCGTCGTCCCGCCCTCGGTGGCCGAGGTCGTCAACCCGCTGCGGCGCACCGTCAGCGAGCAGGTGGTGCGCATCCTCGACGTGCACAGCGGCCAGCTCCTCACCGAGGTGGACCGGCTGCTCGTGGAGACGCGTTACTACCCGGGCCGCGTGCTCGCCGTGGGGGACACGCGCTACGAGGTGCCCCTGCACTCGCTGGACACCAAGCGCAACGAGCTGCGCATCAAGCCGGTGCCCAACGACAGGCCCCTCACCCGGCCGCAGCTGCGCATCCAGTTCGAGTCCGCCTCCGTGGTGGAGTCTCCGCAGACGGTGCGCACGGGGCGGTGCGTGTACTCGGTGTGCACCCTGGACGCGACGGTGGTGGAGACCGTCACCGGCTACTCCCAGGTGGGGCGCCAGGGCCGGGTGGACGTGGGCGCGGTGAGCTGCCGCTACCGCACTCGCGTGCGGGGCGTCTTCTTCCCCGCCGCCACCACGCCCAACGTGCTCTTCCACCTGGCGCGCTCGGCGGACGGGGTGCTGGTGGCGCACCTGCTCTCCAGCGACGAGGACATGGACGTGGTGCCGGTGGGGCCGGGCATGTTCCCGGACGCCCCGGCGGGCATCGTCGTGGTGGACCGGCACCTCCAGGGCATGGGCGTGGCCGAGGCGTTGGACCTGTCGCTCATCGACGACACGTTCAAGTGGGTGCGGGCCATCCTGGCCAACTGCCGCTGCCCGAACGGATGCCCTGAGTGCACGCCCCAGGACGTGCTCGGGTTCGGCCCGGACAAGTCCGGGGTGCTCGGGCTGTTGGGGTAGGCGGATGCAATCGCCAGGACGGGTGAGCGTATGAGTGGTGACATGAACCTCCTCCAGCCAGGGACGCAGCTGGATGGCCGTTACGAGGTGGTCCGGCTGATCGGCCAGGGCGGCATGGCCGCCGTGTACGAGGTGCGCCATCTGGGGCTGCACAGCACGCACGCCCTGAAGGTGCTCAACGCGGACCTCTCCCGGAACGACGACATCCGCGGACGCTTCCTCGCCGAGGGGCGCATCCAGGCGCGCCTGCGCCACCCCAACATCGTGCAGGTGACGGAGATCGTCACCACCCCGGTGGCGGGCCTCGTCATGGACTACATCGAGGGCCCCACGCTCGGGGAGCTCTGCCGGGACAAGGGGCTGGAGCCCCAGGTGCTCCTGGACGTCTTCCTCCCGGTGCTGGACGCCATCGAGGAGGCCCACCGGCACAACGTGGTGCACCGGGATCTCAAGCCGGACAACATCATCGTCGGCCGGGACAACCGGGGTCGCTTCCAGCCCAAGGTGACGGACTTCGGCATCGCCAAGGTGCTGGTGGGGGAGAGCACGGATGGCAAGGCGCGCACCCAGGCGGGTGCTCGCATGGGCACGCTGCTGTACATGAGCCCGGAGCAGGTCCGCGGGGCTGGCGAGGTGGACGGGCGCACGGACATCTTCGCGCTGGGCGCCATCCTCTATGAGGTCGCCACCGGGAAGGTCGCCTTCCACGCATCGAGCGACTACGACACGATGAAGCGCATCGTGGAGGGCACCTACGAGCCCCCCGAGCGCGTCATCGGCGCCCTGCCGCCCGTCATCGCCGGCTGCATCCGCAAGGCCCTGGCGGTGGACCCGGCCGAGCGCTTCCAGGACTGCGCCGCCTTCCGCGAGGCCCTGGAGCAGGCGTTCGACGCGAACCCCGCGGTGCCTCCGAGGCCGTCCCGCTCCTACGCGGTGACCCAGGTGGGGCACGTCGCGCCCCCGTCCGAGCCCGTTCCCGAGTCCGCCTTCGCCTCCACGTACGTCGCACCGGCCGGCGGCCCGCCCTCGAAGAACACCGCGCGCCTGGTGACCGGGGAACTCCCCGCGCAGCAGGGGCCTCCGGCCGTCGTGGCGCCTCCGGTGCCCACGCCGCCCTCCACGGCCCTGGCGAAACCGGGTTCTCCCGCGCTTCCGGTGGCGGCTGCCCCTCGGAGCATGGGCCCTCCACGTCAGGAGCCGCGTCCGGAAAACCTCGTGCCCGGGGCCCCCGCCTCGCCAGCGCTGGCCGTGTTCTTGAGCCTCTTATGCCTGTCCGGGTTCGGGCAGCTCTATAACGGTCAGGTGCTCAAGGGCCTGACCATCCTGGCCCTGTCCACCGTGATGGTGACAGCCGTCCCCGGGGGGGCGTGCCTTTGGCTCATGGGGCTCGCGGTGTTCGCCGCCGACGCGTACAAGATCGCCGCCAAGCGGCAGCGCGGGCTGCGCGTGGGTGCCTGGGAGTTCTTCTAGCTGGAGTAGAGTCGCCGCATGTTGAGCCCCGGGGACGTCGTCGAGCGCTATGAGGTGGAGCGCGAGCTGGGTGGCGGAGGCATGGCGCGCGTCTACAAGGTGCGCCATGTGGCCCTCGGCAGCGTCCATGCGCTCAAGGTGCTGGAGTCCGAGCTGGTGGTGAACCCGGAGATCCGGGCCCGCTTCCTGGACGAGGGCCGCATCCAGGCGCGCCTCAAGCACCCGCACATCCTCGGCATCACCGACGTGGTCGCGGCCCCGGGCGTCGCCGGCCTGGTGATGGACTACCTGGAGGGCGAGTCGCTCGACAAGTACCTGGGGCGGCTCCAGCGGCCTCCTGCTCCGGACGAAGTGAGGAACATCTTCCTCCAGGCGTTGGAGGGCGTGGGTTTCGCCCACGAGCAGGGCGTCATCCACCGAGACCTCAAGCCCTCCAACATCTTCCTGGAGCAGGTGCGCGGCCGGCGCGTGGTGCGCATCCTCGACTTCGGCATCGCCAAGGTGTCCGAGCCCGGGGGCAACCGGCCCACGACGCGCACGGGCATGCGCATGGGCACCCCGCAGTACATGAGCCCGGAGCAGATCCGCGGGGCCGGGGACGTCACCATCCGCTCGGACATCTTCTCGCTCGGGGTGACGCTCTACGAGCTGGCCACCGGGCACGTGTGCTTCCAGGGCGAGAGCGACTTCAACATCATGGAGAAGGTCGTCCGGGCCGAGTACGTGCCGGTGGAGGTAGCGCACCCGGGCATCGAGCCCCGGCTCGCCGCGGTCATCCGCCGGGCGATGGACCTGGAGCCGGAGCGCCGCTTCGCCTCGTGCCAGGAGCTCGCCGCCGCGCTGGTGACGGAGGCCCCGGTCGAGCAGGTGGAACGGGTCGCGCCGCCAGTCCAGGAGGCCGCTCCCGCGCGTCGGGTGGTGACGCCCGCGCAGGTTCCCGTGCCTCCGGGTGCCTCGCTCTTCCAGGCGACGAAGAGCCCCCCGGTGCCCAAACCGCCCGAGCCCGAGCCCGTGCGGGTCTCCTCCGCCCTGGTCGAGGCGATGCGACGGGCCCCGCGCACCTCCACGGGCATTGGCACCAGTCTCCCGAAGCCCGAGCCCGTCCCCGTGCGGACACCCGCCGCGCCCGTTGCGACGGTCCGTCAGGCTCCGGCGGCGCCTCCTCCCGTCCAGCGGCCCGAGCCCGCCCCCGTGCGGACACCCGTCGCCCCTGTCGCGGCGGTCCCGCCGACTCCGGCCGCTCCCATCGCCAGGCAGCCGGAGCCGGAGCCCGTCAAGGCGCCCATCGCTCGCCCCGTGGTGGTGCGCGAGCCGCCGGCCCCGGTCACCCTGGCCGAGCCCCCACCCGCCGCTCCCATCGAGAAGAGCGCGCCCGCTCCGGTGCGTGCGCGCTCCGTGCCGGCGAAGCCCGCGCCGCCGCAGCAGGCCCAGGCGGTTGCCCAGCCTCGCCCGGCACGCAAGATCTGGCAGTTGTTGATCCTGCTCCTGGTGCTCGGGGGGCTGGCGGCCCTGTTCGGCCCAGCGCTCCTGGGAATGGGGAAGGGTGGAGCGACGCCTCCGAGCCCGACGCAGCCCGCGCCGAAGGAGCCGGGGAGCAAGCAGAAGGTGGGCAAGGAGCCGGTGGGGAAGACCCGGTGACGGGGAGCGGGGCGGCCTGGTGATCAGGCCTCGGCGGCCCGTCCCCGCTCCTCCTCGCCATGCCCAAGCAGCCTCGGGGACACGACCCCGCCGTCCGGAGCGTCCTCCTGGGCGCGGTCCTTCCTCTTCTTGGGAAGGCACCGACCGCTCTCCAGGCACGCCAGCAGATCGACCAGGATGTCTCCCCTGAAGGAGGAGCCGACGGCATGGAGCGCGTCCTCGGACAGGCTGCTCTTGCTGGACAGCTCCTTGAGGAGCCGTTGAGCGACCTGGCTCCGGGCGCTCGGCACCTCTTCCGTGCTCGTGCGCAAGGCCTCCTGGTGGAGCGCCCGCATGTCGATGGCCCCGCGAATGCCCACCCGCCGCGCATGGATGATGTCCTCCCTCAGGTAGGCGATGAGGATGGCCTGATCCATCCAGTCGATGATGCGAGAGAGGGGATAGAGGGTGCGCAGGGACAGCCAACTGGGTTCCACCCGGGCCATGTGCTGCACATCGAAGATGCCCACCTCCTCGAGCCGCTCGGCGACCTGTTCGGTGATGCCGTCCACGTACTGGAGCTTCAGGGGGCTCGTGCCTGGAGCCTCCGGAGCGAGCGCCTGCTTCAGCCGCCGGCCCAGCATGTCCATCCCCAGGTAGGGGAACAGGCCGATGCCGAAGTACAGGAGGCCGGACGACACGTTCTCGCCCGGGGCGAGGAAACCCTGGGAGCCCATCGTGTACCCCAGCGACATGAAGATGAAGACCCGGAGGGTGGCGGACATGAGGAACTCCGAGGAGACAGCCGCCGTCCGGATGCGAAAGATGGCGAGCCCCAACGTGTAGGCGTAGATGCCGGATCCTGTCAGCGCCAGCCCATGCAGCCCCTGGCTGGACATGAAGGAGAGCTCCTCCGTCGTGGTCAGCAGGATGGCCATGCAGACGAAGGGCACGGCGAGCAGCAGCGAGCCGAGGAGGTAGAGGTAGTTCCGGGTCTGGTTCTCCTGCTCGAGCAGCTCGTCACTCGCCGCCTTGTTGAAGATGGGGGGCAGTTTGCCGTCGGTCCGCCGCTCCACGTACAGCGACAGGAACTCCTGGTACTGCTCCACCTCCTTGCGGCGCACATCGACGGTACGTCTGGCACCCAGGAGCCGGTGGCCCACCAGGACGAGGCTCGGGCCCAGTGCGAGCACAACGCCCAGCGCCAGCGCGCCTTCCTGCCTGTCAGGCAAGGCACGGGCCAGGGTCCAGAGCACCAGCACCACCAGCGCGCTCATCAGCGTCAACAATGACCCGCTCCGCAGTCCACTGGCCAGGCGCGCCCAGCCCGACTGCCCTCGCATCTGTACCCCTAAGCCCTTGGGAGCCGCCTCATCGTGCACGTGTCCTCCTCTCCTGATCGCTCATCCTGGGTAGAAGGGAGACTCCCGGGCTGTGAGCCCGCTCCTAGTCAGCTCGGCAGGTTGCCGACAAACCCAGGGCAGGGGCATGACAGGGGCGAGGCAGATCGTATTCGGCTTGAGGGAGAAGCCACCGCGTTCTGTGGCATCGGCAACTCAAGGTGCAACACCAGCGCCCATGTCCGCTACCAGAAGTGCCTGAAGACAGGGACGTGGTACTGATGCTCCGCCGCGATGCGTTTCCAGGGGCCCTTCCGGGCCAAAGGAACGTCCATGATCGTGCGCTACGTCGAGTTCATTACCTGGGCGGAGTAGTGGCGCAGGAGTGGCATCATGCCCGCATGAGCGACCAAACCAGCCCGCCCGGATCCATCACTACCATCTACACCCTGGTGCGTGGCGAGGATTGGCGGGCGGCCGAAGCTGTGGGCGAGTACCGCGGCAGCGCCGACGACATGCGTGACGGCTTCCTGCATTTCTCCACCGCCGCGCAAGTGCGCGCAAGTGCCGCCAGGCACCGCGCCGGCGAGCTGGACCTATTCCTGGTCGAGGTAGACGTTGCCGCGCTCGGAGACGCCCTGCGCTGGGAACCGGCTGCCAGCGGCTCCCGCCCCGGCCTCTTCCCTCACCTCTACGGCCCGCTCCCCCTTGGGGCCGTGCGTGGCGCCACGCAGCTGCGGTTGAACCCGGACGGGACGCACGCCTTCCCTATCTGGATCGCCTGAGACCCCCACACCCGCCGGGAAGGTGTCAAAGGATTCGAATGGCCCCTGGGACCGCGAGAAGGATGTCATCAGACGACTTGTCCTGGCGGCACCCGTCAGCGGCCCTCCTGCGCCCCTCTGGACCAGCACACTCCCTCCACAGGCCTTCCATCCTTACTTATGCGCCCGGAAGCGGGACGGAGTGAGGGGCCGGAAGGACGCCCGCTGCTCACGTCGGAGGATTGGTTCCCCAGCGAAACCATTCTAGGATCGGTATCAGGTAGTGCCGATCCAGGAGCCAATAACATGGGGATTCCATCCACTCCATCAACCCATCGCGTTTTGGCGGGCGAGACCTTGTCGAAGATCGCGCAACGGTACAAGACCACGGTCGACGCATTCGTAAAAGCCAATCACATCCCGAACCCCGATCTCATCCAGGTTGGCCAGATATTGAAGATTCCGGTAACTGTCACATCCCAGAAAGCAAAGCCAGCGGGAACTCCCCCCACCGCCGTTCAGACGGTCCCTTTCAAACTTCAGACGCTGCCCTTCCTCCAGCAGACGAGTACCGTCACCGAGGAGGTCTTCAAGATCGAGGGCCAGGACTATGTCTTCACGACCTCGAACAACCAGACCTCGATCGCCCTACGTCCTGACTCTTCGGCCTTCCGTTTTGGCCAGCAGCCCAAGCAGGTCTGGTTCGTCACCAGGGACAATGGTTTCCCATTGTTCGCGCTACGCCCCAACAAGCTGGATAGCATGTTGCTCGACCCGGCGGTGCTAGGCAACCCGTTCAGTTCGGTGAAGGAGGGCGCTCCCTTTCGGGTCTTCACAGCCAAGCAGATGTACTCCTACGAAAAAGGCTTCCAGTGGTTCGAGCCGCTCGCGGATCACTATCGAGAACTCATCTGGGTCCATCCCGGAACTGAAACAAAAAGTTCGCCAGCCTACCAAGCGTACAAACACTTCACCTGGAAGAACATCGTCGACTTCTCCAACGTCGACAGATGGTCCATCAGTTACGGCAGGAAGAACGAGGGAGACTGGAAGCACAACAAGAA
>NZ_DASVWK010001143.1:0-6535 GCF_036389735.1 Archangium sp. | reverse complement strand
CGCCAGGGTGGAGTCTCCCGGTCGGCAATCTGCCGGGCCCAAGGCAGCAGTCCCAGCCGAGCAACCAAACGCGAGCCCTCCCCACACCAATGCCCCAAGGCGAAAGGCGAAATTCAAGTTTTCCATGCTGCCGAGGCTAGGGTAGTCAACCATGGGATGCCAGAAAGGGACGGGGTGTGACGGGCTGGCCGCCATGCACCCTTTCTGCCAGGTCGTGCCGCGTTATGCGGAACTTCTTACCTCCCCGGTCTGCCCTACTTGTCGTCCTCTTGGCGTCGGCGGCCATGGCCCGTGGACGCGATCCGAACGTTTGGAGCGCCTACGTTCAGGGTCCCCCGATTGAGTCGGCTCGGCGGTTGCACGTAGCCCCCGATGTTGTGACCGTGCTCCGGTTCCAGCAGCCCTGCGATGCGGCGGGAACGAAAATGCTGGGCTGGGAGGGTCGCTTCGAGCCGGTGGCGTGCGCCGGGAAATCGGTGATTATCGTGCCGCTCCAGGCCCTTGAAGCGGAGGACCGATTTCTTTTGGTCGTGAGGCTCGCGGATGGGACGGAAGTGCCCTTCACCATGGAGCGTGCCACAAGGAAAGAAGGCGAGTGGCCCGACCAGCAGGTGAACGTCTTCATCGAACCGGAAACCCGCGAAGCACTCCAAGCGCAGCTCAAAGAAACCCGCCAGAGGGAGCGGTTGCTTGAGGAAGCAGCTTACCGTCACTACAAAGAGGACACGGCAGACCACGCGCTTGCCAAACTTCTAACGACAGGTGCCATCAATCAAACCTCGTTCATGGAACGACGAAAGCGGATCGTCAAGACCGATGACGGCGCCGAAATGGTCGTCCGAATCTTCGCGGGCAAAGAGAAAGCGGCGGTCCTGCTTACTGTAACGAACCGCCACCCATCGAAGCCTTGGAGTTTGGCGGAGGCTCGCCTCCGGACTACCCGCCCAGGAGAGGACCAACGCGCCCCCTTCCTGTTCGGTGAGGCGAGGCCGTTTGCATTGCGCACGGACCGGGAGGAGATTGCTCCAGGCGAATCCGGCAATGTGGCCGTCGTCGTGGACAGGAGTGCCTTCAAGGCGGATGACGGGTTCGTCAAAACCCTCGCGCTGGAGATCTACCGCCAGGACGGGTTCTTGGACACCTACGTTCTCCTGGATCGTCGGCTTGTTCGTGAGTAAGACCGCTGCTCATGCCGTCGAATAGAGCGCTGCTACTCCCTGCCGTAGTTCTGCTTCTGGCGACAGCGGGATGCCCACCGGGGGGCGTGCCTTTGCGCTCGGATGGAAGCCCCGGGCCTGAGAAATGCTCGGAAGAAGCCATCAAGACGATGCGGATTCTTCGGATGTACGTTGGCGACTCTGCGGACGTATATTCGGGCGCCTCGGTCTTTGTGGTCGATTCATTCCGTTGAGCCGACCCACCGGGACACCTCGCCCGAACGCCCCCAGCCGGTCGGTTCACCTCGGGTGCGTGTCCCGTGTAGTGGGGAATGTAGCTGTGAACGCCAGAGGAGACATGAATTGATGGATTTTGACCCCCCATCAATTCGGTCCAAGTGCCTGAAACTGTTGGGGACCCGTTTTCTCTCCCACTAAGAGAGGGACGGGGTGAGGGTAGGCGGACCCCGGGTTGCCACGGTAGAGTGGACAGCCGAGATGAACGCGCCGTCCCCCGCCCCGATCCCCCCGCCCTCCCGAGAAGCCGAGTTCGCGCGAGCCGAGGCCGAGCTGGCCAGCCAGGAAGCCCGAGTCGCCGATCAGCTCAACCGAGCGGTGACGGAGACGGAAGCCCTCACGCGTCGGCTGGCGGAGCTGCGGCAGCAGGTGTCACGAGCCTCCACGGAGCGCCAGGGCGACGAGCACGTGCGCACCGCGAGCACATGGCTGGAGTCGGCCGCGGCGAGCGCGGGCTCGACGGCGGAAGCACGCGAGCGGTCCCTGACGGCGCGTCACGAGGCGCTGGAGGCACGGCGCCGTGCGAGCCAGGAGACGCAAACGGCGCTGAAGACGCTGCAACACCTGCAAGCGCGAGCGCAGCAGGAGCTGACGGAGGCGGAGGCGGGGCTGAAGCGCTCGGCGGAGGCGGCGGCCAAGGCCCAGCGAGAGCGCGAGGCCGAGCGGACGCGGCAGGCGACGGCGCAGGCGCGCCCGGTGGCGCAGACCTCGGGGAACCTGACGATTCCGGAGCCACGGCCGCTGGGGGCCCGCTCGTCGCGGGTGCGGATGCAGGCGACGATCGACCTGCGGAGCGAGTCGAACTTCTTCACGGGGTTCACGGCGAACGTGAGTGAGGGAGGCATCTTCGTGGCGACGGTGCAGGCGGTGCCGCGAGGGACGACGGTGGATCTGGACTTCACGCTGCCGGGGGGCCGCCCGATGAAGGTGACGGGGGTGGTGCGCTGGACGCGCGAGGTGAACGACAAGACGCCCGAGCTGATGCCGGGACTGGGCGTGCGGTTCTCGAACCTCGCGCCGGAGGTGGCCTCGGCCATCACGGACTTCGTGGCCACGCGCGAGCCGATGTTCTTCCCGGACTGAGGTCGGCCCCGGTCAGGCGAACAGCCCCGCCATGGGCAGGGACAGCCCGGGCAGTACCGCGCAGGAGAGCGTCTCCCCCACTCCGAGCGTGCGCAGGGCGCGGTAGCGGCCCGCGTCGGCATCCGGCTCGGAGTAGACCTCGATGGCCCGGCCGGCCACATCCACGACCCAATACTCGGGCACGAGGGCGCGCGCGTAGATGCGGCCCTTAAGCAACCGATCCTTGCGCGGGGACTCCTCGGCCACCTCCACCACGAGCAGGGCGGCGCGGGGATGCACCCGGGCCGTCTCCTCTTCCTGGCGGGTGACGACGGCGAGATCCGGCTCCGGCTCGCTGTCATCTCCGAGCGAGAGCGGGAGTTGGATACGCACCCGGCAATCCGGCTGCCGAGCCTCCATGAAGCTCTCGCCCAACCGGGAAATCACCAGCGCATGCGATCGACCTTGCGGCGTCATCGCGACAATCACCCCCTCCACCAACTCCACGCGCTCATCCTCGCCGAGCACTCCGACATCGATGAGCCGGTGGTACTCGGAGAGGGTGAAGCGACGCGGGGCGACGAGCCCGCTCGCGAGGATGTCTGGAGAGTGCATGGCCGAGCCTCCCTGTACCCTACAAGGTAATGCCTCTCACAGCGCCACGCCCACCTCGAGCACGGTGAGCCCGTAGAGCAGGCCGAGCCCGGGCCGGTCCGTGCCCACGCCCACCCCAACCTCCAGGAGGGATACCTGCGCGCGGCCCAGGGTGAAGCGCGCGGGTGCGAACGTCAGCCCGAGTCCCAGCGACGGGCCGCCTATAAAGGAGGGGTGCTCGGGGGTGAGGAAGTCCATCCGGTCCCCGAAGAGGCCGGTGAGGTTCACCAGCGCGGCGGGAGCCCACCGGCCCTCGCGCTGCACGCCCGCTCCCAGGCGCACCGCGAACGAGGTGCCCACCCCGATGAGCGCGTTCGCGTCCGCCTGGAGCAACCACCGCCCATCCACCGTGTCCCGCAGACCGAAGCCGCCGCCCACGCCCCCGTGGGTGCGGACCCGCGAGAGGTACACCGTCGCCCCCGAGCGGGCATACAGCGAGAACTGGTGCCTCGAGGGCTCGGCCCGCACGACATCCTCCGCCGGGTCCGGCGAGGCGGCGAGCGTGGAGAGCAGGAGGAGCGTGGAGGTCATCATGGCCGGGGCCCCTCGGCCCAGAAGGCGAGCGCGGCGGCGGACAGCCGGGTGACGTCGGCGAGGAAGTCCGGATCGAGCGTCGAGGGCACGTCGGTGTCTTTGTGGTAGTGGGGGTTGCGGAAGTTGGCGGTGTCGGTGAGGAAGAGGGCGCTCTGTCCGGCCAGCCAGAAGGGGGCGTGGTCGCTGCGCATGAGGTTGCCGGTGGCGGGGCCGGTCCCGTCCTCGGGCACCCTCACACCGCGCACCAGGTCGTTGCCCATCCGCGAGCCCATCACATACAGCTCCTCCAGCCGGGGGCCGGACTGCTCGTTGGCGATGGCGGCGAGGAAGTCCCCCGTGTCGGGAATGGGGAAGCCGGGCAGCCCCAGCTGCGCGCCGGGGGTCGGGTCCCGGTAGCCGATGCAATCGAAGACGAGCGAGGCGACGATCTTCTCGCTCGGGAGCACCTGCACGTAGCGCGTGCTGCCCACCAGGCCGAGCTCCTCCAGGTCGAAGCCCACGAAGCGCAGGGTGCGCGCGAAGCGCCGGCCCGAGGCCAGCCGCGCCATCTCCAGCATGGCCGCCACGCCGGAGCTGTTGTCATCCGCGCCCGAGTAGTAGGCGTCATAGTGGGCGCCCACCACCACCACCTCGTCGGGGCGCTCGGTGCCACGCAGCTCGGCGATGACGTTGGAGGTGGGGAAGCGCGGATCCGCCACGTCGTGCGTGGTGACGGTGTAGCCGAGCGACTCGAAGCGCTCGCGCACGAGCTGGCGGGCGCGCTCGCGGGTGAGGTTGCACACGGGCCGACGCGCCGTATCGATCTGCGAGGGCTCGAAGAGGTCGCAGTCGAGCGGGGTGTCCTCGCGGTGGGAGGCGACGAGCGCCTCCACGTCCGACATCAGGCGCGCACGCTCGACACCGGCCGCGAAGTCCCCGGCACGGGAGAGGGCGGCCTCGTCGAGGGTGGGCCGCGAGGCGCAGGAGCTCACGGCGAGGAAGAGGAGGGCGGCGAACAGGGGTCTCACAGCGTCATCCCCAGGTGGAGGAGGCCGAGCTGAAGGCGCAGGGTGGAGCCGGGCCGGTTGAGGGAGGTGCCCCACTGAAGTTCCAGGGCGCTGGCGGTGAAGCGGCCGAAGGCGAAGCGCAGGGGCACGGCGTGCAGGGCGACGTAGGCGGGCCCGAGTTGCTCGGACTGGAGGGCGGAGAGGTCCTCGGGGAAGCCGCCCGCGGGGGGGAGGATGACGGGCAGACCGCTGAGACCCAGCTCGGGACCCACCGCGGGCCGCCAGCGGCCCAGGTGCGTGGACAGGAGGGCGCGGGCATAGAGCTCGACGGGGAAGGAGCCTCGGCCCGCGGGGGCCCAGCGCACCCCGGCCCCGAGGCGCCAGGAGCCGGCCTCGCGCGACCAGCCGGCCTCGAGGCCCACGCGGGGAGCGGTGATGTTGTAGCTGCCCCCATTGGTGAGGGTGACGGCGGTGGCGCCGAGGGATAGCTCGTGTCCGGAGGCAGCCGCGGCCCCCGGGAGGAGCGCGGCGGTGAGGAGCAACCAGGAACGCATGGGCGCGGCACTCTATCCGTCCGCCTGGGGCAGCGCACGCCCGCCCGGAAGCTCCTCATTCGACGGCACGACCCGAGCCTTCATGTCTGGTCCGCCCTGGAGACGAGCCCCACCTTTATCGGGGAACGACCGCCAAGGGCGGAGGGGAGCCGCGACATGCGCATCCACCATTTGAACTGCGTGACGATGTGCCCACCGGGTGGGCGGCTGATGGATGGGCGGCACCGGCTGAAGGGAGTGCCCGCGGCACTGGTGTGCCACACCCTGCTGGTGGAGACGGAGCAGGGGCTGGTGCTGGTGGACACGGGCTTCGGCCTGGAGGACGTGCGCAACCCGAGGCCACGCTTGAGCCCGTTCTTCCTGACGATGAACCGGCCACAGCTCAACGAGGAGATGACGGCGGTGCGGCAGATCGAGCGCCTGGGCTTCAAGGCCGGGGACGTGCGGCACATCGTGCTGACGCACCTGGACTTCGATCATGCCGGAGGCCTGGACGACTTCCCGGCGGCGCGCGTGCACGTGATGGCGGCGGAGGTGGAGGCGGCGATGACGCAGGCGACGTGGCTGGACCGTCGGCGCTTCCGCCCGAGGCAGTGGAGCACGCAGCCGCACTGGGTGCAGTACCCGATGCCGCTCGGGGGCGATCGCTGGTTCGGCTTCGAGAGCGTGCGCGACCTGGCGGGCCTGCCGCCGGAGATTCTCATGGTGCCGCTGGTGGGGCACACGATGGGGCACTCGGGCGTGGCCATCCAGCAGGCGGACGGGTGGCTGCTGCACGCGGGGGACGCGTACTTCTACCACCAGGAGATGAACCCGAATCAGCCGCGGTGCACGCCGGGCCTGTGGGCGTACCAGGAGCTGATGCAGAAGGACGGGCGACTGCGGAAGCTCAACCAGGAGCGGCTGCGCGAGCTGGTGCGCCGGCACGACCGGGAGGTGCGGGTGTTCTGCGCGCACGACGCGGTGGAGTTCGAGCGCCTGGAAGAGGAGTCGCGCGCCCACGAGCCGCACGCGCTGCGCGGCCTGGCCACGGTGGAGGAGGAGACGCCCCGGACGCCGGAACCGCCCGTGGCGCCCCTCTGAGCCACCCGCGCGACACCGGCACGCGAGTCCCGGAGCCTGGAGGCTCCGGGGCTGTTAAGGTGTGCCCGTGATCAGCAAGGTGCGCTTCAAGAACTTCCGCAGCCTGAGGGACCTGGAACTGACTCTTCGCGCTCTGGTTTCGAGGTTTCTGACTTCTGGCAGCACCAGGAGCCAGATGAAGCACACATCCAGTGGACGTACACCGACC
>NZ_DASVWK010001142.1:0-9463 GCF_036389735.1 Archangium sp. | reverse complement strand
CACATCAACGAGTACATCCAGGAGGTGATGGGGGCGCAGTACAGCGCGAAGGACTTCCGCACGTGGGGCGGGACGCTCATCTGCGCGTGCGCGCTGGCGCGAGCCAGGAGTCGAGTGCGCGAGGTGGCCGCGAAGGACGGTGCGAAGGCGGCGAAGAAGACGATGGTGGCGGCGGTGAAGGAGGTGTCCGAGCACCTGGGGAACACGCCGGCGGTTGCTCGTGACTCGTACATCTACCCATCGGTGCTGGCGATGTTCGAGCGGGGGCGTGTGGTGGACCGCTACTTCCACTCGGTGGACGAGCTGGTGCGGCACGAGAAGCCGTCACTGCACGGCGCGGAGAAGGCGCTGCTGGACATGCTGGAGGACGGCACGGCCTGCGCCGCGGCGGGAGGACAGGCGACGGTCTAGGGGTACATTTCTGGCCGCGAAACCGGTAGCCTCCTACCGAGGCCCGCACGATGCGCGCGCGGCCCGCGATGACGGATAGCCCCCCATGAGAATTCTCTCGCTGCTCGCCCTGTGCCTTCTGCTGGGGTGTGACCCCACCCTGCCGGAAAACCCAGGAGGACCCACGGACGGAGGGACGACGCTCCCGGACGACGGAGGGACGACGCTCCCGGACGACGGCGGGGCGACGCCCCCGGATGCCGGCTGCGCGCCCGAGTCCGATGCTTCGTTCTGCGGCAGGCAGGGCAAGACCTGTGGTCCCCTCACCGGCACGGACAACTGCGGTGCCAGCCGGATGGCCGACTGTGGCGGGTGCGCCGCGCCGCATACCTGTGGCGGCGGTGGAGTGGCCAACGTCTGCGGCAGTCCCAGCTGTACGCCCGAGACGGACGCGGCCCTCTGCTCTCGGCTGGGCAACAACTGCGGCGGCGTGACGGCCCTGGACAACTGCGGGGGCAACCGCACCGTGAATTGCGGAGGCTGCACCGCGCCCCAGAGCTGCGGAGGTGGCGGCACGGCCAACGTCTGCGGCTGCACGTCCGAAACGGACGCGGCCCTCTGCTCCCGCCTGGGGAAGAACTGCGGCAATGTCACCGCGGCCGACAACTGCGGACAGCCGCGCACCGCCTCCTGTGGCGGCAGTTGCACCACCCCTCAGACGTGTGGCGGTGGCGGCACGGCCAACGTCTGCGGCTGCACGCCCGAGACGAACGCGACCTTCTGCTCCCGGCTGGGCAAGAACTGCGGCACCGTCTCCGGCGCTGACAACTGCGGCGCGGCGCGCACCGTGTCGAGTTGCGGCACCTGCACCAACCCCAAGAGCTGCGGCGGTGGCGGCACGGCCAACGTCTGCGGCTGCACCCCCAATCCGGAGACGGACGAGGAGGTGTGCCAGCGTCTCGGGAAGAACTGCGGCTCGCTGTCGACCAAGGACAGCTGCGGCAACTCACGCTACGTGTCGAGCTGCGGCACCTGCACCGCGCCCGAGACCTGCGGGGGTGGCAACACCTGGAACGTGTGCGGCTGCACCTCCGAGTCGGACGCGGCCTTCTGCGGCACGCGTGGGGCCAACTGCGGCACGGTCTCGGACGTGGACCGCTGTGGGCGGCCCCGGACGGTGACCTGCGGGAGTTGTGCCTCGCCGCGCCAGTGCGGGGGCAGCGGCACCCCACAGCTCTGCACGCTTCCGCTCGGCGACTATCCCGGCGTGGCCATGACGAAGCTCTCGAGCGATGCGCCCAAGGCCTTCTTCCCCTCGCCCGACGAGCAATACGTGGCCTACAGCACCGACCGGTCGGACAGCCCGTTCGGATGCTTCGGCCGCGTCGGCCTGGGAAACCTGTCGGTGGTGACGCTCGGCAGCCCTCCCACGGTGCGCAAGCTGGATTCCCACGCCGGCTTCAACGAGACCTTCTTCCTGGCCGACTCCGCCACCCTCGTCTGGACGAGCTACTACCCCTCCGACCCGTGCACGAGCTCCAGCTCTCTGCGGCGAGCGATGTCGGATGGGACGAGCCCCTCCTTGGTGACGTCCGCTGGCTACTTCACGGAATTTCGTAACGTGGGCGGAACGGCGTTCTTCAAGGAGAAGAGCTACAGCTCGGGTGACCTCGGGTACCTCACGGCGTACTACTTCGCTGGCAAACGCAAGGTGAACCTGGGCTATGGCTCGTACCTCCCGGACCGCGGACCCGCTCCGGATGGGAGCGCGGTGGTGTACACCGAAAGGAGCAGCGGGTGGCTGTTGCGCAAGCTCACCACGTACACCCCGGCCGGCACGCCGCTGCTGGTCGAGCCCCAGAAGTACGTCTACGACCATGTCTGGGCCCCAGACAGCACCCGGCTGGCCTTCATCCACTCGGCCGTCGTTGATGGACCCGCCACCCTCTCCCTCATCTCGGCCGATGGCACCGGCCGACGGGATCTGGTGGCGGATTGCCGCTGCCAGCGCGTGTTCTTCTCCGCCGATGGCACGCGCGTCGCCTACGACGGCACGGACACCGCGGGCAACCGGCAGCTCACCGTCCTGCCGATCGATGGAGGTGAGGCGGTGGTCCTCACCGGGCTGCCCTCCACTGGGGGCACCATCTTCTTCAGTCCGGACTGGCGCTGGGTGCGGGCGGAGCTGTCCGCGAATACCTCTTACCCCTATCCCCGGCTCTTCCTCGCCAACACCTCCCAGAGCGGCGCCTTCGTCGAGCTCACCGGCAGCTACTCGCGCGGCTTCGTCGCCACCTCCGCATGGGACTACGTGGCCGCCATGATCCAGCAGCCCACCTACCAGCTGAGCGTCTCGGTGTTCCCCACCGCCGGAGGAGCGGCCCAGGAGCCGGTGTCCTCCGGCACCAGCTGGCTCGATTACGAGCACGTGGCCAGTACGCCGCGACTGGCGGTCTTGCGCAACCCACCGAGCGGCTATGAGTGGGGCTCGCTGGAGCTGTTCGGCACGGATGGCTCCGGGCCGGCAACGGTGGTGACGCCCGAGGCGTACACCTCGAGCAGCAACTGGAGGATGGCGCGGCCCTTCTGGTCCGGACGGGTGCTGCTGTACTCGGTGAACCGGCGGGTGGACCCGACCTCGGGCGAGTACGTCTTCGATCTCGCGGCCAGCACCAGCGACGGGGCGACGAGCGGCCTCGTGGCGCGGGACGTGCTCTGGGTGAACTACGTGAACAATCCCTCCCGCGTCTTCTTCACCCGGAGCCGCCAGAGCGGCGGCGGGTTGTGGATGGTGGAATTGCCACGCTAGCTGGCCCAAGGAGGGCAGGGGCACGGCCAGGCGCCTGCCCTTGCCGGACCCCTCACGCCCTTCGAGCGTGGGGCGGAGGTTCCAGGCTACGCTGCGGGGAGTGAGCGAGTACGTCACCCACCTGAACGCCCTGCCGAAAGCGAGGCTGGAGGCGCTGCGAGAGGCCCTGCTCTCCTCGCGCTTCGTGGCGCGCAGCACGCTGATGGGGACGTTCCAGAACAGTCGGGGCTTCGCCTTCATCTTCACGGAGGCGGGGCGGGCGACGCTGGAGGAGCGCTTCCCGTTCCTGCGGGACTACCTCGCGCGGGTCATGGATCCGGAGAGCTCGCGGGGGCTGCTGCCGTGGCGCGAGCGGCTCTTCGGGGCTCGGAAGGAGCGGCGGAGGCCGAACGCCTTCTACCTGAACCTGCTGTTGCTGGAGGCCGGGCGAGGCGTGGGCCGGCACATCGACGCGACGCTCAAGGCGCCGAGTGGCGTGCCGGACGCGACCCCCGAGCACGTGAGCGTGCTGTACCTGAACGTGCCCGAGGGCGTGAAGGGAGGCGCGCTGGTGCTCTCGCGCGGGGCCCTGCCACGGGGCAAGGTGCGTCCGAGGGCGGGCATGCTGGTGCACTTCCGAGGGGACCTGATGCACGAGGTGCAACCCTTCACGGGAGGTGGAGAAGGCGCGCTGCGAGCGAGCCTCGTCTGTGAGCAATACACCTTCGCGCCCGAGGTGCTGGCGCGCCTGCCCCAGTTCCGCATCCAATCCAAGGCGGGCTTCGCGGCGTACCTGGAGGAGCACCGGCAGCGCAGCGCGGGCTGAGCCTCCTACCTCAACCGGGCCGCCAGCGAGCCCAACTCCTGGGACTTGTGGCGGTTCGTCCGCGTCACCTGCATGGCGAGCGCCTCGGCCGTGGCGGCCACCTCCCGCCGCACCTCGCCCGGCAGCTCCGCTTCCTCCAGCAACTCGGGCACGTCCGCGAAACGGCCATGGTCATCCGCGACGTAGGCCGCGAGCAGCTCCTCCGCCACCTCGCGCACCGCCCCCGGCACCCTCGACGCGAGCACCAACGCCACCTGGGCCAGTTCCCGGCAGAAGAGCGCCAGCTGCTCCTCGTCCGCGATGCGGTCGAACACCTGGGGAATCGTCTTCACGAAGTAGCGCAGCACGGACACGCCTTCCGCCGGGTAGCCCTCGGTGAAGGAGCGGATGTCTCCGAGCAGCCGCTCCAGCCGGCCGATGTACCCGGGCACCTCCCGCCAGTCGACGTACCGCACGCGCATGGCGCCCTCGATGGCCCGCCGCAGCTCGCGAGCCAGGGTCTCCTCGGCTCCGGACGGAGCCTCCGGCCGGGCGAGTGCGTGCCGCAGCTCCGCATCCGCCAGGAATTGCTCCACCGCGAAGTCGAGCAGCTGCTCCCGCGGCCAGGATGCCAACCTGGCTCGGATCTCCGCCCTCAACGCCGGCTCGCTCGTCGCGCCGTCCTCGTGCTTCCGGGTCATCGGGAGGAAAGCTAAACACCCCGACCGGAAACGTCATGTCCCCGAGCCGACTTCGGAAGTGGGGAGGTGTGCGGGAGCCCAGAAACGACAAAACCCCGCTGGCTCATCGCCAGCGGGGTTCCGTCTCGAGTTGCGGGGGCAGGATTTGAACCTGCGACCTTCGGGTTATGAGCCCGACGAGCTACCAGGCTGCTCCACCCCGCGATATCGATTACTGCGCTGTGGACTGCGTTGCTTCAAACACCAGAGACCCTGTCATTCATTTCCACAGGGTCTCTGGCTTTTTGAGTTGCGGGGGCAGGATTTGAACCTGCGACCTTCGGGTTATGAGCCCGACGAGCTACCAGGCTGCTCCACCCCGCGGCGTCGAAGCGAGAGGGTAAGTACCGCCCTCCCCCTGTACCGTCAACTCTTTTTATCCAGCCCCGAGTCCAACCCCGAGAGGCGCGTGGTTCATCCCGCGCCTCTCGGATTCGAAGCCTGACAGCGCTACTTGCCCAGCTTCTGCTTGAACAGATCCGCGAGGGTACCGAGACCCTTCTTGCCACCACCCACCGGCTGCTGGGTCTTGGTCCACGCCTCGACCTCGGCGCGCTCCTCGGCCCGCTCGGCGGCGGTGATGGAGAGGCGGATCTTCCCGGAAGCGTCGATGTCCAGGATGGCCACCTTCAGCTCCTGGCCCATCGAGAACTTCTTGCGCAGATCCGTGCCGCGCTCGGTGCCCGTCTCGCTCGCGGGGAGCAGGCCCTTGCCGCCCGGGAAGGCGAGGAAGACGCCGTAGGGCTCGATGCGGTCGACCTTGCCCACCACCACCTGGCCCACCTTCGGACGAGCCGCGGCGGGCTCGGCGGGCTTCTTCTCGGCGGCAGCGGCGGCCGGACGCTCCTCGGCGGGGCGCTGGGCCTCCTCCTCGGTGATGCGGCGCAGGCCGATGCGCTTGTCGTTCGCGTCGATCTTCTCCACCTGTACCCAGATCGTCTCGCCCTCCTGCACCACGTCGCGCGGGTGCGCGATGCGGCGCTCGGACAGCGCGGAGATGTGCACCAGGCCATCCACGCCCGGACGCAGCTCCACGAAGGCGCCGAAGGCCTGCAGGCGAACCACCTTGCCCTGGAGCCGATCGCCTTCCTTGATCTCGGCGAGCGCCATCTTGAACGGATCTTCCTGGCGGGCGCGCAGGGAGAGCGTGATGCGCTCCTTGTGCTTGGACTTCTCCGGCGCGTTGGGCTGGGCGGCCTCCATGCGGAGGATCTCCACCTCCACCTCATCGCCCTGCTTCACCACCTCGCTCGGGTGGCCCACGCGCGTGTAGGACAGCTCGGAGACGGGGATCATCCCCTCCACGCCGCCCAGGTCCACGAAGACGCCGAAGTCACGCACGCCCGAGACCTTGCCCTTGACCACCTTGCCCTCGGCGAGCGTCTCGCGCGTCTTGGCGGCCAGCTGGCGCTGCTCGTCCTCGAGGAGCGAGCGGCGCGAGAGGACCACGTTGCGATCCCTCACCTCGGTGACGCGGAAGGTGAGCTTCTCGCCGACGAACTGGTCCGGCTTCTCCACGAAGCGGATGTCGAGCTGGCTGATGGGGCAGAAGGCGCGCACGTCGCCGATCGCCACCTCCACGCCGCCCTTGTTCACCGAGAGGACCATGCCCTCCACGGGCATGCCGGAGGCGCGGGCCTCGGCCAGCATCGCCATGTTGGCGCTGCCCTTGGCCAGCGCGCGGCTCAGCAGGATGCCGCGGGCACCCGCCTCGATGACGTGCGCCTCGATGGTGTCGCCCACGCCGTAGCGCAGCACACCCTCGTCGTCCTTGAGTTCGCGCAGCTCGATCATCGCCTCGCTCTTGGCGTTGGACAGCGACACGAAGGCCGTGTCCGCGCCGAGCTGGAAGATGGTGCCCGAGACCTTCTCGCCGATGCGCACCGCCTTGCGGCCGGGCACACCGCCCTCCTTCTGCTGCGCCGCGAACATCTCCTCGAAGGACTCCGTCTCGGGGACCTCCTCGTAGAGAGCGCTGCTGGGGGCCGGCGTCGGAGTGGGCCGCGGGGCCGCCGAGGCGACCGGAGCGGGCACCGGGGCCGGAGCCTCGGTGGTCGTCGCGGGCTCGGTCGGGGCAACGGCCGTCGGGGACGGCGTCACCAGCTCGCGCGTCTCCACCGCGCCCGAGGCGCGCTTGACCACCACCATGGGGCCCTGGCCACGGCGCTCGCCGCCGCCACCACCACGGCCACCGCGCTCGCCACCACCACGGCCGCCACGCTCGCCGCCGCCACGGCCACCGCGCTCGCCACCGCCACGGCCACCGCGCTCCTCACGGGGAGCACCCTCGCGAGGGGCCGCCTGCTGGGCACCCGCCTCACCTTCCGGCTTCGCCGGACGGGGCTCGCCACCGCGCTCACCACCCGGGCGGCGGTCGCGATCACGGCCACCGCGCTCCTCGCGCTCGCCGCCACGGCCCGCCGGGATGCCGAGCATCACGTCGCCAAAGGTGGCCTTGGGCTTCTTCGGACCGAAGCCTCCCGGACCGCCGCCACCAGAACCCACGGAACCGTTCTTATCGTCGCTCACTGCCAGGACCTTCCTGAACGAATGGCCAGCGTGGGACATCATGCCCCTTGCTGGGGAAAAAGGCGGCGCACTCTACACATGCGCCGTGCTCGGACGGAAGACGCAAGTCAACATCTTCCAAGAAGCGTGACGGCAACCCCTCCATAACGCGACATCCAGGAGGTGCCATCCCCTACGACCGGGGGCAGGCCTGCTCGCCTGCTCCCGACTTCACCCCATGGTTACCCTGATCACGTCCCGGAGAGGGGGAAACCCTCTCCCCCACCCCCTCCAGGCGTGGGAGGTTAACGGGCCGCCCGGCGGCGGAGTACCCGCTGAAGCACGGCCCGGGCCTCGGGAATGCCCAGGGCCCCGGTGATGCCGAAGTACACCGCTCCAAAGGGCAGCACGACCGCCAGGAAGAGGAGCACCGGGTGCAGCGCCGGCGGGGGGACGAGGCTCCCACCCCACTCCTCCATCACCCGGGGCATGGGCCCCAGCACCCGGGCCAGCGCCACCTTGATGCCCAGCCCCGTCAGGCCCGCCGCGAGCGCCGCTCCCCATAGCCTCGTGAGGAGCCCCGGGGGCAACCCCACTGGCCCAATCTGTCTGGCGAGCGCCCGCCGCAACATCCGCGACTCGAACCAGGCCATCAGCCCGCTCGTGATCGTCAGGAACACCGCGCCCAGGTGCTCTGGCAGGCCCACCAGTCCCGGCAATCGCAGCGCCAGGAACCAGGCCGCCACCGCGCCCAGGCCTACCCGCAGGGTCGCGAAGCGCAGCGGCGTGCGGGTGTCCTTGAGCGCGTAGAAGGTCGAGGCGTACAGACGTCCCAGCGCCGACGCCACCAGGCCCACCGACGAGCCCATCAGCAGGTACCAGAGGTAGCGCGTGTCCGCGGCGGTGAAGCGGCCCGTCTGCAGCAGTCCACCCGCCACCACGTCGCCGATGAGGAGCAATGCCGCCGACGAGGGCACCACGAAGAAGGCGATGCGGCGCGACCCGGCCTCGAGCCGCGTGCGCAGCTTCCCGGCCACCTCCTCCCCCGCTCCGGCCGCGCGCGACATCTCCGGCAGCTCGGCCGCGGAGATCGACATCCCGAAGAGGCTCACGGGGATGAGGTAGATCGTCTGCGCGTACGTCAGCGTGGACAGCGCCCGGTCGGCGATGAGCGAGGCGTATGACGTGTCCACATAGGCACTCACCTGCACCACGCCCCGGCCGAGCACCACCGTCCCGAAGCTGCGCAGCACCTGACGCACGGACTCGCTGGCCGTGGACAGGGACGGGCGGAAGCCCCCGAGCAGCCGCAGCACCGAGGGCACCTGCACGGCGAACTGGAGGAAGCTGCCCACCACCACGCCGTAGGAGAGCACCACCACCAGCCGCTCCTCGGACAGCCCGCGCGAGCCCGCCACCGCCAGCGTGGCGATGATGGCCAGGTTCCACACCACCGGGGCCAGGTACGACAGGAAGAACTTCCGGTGGCTGTTGAGGACGCCCAGGCACCACGCGGACAGCACCAGCATCCCCGTGCCCGGGAAGAGGATGCGCACCAGGCGGATGGCCATCTCCCGCGCCTCGCCCTCGAAGCCCGGGGCGATGGTGTCCACGAAGAGCGGCGTGGCGAGCATGCCCACCGCCACCATCACGCTCATGGCCAGCGCGAGCAGCCCGAACACCGCCCCCGCGACGCGATCCGCCTCCTTCGTGTCCCCCTTGCCCAGCAGCCCCGCGTACACCGGGATGAACGAGCCGGACAGCACGCCCTCGCCGAAGAGGTTCTGCAGGAAGTTGGGGATGCGCAGCGCCGCCTTGAACACCGCGGCGAGCACCCCGTTGCCCAGGTAGTGCGCGAAGGCCCGCTCGCGCACCAGCCCCATGAGCCGCGAGGCCATGATGCCCGCCGCGACGAGCAGCGCGCCTCCGCCTCGGGCGGGTGTTCCCGGGGAGACGGGACGGGTTTCGGTAACGGGGGAAGCGTCGGTGCGGGGCGCGGGAACGGTCAAGCGGCCCGGACTCTATGCGGAGCGTTCACCCGCTTGAAGCGAGAAGACCCCGGCCCATGGTTTCCCTTGACGGTCCCCCCTGCGGGCCGCGATGGTCAGCGCTCCCATGGCCGGTTCCCCAGATAACGACCTTTCGACCGATGTGGCGCTCGTCCGCCAGGTCCTGGCGCGCGAACTGGAGACCATCAACGAGTACGAGGCCCATGCCCGCGCCGCCTCCACC
>NZ_DASVWK010001141.1:0-18234 GCF_036389735.1 Archangium sp. | reverse complement strand
CCTGGCCGCTGGTGCAGGCACGGCTGCGGGCCACGCTCGCGGAGGGCGAACTCCTGGAGTGGCCCGCGCATCTGGTCTCGGGTCAAGCGGGCGCCATCCGCCAGCGCCACGTTCTGACAGGACTGCTTCCGGAAGGCGCTTCACGGTTGGAACTGGCACTGGATGGGGAGGACGCACCCGGGGACTTCCATCCCCTGCCTCCGAACGAGGAGCCCGCGCACCCATGAGCCCGCCACTGCACCCCAACCAGCTCGGTGCGGGAGACACCGTGCGGGATTTCCGCATCGTGCGCCGGCTGGGAGTCGGCGGCTTCTCCTTCGTCTTCCTCATGGAGCGCGCGGGCCGTCCTTACACGCTGAAGATGGCGGCCCGCCCCGTCTCCAAGGAGGACGAGGACCAGGTGGATGCGTGGATTCGCCGCGAGGTGGCCTCGTTGGAGTACCTGACGCATCCCAGCCTGCTGCCCGTGCTCGAGTGGGGTCGGTGGCCCGAGCCGGAGACGGGCTACGCATGGTTCGTCACCCCCTATATCGAGGGAAGCACCTTCCACGCGTGGCGCTGGCACGAGCGCGCTTGCCTCGACCGTACCGTGGGGGTGCTGAGTGCGCTGTTGAAGGCGCTGGAGGTGCTCCACGGGCAGGGCGTGTTCCACCGGGATCTCAAGGCGGAGAACCTCCTGGTACGGTGGGTGGATGACGAGGCGTTTCTCATCGACTTCGGCTCGGCGCATCTGCCGTGGGCTCGCCGGCTGACGGACGGGCTGGCCCCGGGCACGCTGCATGTCCAGCCTCCCGAGGTCATCACCTTCCTGTTGTCCGAGGCTGTGCGCACGGGCTCTCGCATGGAGGCCCTGCCGTCCTCGGACCTGTATGCCTTTGGCGTGCTGCTCTACGAGACGCTCACCAATTGCCGTCCCTTCAGCACCCGGGTGCCGCTGAGTCAGTTGCTCATCTCCATCGCCTCCGCGTCTCCGCTGGACCCCCGGAGGCTGGCTCCCGAGGCGCCCGCCTCACTGTGTGCGCTGGCCTTGAGGCTGTTGGAGAAGGACCCCGAGAAGCGCCCCCCGAGCGCCCGCGCTGTCCGGGAGGAATTGGAGCGGCTGCGCGCGGAGGAGCGACACACCGCCCCCTGGCAGGCTCCAGCGAGACGGCCTTCCGAGTCCGCGCGGGCGTGCGAGTTGCCCGCGAACGTGGACCTGCTGGAGGAGGAGGTGGTGGTGGAAGCGCCACCGGAGCCGGAGCCTCCGCCGCCCCAGGAGGCTCGTTCCCCCGAGCGGGCACCGGGGGGAGAACGGTGGCCGCGACGCCTCGCCGCACTGGGCTTCTTGCTGGGGCTTCTCGGGGTAGGGTGGATGCTCCTCCGCGTGGCGCATGCCCCTCTTGGGGAGGATGGCTTCCGCGCGGAGCCCACCGCGCCGGCAGCTCCGGCGCCTTCCGCGAAAGGAACGCAGCCCGTGTCCTCCTCTTCCCCCGCTGAACTTCCCACCCCGGTGCGGGCCCCCTCCCGCCGCTGTGCGCTGCTCACCAGCGTGCTGGGAGTGGTCACCGCGCAGCTCGCCGGGTGCGCCACCGCGCCCGTGCGGCCCGACCCCATCGGCTACCTCGCCAGGTGTTCCCCCGAAGCCAGGGCCACCCCCGTCAAGTTGGGCATCACGCCCGACGAGCAGGGCTCCTTCCTGGAGACAGGCACTCCGGCCTCGGACCAGTCCATCGAGGATGGGGGGTCCCTCAATCTCCGGCCCGGACCCGTCACCGCCTCCATGCTCGTGGAGATGAAGGGAGAGGAGCTGTACGTGCGGATCTCGGGCGAGGCGGTGACGATGCCTCACCGCGTCTACATGCAGTTCGACAAGCTCCACCTGCCGGATGGCACCTCGCTGCCCATCTGTGGCGTGGCGGTGGATGACCTGCACCAGTACGGCATTCCCACCTACGCGAAGCTGCCCAATACGGGAGGCCGGGTGGACCCGGCCCGGGTGGACAAGAGCCCCGGCAGCGTGGTGCTCATCCATCCGCGCTTCGAGACGGTGTTGCAGGGCCCCGAGGGCTACCCAATGCCGCGCGTCGGCTGGGCCCCGCCGGACTGGCGATGACGCACCGGGTGGTAGTCAATCGACTCGTTCTGTCAGGGGTGACCTGTAATATCCCCATGCCTATGATGACCCGGGAGGTAAGGCATGAGGGTGGAACGCAAGGACGCGCACGGCGAAGAGTCGCGAGAGCCGGTGGAGGACGGTGGCGAGGGGTGGGCGATTGACGGAGGAGGAGGGGCGTCACAGGCTGAAGACATGGCGGAGCGGAACGGCTCGGAGGAGGACAGGTACCCGCGCGCACCCATGCAGGCGGAGTGGGACGCGATGAGCCCGGAGGAGCGGGAGCGGGTGGTGGCCTCCCTGCCCGGCGAGGTGACGGACGCGGAGATGTCGCCCCCGGAGGGGGACAGGCACTTTCAGGCCAAGGTGGGCGCGCTGGACACGTTGCGCGGCTACTTCGCGCGGCAGCGGAGGCGGGTGTACCTGGCGGCCGAGCTACCGGTGTACTACCCCGGGGCACGCCGCTTCGCGCCGGACCTGCTGGCGGTCTTGGACACCGACGCGCACCAGCGGGACAAGTGGATGGTGAGCGCCGAGGGCAAGGGGCTGGACTTCGTGCTCGAGGTGCACGTGGGGGGCGACCGCAAGAAGGACGCGGAGAGGAACGTGGAGCGCTACGCCAGCCTCGGCATCCCCGAGTACTTCATCTACGACCGGGGGAGGCAACAGCTTCTGGGCTATCGGCTCCCACGACCTGGCGCGCAGGAGTACGTGCCCGTGGTGCCCCGGGACGGGAGCCATGTCTCGGAGCGGCTGGGGTTGGAGCTGCGCCTGGAGGAGGGGCGGCTGCGCTTCTACTCTGGCCAGGACATGCTGCTGGAGTCCGAGGAGATGATCGCCCGCCTGGAGCAACTGGCCGAAGGGCTCCAGCGACGGGCGGATGAGGAGGCCCGGCGAATGGAGGAGGTTCAGCGGCGAGCGGTAGCGGCCGAGCGACGGGCGTCGGACGCGGAGCGCCGGGTGGCCGAGCTCCAGGCCGAGCTGGAACGGCTCAAGGGGGGACGCCGCTGAGCGCCCCCTCCTTTCCACGGCTCACTGCTGGGAGGCGATGACCGCGCCGAGCCGGCGCATGCCCTCTTCAATGAGCTCGGGGGGGCGGTTGGAGTAGTTGAGGCGCATGAACTCGCTGCGCGGCTCGGAGGCGAAGAAGGGGGAGCCGGGCACGAAGGCGACGCGCTTGTCGAGCGCCAGCGGGAAGAGGGTATCGGCGCTCAGGCCGCGGGGCAGCTCCACCCAGATGAACATGCCGCCCTCGGGGTGGGTCCACCGGGTGCCCACGGGCATGTGCTTCTCCAGCGAGGAGAGCATCGTCTGGCAGCGCTCGCCGTAGACGGCGCGCAGCTGCTCCAGGTGGGCGTTGAAGTCGAGGCGGGTCAGCAGGCGGGCGGTGGCGCGCTGCGCGAGCGTGGCGGTGTGCAGGTCCGAGGCCTGCTTGATGACGGTGAGGTGGCGGATGAGCTCGCGAGGGCCCACGGCCCAGCCGATGCGCAGCCCGGGGGCGAGCGTCTTGGAGAACGAGCCCAGGTTGATGACGACGCCCTCGGTGTCGAGCGAGGCCAGGGAGGGCAGGTGCTCGCCGCGGAAGCGCAGCTCGCCGTAGGGGTTGTCCTCGAGGATGAGGATGCGGTGGCGCTGGGCGAAGCGCACGAGCGCGTGCCGGCGCTCCAGCGACAGGGTGGTGCCCTTGGGGTTCTGGAAGTTGGGGACGAGGTAGATGAGCTTGGGCTTGCGCTCGGTGGTGGCGAGGAGGCGCTCCAGCTCGTCCACGCGCATGCCGTGGTCATCGCTGCCCACGACGGAGAAGGAGACCTCGAAGCCGCTGAAGGTCTGGAGGGCGGCGAGGTAGCTGGGGTTCTCCACCACCACCAGGTCGCCCGGGTCGAGCATCACCTTGGCGACGAGATCAATCCCCTGCTGCGAGCCGTTGGTGATGAGCACCTGGTCGGTGGCCGCGTGCAGGCCGCGCTCGGCGAGGTGGGAGACGATCCACTCGCGCAGGGGCCCGAAGCCCTCGGTGGTGCTGTACTGGAGGGCGGCGCGGCCCTCGTCGGCGAGCACCTCGGCGTGGGCCTGGGCGATGGCCTCCACGGGGAAGAGCTCGGGGGCGGGCAGGCCGCCGGCGAACGAGAGGACGTCGGGGCGCTCGGCGACCTTGAGGATCTCCCGGACGGCGGAGGCCTTCATGCGCGACATGCGCTGCGCGAGTGGGAACGCCGGGGGAGCGGAGAGGCGGGCGGCGATCATGGTCAGGCTCCTTCGAGCTCTTCTGGGGAGACGTGGACGTACGTCTCCTCCTTGATGGAGGAGAGGACGATGGTGGTGTGAGTCCGGGTGACACCGGAGATGGTGCGCAGTGTCTCGACGAGCAGGGTGTCGAGCGTCTTGGTGTTCGAGGTGCGCACCTTGAGGATGTACGAGTCCTGGCCGGCGACGCGGTGGGCCTCGAGGATCTCCGGCAGGGAGAGCACCTTGCGCGCGAAGCTCTCGAAGTACTTGGGGTGCTCGATGCTCACGCCGATGAAGGCGGTGATGTCCTTGCCCAGCCGGGCGGCGTCCACGCGGGCCGTGTAGCCGGTGATGACGCGCCGCTCCTCGAGCTTGCGGATGCGCTCGGCGACCGCCGGCTGGGACAGCCCCACCGAGCGGGAAATCTCCAGCTGCGTGGCACGGCCATCGCGCTGAAGCAGATCCACGATGCGGTAGTCGAGCTCGTCCATGGAAGACCGGAGACCTTACTTTTATAAGCCCCGAGGCAGGCAGGCGAATAAATTATATGGCTCCCTTCCCCGGTTGCAAGAGGCTCGGCCGCCTGCCTGCCGGGGCGTGGCTTGACGCGCCGCGGGGTGGGGTGTGAAGGGGAGCGCCATGAAGAAGCCCCTCGCCCTGCTCACGAGCCTCGTGCTCCTCCCGGCCTGCCAGACGACGCGTACGGTGACGCTGGTGGGGATGTCGGACTACCACTCGCACGCGGTGCCCTTCTATTCGGAGGGCGAGCCCGGCCAGGGCGGAGTGGCGAGGGTGCTGGCCTATCTGCGCGAGGCGAAAGCGCGCCCGGACACGCTGGTGGTGTCGGGGGGGGACACGGTGAACAAGGGCGTGCCCACGTGGAGTGACGAGTACGGGTGCGTGGAGTGGCCGTGGTTCAACGGGGTGTTGGACGTGATGGCGCTGGGCAACCACGACCTGGACTATGGGCCGGAGGCCTTCGAGCGGTGCCGGGCGGGCATCGACTACCCGCTGCTGTGCGCGAACCTGGTGCGAGCGGACGGCGCGCCGTACTTCCAGGTGGAGGGCCGGCCGTACCTGGTGCGCGAGGTGGGCGGGGTGAGGCTGGGTTTCTTCGCGGTGGCGGGGCCGGACATGCAGCGGCTGGTGAAGGCGGGGAACCTGCCGGCGGGGACGCGGTGGACGGACGAGAAGGAGGCTGCGAGGGCGGCGGTGGCGGCGCTGCGCGACGAGGAGCACGTGGACGCGGTGGTGCTCCTCGGGCACCAGCTGCGCGAGGACGACGAGGCCCTGGCGCGGGAGGTGCCGGGCATCGACCTCATCCTGGGCTCGCACTCCCATTACAAAGGAGAGCTGCGAGTCCTGCCGGGAACGCGGACGCACTACGTCTCGCCCTACCAATACGCGGCGTACCTCTCGGAGGTGCGCCTCCACTTCAAGGGCAAGGCCCTGGAGCGGGTGAGCGGGGGGCTGGTGAAGATGGACGGGACGCGGCGGGAGGACCCGGAGACGGCGGCGAAGGTGGCGGAAATGCAGCGGGCGCTGGTGGCCAGGAGGCCGGAGCGTTTCGAGGTGCTGGGCCGGCTGGAGAAGCCGCTGGGGGACGAGGGCATCTCGACGGGTGAGGCGGAGGTGGGCGGCTGGGCGACGGAGGTGCTGCGCCAGGCGGCGGGAGTGCACGCGTTCTTCGCGATGGCGGCGGGCTTCCGGGGCGGTTTGCCGGCGGGGGAGGTGACGGTGGAGGACTTCCATGGAGCGATTCCGTACCGCAACGTGCTGGTGACGGCGGAGGTGACGGGGGAGCAGCTCGCGCGGTGGGTGGCGCTGAGCGAATCGAAGCGGGGGACGGACGGGTACAGCCAGCGCAGCGGGGTGCGGTATGAGCTGGAGGCCGGCCGCCCTGTGAAGCTGCGAGTGTTGAAGGACCCGAAGAACCCGAATGCTGGTGACGAGCCGGTAAAGCCAGACGCCACGTATCTCTTGGGTACGACGGACTTCCAGGCCTTCGTGGCGGGCGACTACAAGGAAGCGCTCTCCGAGGCGAGCCAGGTGCGGCGCACGGAGCTGGACCTACACACGCTGCTGAAGGATGCGCTGAAGAAGGGCGCCACGAATTCCAACGTGGATGGCTTTAGGTGAGGGGAACGCAATGCCTTGCATGAATTCTGGAGAAAAGGCAGACTGCGAATGCAGTCGCGATCCCAACCCATACATAGTGCGAGGAAGCCCATGCGATTCCAGGCCAGGTCTTCATCATCCGCTGTGCTTGTTGCTCTGTGCACGCTGCTGATGGGCGGTTGCGGTGGGGGAACGCTGTCGGAGTCGGAGGAGGGCGGCACGGGCTCGGAGAGCAACGGAGACGCGCTGGGAGGCGCGACGTCCACTCCGAACACGGGCACGGGCACGTCGGAGGAGGAGGCCGCGGCGGAGGCGGAGGAGGCGGAGGAGACGGAGGAGACGGAGGAGGCCGCGGCGGAGGGGGCGGAGGCGGAGGTGGAGGATGAGGGGGTGACGATCTGCCACATTCCCCCGGGCAATCCGGTCAATGCCCACACCATCACCGTGGGAGAGCCTGCGGTGAAGGCTCACCTGCGGCATGGGGACACGCTGGGAGACTGCGGGGGCTCCAGCGAGCCCGAGCCCGATGCGGGAACGCCGCCCCCGGACGATGGGGGCACGACGACGCCGCCGGACGCGGGGACGTCGGAGCCCGACGGAGGGGGAGAGGCCCCGTCCTGCACGGGGGTCAACGAGGCGTGCGGCGGCGAGAATGCGTGCTGCACCGGCCTGACGTGCCACTCGAGCGGCGTCTGCGTGCCCAGCGTCAACTGAGCGTGGGCACGTAGCGGGGAATCACGGTGGGAGCGGGGAGCGGAGTGGGGTTCGTCTTGGAACCTCAGGACCCGGAGATGCCCCGCTCCCGCATGAACTTGTCGAGGGTACCCCCGGCCTGGGCCCGGACCTTGTTGCGCAGGAAGGGGCTCCAGCCGAGCACCATCCCCGCGGGTCCGAGGGCCTGCCGGGACCACGCCCAGAAGTCGAAGCGGTCGGTGTGGCGGAGGATCTTCCCGTCCTTGAACTCGAAGGTGGCGTCGATGCGGTTGAGCACCTTGCGACCGGTGCCGCTGAACGTATAGCGGGCCTCCCAGTGGGCGCTGCCGGTGCGGTCATCGGCCTGGACGTCTCGAAAGGAGAGCTCGAGGTCCTTGCCGCGCTCGCAGAGCATGGTCCACATGGAGGTGACGCGGGCGTGGCGGAGGCCGGGGAAGACGGGGTCGGAGAACTCGGCGTCGGGGTGGTAGCAGGCGGCCATGGCCTGGGCGTCGCGACGCTGGAAGGCCGAGTAGAAGTCGGTGAGGAGCTGGGCGTTGGGGTGCATACGCGGGGTGTAGCAGACCCACGCACCGGGCGCTGCTTCCCGAGGCGGGAGTCGGGGCGGAAACAGGACGGGTACACACGGGGCGCACGAGGGGGCATGCCCGGTGTAGAAGGGCGCTTCACGCGCTCTCACGCCTGGAGAAGAGACACCGTATGGCTCGCGACATCGTCATCTGGCCCAACAAGGTTCTGACCACGCCGACGAAGCCGGTGACGGACTTCGGAGAGGGGCTGACGAAGCTGCTCGACGAGATGTTCGACTCGATGAAGGAGGCCGAGGGCATCGGCATCGCGGCGAACCAGATTGGGGTGTCGGCGCGGTGCTCGTGGGTGGGCCGCGAGGACGGGACGTTCTTCGAGATCATCAACCCGGAGATTCTGGAGAAGTCGGGGCCGGTGACGCTGGAGGAGGGGTGCCTGTCGGTGCCGGAGCAGTTCGAGAAGACGCCTCGATTCCACAAGGTGAAGGTGAAGTACCAGGACCGGACGGGAGCGTGGCACGAGCTGGAGGCGGAGGGCCGCCTGGCGCACGTGCTCCAGCACGAGATCGGCCACCTGAACGGGCAGGTCTTCGTGGAGCTGCTGTCGAACCTGAAGCGGGGCCTGATCCTGGAGAAGATGACCAGGCTCCAGAAGGCCATGAAGCGCAAGAAGGACTGAGGCTCACCTCACCGAGCGGTTGAGACTGGTGCGCAGCCCGGTCTTCACGGAGGACAGCAGCCGGTCGGAGAGCTGGATGTACCGCTCACCGGTCTCGCCCTCGAAGGCCATGTCGTTCCACGAGCCCATGCCGCCGAAGACATCGGAGGAGGCGGCGCAGAGGGCGAGCTGGATGGCGGGGGTGGGCAGGTCGTTGAGCTGGAGGAGCTCGACGAGATCCTCGACGGGCTGGGGCTCCAGGGAGAGCCGGAGGTGGGAGCGGCGGAAGAGCTTGCTCCAGGAGCGCAGGCCGTGGGCGTGGGCGAAGTCCCGGATGGCCTCGAGGGTGGAGGCGAGGGACGCGCGAGCGGAGTCGAGATCGCGCTCCAGCTCATCCTCGGAGCCGGGCCCGGCGTAGAGGTACTCGAAGGAGAGGCCGGGGGAGTCGGAGGCCGAAGCGAAGAAGTCATTCCACTGCTCGGCCTCGTGGGAGTCGAGCCCGTCCTCGCCCGCGGAGGCGTACTCGACCTCGGCGCCGGCGGACATGAAGCGCGAGACGATGTCCTGCATCTCGTCGGGGGAGCGGTGGCCGAGGGAGCCCTCGAGGTCAGCGACCTCGGTGTCGAGCTCGCGGGCGAGCACCTCGGTGAGGGCGGCGGCGTGCTTGCGCCCCTGGATGAAGGCGAGGAGCTGGGGGCCGCTGATGTCGTAGCGCTCGGGCTCCACCTCGCGAGGGACGAAGCGCTCGACGCGCTCCCCATCGGCGAAGAGGAGGAAGCCAATGCCTCCATTGTCGATGGCCTCGCGGACCTCGTGGGGGAGGGATTCGAGGCTGGGGTCGGAGACATCGACGGAGGGGAAGGGGGAGACCCAGAGGCGGGCGGAGGCGGCGGGGTGGTTCTCCAACCACTCCTCGAAGGAGAGGCGCTCGCCGCCGGCGTCCACGATGGTTACCCGCGAGTCGAAGGAACTCTTGGAGCGGAGGCTGATGCCCATGAGTTCCTCGACGGCATCCCAGCGGGTCTTCGACGGCGCGGCGAGGGCGCGGTTGCCGGTGGTGACGAGGACGGCGGTGCACAGGTCGATGGGGCGCATGGTGAACACATTACACGAGGAGTAAGGACGGCTGCCCTTGGCGCGTGTCAGGGGGGCGTGATGGAGTCACCCCCCCCCTGTTACCTGGAGCTGCGTGCGCGTGGAACCTCTCATGATGGGTGTGATCGCCGGCATGGTGGGCCTGGGCGTGCTGGGGGGGATGATCTTCCTGTGGCGTTACCGCCGGGTGGGGGCGGGGGAGGCGCTGGTGGTGGAGCAGGCGGGGGCGCCGACGCGGGTATGTTTTGGAGGAGCGCCGGTGTTGCCAGTGGTGCAGCGGGCGGAGGTCTTGGACTTGTCGGCGAGGAAGGTGGTGGTGGAGCGGAGGGGGCGACAGGGGCTGTCGTGCCGGGACGGAATCCGGGTGGACGTGAGGGCGACGTTCCTGGTGAAGGTGGAGCGGCGGCCGGAGGATGTGCTGCGGGTGGCGCGGGAGGTGGGGTGCGCCAGGGCCAACCGGGTGGAGGAGGTGCAGGCGCTGTTGGAGGAGCGCTTCGCGTGCGTGCTGGCCAACGCGGCGAGCACGTTCAACTTCGACGAGCTGGTGGGGGACCGGAGCCTCTTCATCGACCATGTGATGATGGAGGCGGGGGACGAGCTGCTGGGCTTCAAGCTGGAGAAGGTATCGCTGGGGCGGCTGGATCAGACGCCGCTGGACCAGTTGGATCCAACCAACGTGCTGGATGCGCGGGGAATCCTGAAGCTGACGGAGCGCTCGACCCGGCTGGCGGTGGAGAAGAACGAGCAGGAGCGCCACCGGCTGTGGATGGAGGAGCGGGAGCGGCAGGAGGAGGAGCTGCGCCAGACGGAGGCGCGGCGCAAGGGCGGGGAGGAGGAGCCGCCGCGGAAGGAAGCGGACCTGGAGTGGGAAGTGGAGAAGGCCTTGGCGGAGCGAGCGCGCAACTGAGCCCCACCCCTACTGCCCGCGAGCGGGCGTGCGAGGCAACCCGTGTAGGATCCGCTCATGTCCGCCGGATCGAACCAAGAACCCCTTCGCTGGTACCTGACCGCTCCGGTCATCTGGGTATTCGGCATCCCCCACTTCATTCCCCTGCTGGGTGTCTACATGTTGCTGGGAGGAACGAACGAGGGGGCGTTCTTGCTCATGATGGCCGGACTGGCCGCCACGGGCTGCTTGTTGGGCATCGTCCAGGCGTTCATCGTCAGCCCGTGGGCGCTGCTCGTCACGCCCGTGTCCTTCGTCCTGGGCTATGCGCCGACGCCGTATCTCATGTTCGGAAGGGGCTCGAACTCCCCCACCTCGTTCGGCACGGTGGTGCTGGTGACGTTCCTGACCTCCACGTTCTGTGTGACGGTGGGGCAGTGGCTGCTGTCGCTGGGGACTCACGGCGAAGAGGCCACTGAAGAAGTGGAGTGAACCGTCACCCGCGGAAGCGCGAGCAATCAATCTCGTACTTGGTGCACTTGTAGTTGACGATGCGCTCGGTGGTGCGCAGGAGCCGAGCGGCCTTGGCGCGATTGCCCCGGGTGGTCTTCAAGGCATCGACGATCAAATCCTTCTCGAACTGCTCGACGGCATCGGTGAGGGAGGTATTGGTGACGGTCTCCGAGGCCTCGGCGGTCTGAAGGGTGGGCGGCAGGTGGTGCCCATGGATGGCATTGCCATCGCAGACGAGGACGGAGCGCTCGATGATGTTCTCCAACTCGCGCACATTCCCGGGCCAGTGGTAGCTGACGAGCATGTCGATGGCGGGGGTGGAGATGCGCTTGATGTTCTTGCCGTGCTCGCGGGCGTACTTGGCGACGAAGTGGTCGGCGAGCAGGAGCAGGTCGGACTTGCGCTCGCGCAGGGGCGGGATGAAGAGGGTGAAGACGTTGAGGCGGTAGTAGAGGTCCTCGCGGAAGGACTTCTCGGAGATGGCGGTCTCGAGGTCCTTGTGGGTGGCGGCGATGAGGCGGACGTTGGCCTTGAGGGTCTCCGTGCCGCCGACGCGCTCGAACTCACGCTCCTGGATGACGCGCAGGAGCTTCACCTGGGTGGAGGGGTTGATTTCGCCAATCTCATCCAGGAAGAGGGTGCCGCCCTCGGCGAGCTCGAAGCGGCCGCGCTTGCGGGCCTGGGCGCCGGTGAAGGCCCCCTTCTCATAGCCGAAGAGTTCGGACTCGATGAGCGTCTCGGGGAGGGCGGCGCAGTTGACCTTGATGAAGGGCTTCTTGGCGCGGGTGGAATTGTAGTGGAGGGCGTGGGCGATGAGTTCCTTGCCGGTGCCGGACTCACCCCGGATGAGGACGGTGGTGTTGGTGCGAGCGACCTGGTGGATCTGCTCGTAGACCTGCCGCATGGGGCCGGAGGTACCGATGATGTTGGAGAAGTCGTAGCGCTCGCGCAGCTCCTGGCGGAGGGTGGTGTTCTCCTCGAGGAGCTTCTTGCGCTCGTCCTCCAGGAGGCGGTGGGCGGCGAGGGCCTGACCGATCATGGAGGCGACGACGCTGAAGAGGCGGGTCTCCTCCTCGTAGTCGCGGCCCTTGTCGAAGATCAGGTCCACGCCGAGGGTGCCGACGGGCTTGCGGTGCAGGAGGATGGGGACGCAGAAGAAGGAGAGCTCCTGGCTGCTCTCCTTGCGACCGCGGAAGGCACGGTGGAGGAAGAGGGGCTCGCGGCTGACCTCGGGGACGACGATGGGCCTGGCGCTCTGGACGACGCGGCCGGTGATGCCCTCGCCGAGCCGGTAGCGGGCCTTGCGACCTTCCGCGCTCAAGCCGATGGAGGCCTCGATGTAGAGGTCCCCGGTATCGGTATCCAGGAGGGTGACGGCGCCGCGGACGACGCCGTGGTAGCGCTCGAGCCGCTCCAGCACCCGGTGCAGCGAGGCCCGCAGGTCATTGGCGCCGGCGAGGGCCTGGCTCACCTCCAGGAGGCTGGCGAGGGCGGGGTGCCTGCCTGGCTGCTCGGTCGACCGCTTCGGCATGGGCATGGGTGCTTCTCCTGCCGGGCGTGAGAGAGGGGGCCCGGAGCCACTCCGACAATTTCGTCGGTTCTCTGGTGGAGAGCTACAAAATTGTAGGCGGGGTTGTCGGGACTTCTGGGGGCAGGCAGGCGCCGAGCGTTCAGGATCCGCCTTCCGGAGGGGTGTTCTCCGTTGAGTTCCGGGCAGGATCGGGTGCCAGGTGCCGGGTGGCTCCGCGCGCCCGACATGAGCCTTCGGCGGGGCCGCTGGGGCTCGGACGACACTTCCGACAATTTCGTAAGAAGCGTGCCCATCTCCTACAAAAATGTCAGTCCCTGGGGGGCTCCCCTGGAGGGGGTCGTGGAACATCCCCTGCTATTTCGAGGGTTTCCGGCCGACCTCGGCGGCGCGAGCCCGTTGGCACCGCGTCTGCAAAAGGGTCCTGGCGTGAGTGAGGCCCGGTGAGGGCCGCGAGAAACCGGCCCTGAGAGGGCCCCCTGTGGAGGACGCGGAATGCGCAAGGTCGTGATGGCGGAGTACATCTGGATCGACGGGCAGAAGCCGACGGCGAAGCTGCGGTCGAAGATGAAGGTGGTGGAGCAGGAGGCGGTCCGGAGCCTCACGGATTTGCCCGACTGGAGCTTCGACGGCTCGAGCACGTACCAGGCGGAGGGAAAGAAGAGCGACCTGCTGCTGAGGCCGGTGCGCTACATCCCGAACCCGCTGCGGCCGGGGACGCCGGACATCCTGGTGCTGTGCGAGGTGATGAACCCGGACGGCAGCCCGCACTGGAGCAACACGCGGGCGCCGCTGCGCGCGGTGGCGGAGAAGCACAAGGCGGAGGAGCCGTGGTTCGGCCTGGAGCAGGAGTACACGCTCTTCGAGGGCAACCGTCCGCTGGGCTGGCCGGACAAGGGCTTCCCGGCGCCGCAGGGTGGGTACTACTGCGGCGTGGGGAGCGACGAGGTGTTCGGTCGCAAGCTGGTGGAGGCGCATGCCGAGGCGTGCCTGAAGGCGGGGCTGCGGCTGTGCGGCACGAACGCCGAGGTGATGCCGGCCCAGTGGGAGTTCCAGGTGGGCCCGCTGTCGCCGCTGGATGTGGGTGACGAGCTGTGGCTGGCGCGCTGGCTGCTGTACCGGATGGGCGAGGAGTACGGCATCAGCGCGACGCTGCACCCCAAGCCGGTGAAGGGTGACTGGAACGGGACGGGCTGCCACACCAACTTCAGCACGAAGTCGATGCGCGAGCCGGGCGGCATCAAGGTCATCGAGGCGGCGTGCGAGAAGCTGCGTGGACGTCACGACGCGCACATCCAGGTGTACGGCGCGCACAACGTGGAGCGCCTGACGGGCCTGCACGAGACGGCCCCGATCACCGTGTTCCGTTACGGGGTGAGCGACCGCGGCTCGTCCATCCGCATCCCGCTGCAGACGGCGAACGAGGGCAAGGGCTACTTCGAGGATCGGCGCCCGGCGGCGAACTGCGACCCGTACGAGGTGTGCCGCATCATGCTCGAGACGGTCTGCGGCTGAGACCGTCGTGAAGGACTCCTTGGGGTAAGGAGAGCGCTGGCTCGGCGGACGGGAGGTGTCGGGCCTCCCGTCCGTCGGGCCCGGCGTATAAAGGACGCTTGCTGGGCTCTCGGGCGGACGAGCCCCCGTGGAGTGCCTGTCCCCGACTCCGGTACCTAAGTTCGAACGGTACAAGGAGGGAATGCCATGGGTGAGTGGACGGACAAGCTGAAGGGGCGGGTGAAGGAGACGGTGGGTACGGCCACGGGTGATCGTGAGCTGGAGGCCGAGGGCAAGAAGGACAGCCTCAAGGGCGCGGTGAAGGGGAAGGTCGAGGACGCGAAGCGGGTCATCAAGGACGCCGATGACGAGCTGAAGGGCCGCCACTAGCGGTCGCGTCGTTCCAACCAATCGCTGACGTCGAGGCGGGCCGCGGGGCAGCACCCCGTGGCCCGTCTGCCGTTTGGGGCTGGCGGAAATTCGCACAACTCCGATCTATGGTGCCCCGACAATACAGGGCGCCAGCATTCCGCCGTTGGGCGGGAGGAGACGATCGTGGGTTCTTCGAAGATCAATCAACCCCCCAAGAGTGTGGTGGTCGGAGGGAAGCCGAAGAGCGAAGCGCCCGCGAGCGGTCGTGAGGTGCGCAAGGAGAACGCCGCCGTCGGACCGGAGAAGACGGGGACGGCGGAGCGGAAGTCGGCCGCGGGGGGCGCGAAGGCCTCGGACGCCTTCGAGACGAAGAAGCGGCCGGCCGCGGCGGGGAAGGACTCGGCCTTCGAGACGGCGGCACGCTCTGGGAGTGCGCGCGGAGTGGACTCCGCGTTCGAGACGACGGGCACCGTGGCGGCGCGCAACGTGCTGGGGACCCGGTCCACGGTGGGCACCCCGGTGAAGCGCTCCATCACGCTGGTGTACGACGCGGGGCCGCACGCGAAGCTCACCAACCTTCAGGTGAAGGGGAGCTGGGACAGCACGGGCCGCTACAGCGGACAGTGGGACGAGCGCACCATTCCGATGAAGCCCCTGGGGGACGGCAAGTGGGGGGCGACGGTGGAGGTGCTCGACGATGGGCAGCAGCACGACTGGGAGTGGGGCGTGCTGGCGGATGGCCCCGCGGGGAAGGGTCAGTGGGCGGTGATGGGCGAGGGCAACCTGAAGCTGGACCTGAAGAAGGCCACGGCGAGGTACGCGCCGACGACGTACCACGAGATGGGAGCGAAGCGCTCGGGGTCGGACGCGACGTTCAAGCTGTGGGCGCCGAACGCGAAGAGCGTGCAGGTGAAGGTGACGGACGCGGAGGGGAAGGTGCAGCGCTTCGCGATGACGCCAGACGAGGAGGGCAACTGGTCGGCGAAGGCGAAGGGCAAGTGGAAGGACCTGGTGGGCAAGTCGTACGTCTACGAGGTGGTGGACTCGGCGGGGGTGACGAGCGAGCGGCCGGACCCGTACGCGCGGGAGATGATGGGGGAGCAGCGGGGCCTGGGGCGGATGTACCTGGACGCGAAGACGGGCCAGGAGGTGAACCGGTACGCGCCGGGGAACCACGAGCTGATGCGCTTCGACATCGATGACGAGGAGGACGCGCACAGCGCGTACCTGGTGTTGAAGGACGCGAGCGGCCGGCCGCTGAGCAAGGACGAGCTGGTGGCGCGGTTGGGGAGCTTCGACGCCTCGCTGGTGAACAAGCTGCACGAGGGGAAGCACAACAACTTCTGGTCGGAGAACGTGGAGCCGGACGGCCGCATCCGGATGACGAACGAGGGCGGGGCGTGGTCGGCGCTGGTGAACGACCCGAAGAAGCTGGTGGGGCTGCGCTACGAGCTCCAGGTCTACGAGAAGGACGCCCAGGGCGAGCTGCGGCTGAGGGACGACCCGAACGGGGACGGGCGGCTGAGCGACGTGGAGCGGCGGAAGTCGACGAACAACGACCCGTGGAGCGACGTCATCACGGAGGGGAGCGGGGTGACGTTCCGGGGCTCGGTGATCACGGACCCGACGAGCCACGCGTGGAAGAACGACAACGCGCCGAGGGAGAAGGACCCGAGCAAGTGGGTGGTGTACCAGCTGCACGTGGGGAGCTTCCTGGGCGAGGCGAAGAACGCGGACCGCTCGACGCTGGAGGACCTGACGGCGAAGCTGGACTACTTCAAGAAGCTCGGAGTGAACACGCTGGAGCTGTTGCCGGTGAACGAGGTGGAGGGGAACCGGAACTGGGGCTACCTGGGGGTGAACAGCCTGGCGGTGGAGAGCGCGTTCGGCTTCGAGGACGCGGATGGGAAGTGGGTGAGCGGGACGGAGGCGCTGAAGCGCTTCATCGACGAGGCCCACGCGAAGGGGATGAACGTGATCTCCGACGTGGTCTACAACCACGTGCACGGGGACTACAACGGGCTGTGGGGAATGGGAGGCCCGGAGAACCCGTACTTCAACTGGTCGAAGGAGCCGGGGAAGTTCGAGCAGCGGGACACGCCGTGGGGAGCGGTACCGGCGTACTCGAACCCGAAGGTGAAGCAGCTCTTCGTGGACCACGCGGTGGCGCAGGTGGAGGAGTTGCACTTCGACGGGCTGCGCTTCGACTTCACGGAGCCCATCAAGGGAGTGGGGGGGAAGGATGGCTGGGAGCTGCTGCGGGAGATCAACCGGCAGGTCCACTTCTTCAACCCCAACGTATGGACGGTGGCGGAGCAGTTCGACTACGACCCGGGCATCTCGAGGCCTTCGCAGAAGGATGGGACGGGGGGCGGCTTCGACGCGCAGTGGTACACGGAGTTCCAGCACCGGCTGGTGAATGACAGCTCGAATCCGGGGCTGATCCAGGCGGCGGCGAGGGGGCTGAAGACGGACATGGACGCGTTCATGTCCATGATGACGAGCCCGCGAGGACTGGACGGGTGGAAGAAGGCGCTGACGATCATTTCCAACCATGACGAGGTGGGGAACGCGCAGCGGACGGTGAACACGGCGGAGGGGGCGAAGGCGACGGAGTTCCCAGACCAATGGTCGAGGAGTGCGTCGAGGTTCGCGGCGGGAGTGGGCCTGGCGGGCCCGGGCATCCCGATGTTCTTCCAGGGGGACGAGTTCGGAGCGCAGAACGACTTCCGTTGGGGCAATCCGTCCTCGTGGGACAGCGACTGGAGTTGGGAGTCGCTGGGCAAGGACTGGAACTGGGACAAGGTGACGTTCGACGACCCGCGCAAGGTGACGTACGAGCGCCTGTTCAAGGTGTCGCCGGAGGTGCGAGCGAAGGATGGGGAGTACCAGGGGCTATCGGTGGAGGACCGGAAGGTCTTCGAGCACTTGGCGGCGATGCCTGGGGAGCAGCGGACGGAGGCGATGCTGGACATCACGCGTCGGCAGAGCTTCCGCTTCTACCAGGACGCGATCGCGCTGCGCGGGTCGAGCCCGGCGTTCCGAGCGGACGCCGAGGTGAAGCGGGTGTACACGCACAACGAGGACGCGGTGATGGCGTTCACGCGCAAGTCCGGGGACGAGGAGTACCTCGTGGTGGGGAGCCTGAACCGGAAGAACCTGGAGGGCTATACGATGCCGTTGCCGCCGGGTCGCTGGAAGGAAGTGCTGAACAGCGACGCGGGGGCCTACGGGGGCTCCAACTTCGGCAACTACGGGGCGACGCTGAGTGGCGGGAACACGAAGGTGAACATCCCGGCAGCCGGCTACGTGGTCTTGCGGAAGGAGTAGCGGGCAAGAGGGGTCTCGGGAGCCGTTTGCCGAGCAGCCCCGCTCAAGGGGAGCCTCTACCTGAGGGAGGGGGCTCCTCATGAACCCGCTTGCTCATCGAGCGAGAAGCCAAGGGCTGCTCTGCGCGGCGGAGGCCATGAGGGTGATGCGAGCGTTTCGGGAAGATTGACGCTGCGTGTATCCGTTCTCACGGGCAGAGGATGGATGAACCTACGCGAGGAACTCGCGGGCAGAGGCCCGCTGAGGGCCGTGGGGGGCATCGAAAAATCTCCCAGGTGGGGAAGGATTGCGGCGCGCCTGCGGGTTCTCTCTATAGAAGCCCGACGCGGAGCTGCCTCTCGGGATCAGTCCTCGTGAATGAGGATTTGACGACAAGGCAACAAGGCGTTAGGTATCTCTTCCCTTCGCACGACGGGCTGGCGCAACGGCGCCGCACGCTCCCGAGCGGAAGGGGTGGGGTGGCGGGTAGGACGGTTCGGTGGAGCGGGGTTGCGGTGGTGCCCCGGGTGAACGCGAAAATCGGAATACAGAGTCGGCAGTACGGAGTTGACTCTCAACGCGGCGGTGGTAGAAGCCGCGTCCCCTCGGACGGAAAGGCGAAGTCGCAGTGGCGACGGAGGCCCCGGACGAGAAGAAGTGAAAGAGGAAATACGAAGTCAACGAGCGGAGTTGACACCTGAC
>NZ_DASVWK010001140.1:0-4616 GCF_036389735.1 Archangium sp. | reverse complement strand
TCGTGAAGTCGTCATCGTTGGCGCGGCCCGTACCCCCATCGGGGCCTTCCAGGGCGCCCTCTCCAAGCTCACGGCTCCGCAGCTCGGCTCCATCGCCATCAAGGCGGCCCTGGAGCGCGCGGGGGTGTCCCCGGAGACCGTGGACGAGGTCATCATGGGCAACGTGCTCCAGGCCGGCGTCGGCCAGGCCCCCGCCCGTCAGGCCGCCCTCGGCGCGGGCCTCCCGGACTCGGTCCCGTGCATGACCATCAACAAGGTGTGCGGCTCGGGCATGAAGGCCGTCATCGCGGGCGCCCAGGCCATCGCCCTGGGGGACGCGGACGTGGTGGTGGTGGGCGGCATGGAGTCCATGTCCAACGCCCCCTACCTCAGCCACAGCATGCGCGGCGGCTCGCGCATGGGCCACGTGGAGTTCAAGGACGCCCTCATCCACGACGGCCTCTGGGACGTGTACGGCAACGTCCACATGGGCAGCTGCGCGGAGGAGTGCTCCACCAACCACAACATCAGCCGCTCGGCGCAGGACGAGTACGCGATGGAGTCCACCCGCCGCGCCATCCAGGCGCAGAAGGAGGGCCTCTTCAAGTCGGAGATCGTCGCCGTCTCCGTGCCCGGCAAGAAGCCCGAGGACACCGTCATCGTCACCGAGGACGAGGGCCCGAAGAACGCCAAGCCGGAGAAGATCGCCGGCCTCAAGCCCGTCTTCAAGAAGGACGGCACGGTGACGGCCGCCAACGCGTCCTCCATCAATGACGGCGCCGCGGCGCTGGTGCTGATGAGCGCCGAGCGCGCCAAGGCCGAGGGCCGCACCGTCCTGGGCCGCATCGCCGGCTACGCCGGGGCCGCTCGCAAGCCGGTGGAGTTCACCATCGCCCCGGCCGACTCCATCAACAACCTGCTCAAGAAGACCGGCCACAAGACCACCGACGTGGACCTCTGGGAGATCAACGAGGCCTTCGCCGTGGTGGCCCTGGCCAACAACAAGATCCTCGGCCTGGAGGGCTCGAAGGTGAACGTGCGCGGCGGCGCGGTGGTGCTCGGCCACCCGATCGGCGCCTCGGGCGCGCGCCTCCTGGTGACCCTGCTGCACACCCTGCAGGACACGAACAAGAAGCGCGGCGTGGCGTCGCTCTGCATCGGCGGCGGCGAGGGCATCGCGCTGATGGTGGAGCGCTAATCCACTTCGGGTGACGAACACTCCCTCTCCCCCTGGGAGAGGGGCGGGGTGAGGGTCCATCAGGTGGCCCTCGCCCCGTTCTCGTAGGAGGGGTTCATGAACAAGATCTTCGCGAACGCGGACGAGGCCGTCCGCGACATCCCGGATGGCGCCACGCTCATGAGCGGCGGCTTCGGGCTATGCGGTAACCCCGAGAACCTCATCGCGGCGCTGCACCGCAAGGGGACCCAGGGGCTCACCATCATCTCCAACAACTGCGGCACCACCGAGCTGGGCCTGGGCATCCTGCTCAAGGCCAACCAGGTGAAGAAGATCGTCGCCAGCTATGTGGGCGAGAACAAGGTCTTCGAGCAGTTGATGCTCTCCGGGAAGCTCGAGGTCGAGCTCAACCCCCAGGGCACGCTGGCCGAGCGCATCCGCGCGGGCGGCTGCGGCATCGGCGGCTTCTTCACCCCCTCGGGCGCGGGCACCCAGCTCTCCGAGGGCAAGGAGACGCGGATGATCGACGGGCGGCTGCACGTGCTGGAGACGCCCCTCAAGGCGGACTTCACCATCGTGCGCGCCTGGAAGGCCGACACCTGGGGCAACCTGGTGTTCCGCAAGACGGCCCGCAACTTCTCGCCGATGATGTGCATGGCGGGAAAGGTCACCATCGTCGAGGCCGAGCACATCGTGGCCGCTGGCGAACTCGACCCGGATCAGGTGCACCTGCCCGGTATCTTCGTGCAGCGCATCGTCCAGTCGAAGGATCTCCAGAAGTGGATCGAGCGCCGTACCGTGCAGAAGAAGGCCTGAGAGGACGCCATGCCCCTGACCCGTGAGCAGATTGCCCAGCGCATCGCCCAGGAGCTGCGCGACGGCTATTACGTGAACCTCGGAATTGGCATCCCCACGCTGGTGGCCAACTACATTCCGAAGGGCCTCGACATCATGTTCCAGTCCGAGAACGGCATCCTCGGCATGGGCCCCTGGCCCATGGAAGGTGAGGAGGACCCGGATCTCATCAACGCCGGCAAGGAGACGGTGACGGTGGTGAAGGGCGCCGCCTACTTCGACTCGGCGCTGTCCTTCGGGATGATCCGCGGCGGCCATGTCGACCTGGCCGTGCTCGGCGCCATGGAGGTGAGCGAGGAGGGGGATCTCGCCAACTGGATGATCCCCGGCAAGATGGTGAAGGGCCCGGGCGGCGCCATGGATCTCGCGGTGGGCGCCAAGCGCGTCTTCGTGACCATGGAGCACGTCAACAAGGAGGGGAAGCCGAAGATCCTCAAGAAGTGCTCCCTGCCCCTCACCGGCCTCAAGTGCGTCAACCACATCGTCACCGAATACGCCCTCATCGACGTGACGCCCCAGGGCCTCGTGCTGCGTGAGCTGGCCCCCGGCGTGACGGTGGAGCAGGTGCAGGCCATCACCGAGCCCAGGCTCAAGGTGGCCCCCGACGTGCGCGAGATGACGATCTGAGAGGGGAATACCTGCGCCGGAGCGGGGGTCGAATAAGGATGGCGTCCTGAAGGGGTCGCCCATTCCCATCTCCCCCATGCTGCCGGATACCCCCATTGAATTGACGATCGAGCGCCTCGGGCAGCTCGGAGAGGGCGTGGCCTCGTACGAGGGCCGCACCGTCTTCGTGCCCGGTACCTTCCCAGGCGAGCGCGTGCGCGTGCGTCTGGAGCAGGAGGGCAAGGTGATGCGCGGTTACCTGCTCGGCGAGGTGCTGGCGCCGAGCCCGGACCGGCGGCGCTCCCCGTGTGGCCTCAATGCCCGGTGCGGCGGGTGCGACTGGCTGGAGCTGTCCGAGCCCGCCCAGCGCGCGGCGAAGCAGGAGATTGTCCTCTCGGCCCTGGAGCATCTGGGTCGGCTGAAGCGGGACAGCTTCACGGTGCGACCGTTGCTGATCGCGCCGACGGACTTCGGTTACCGGCGGCGCGCGGTGCTGCACTTCCTCAAGGACGAGCTGGCCTTCTTCGGGCGGCGCAGCCACGAGCGGGTGCCGGTGAGCGAGTGCGCCGCGCTGGTGCCCGTGCTGGCCGCTCTGCCGGGGAAGCTGGCGCCGTTGCTCAAGCCGGTGTCCCGGGACGCGGAGGAGGTCCACCTGCTCGCCGAGGCCGGCAAGGCGTCCTTCTCGGTGATGCTGAAGGGGCAGGTGACGCCCCGACACGTGGAGGCGTGCGAGGCGGCCGTGCGCAAGCTGCGGCTGGAGGGCGCGGTGCTGGTGCCGAAGGAGGGCTCGCCGCGGCTCATCGGCAAGCCGGTGCTGCGCTCGGTGTCACCGCTGCGGCCGGAGGTCCCGCTGTACCTGCGGCCGGATGCCTTCTCCCAGGCACACGCCGAGGCCAACGTGGGGCTGGTGACGTCGGCCCTGTACGAGCTGGCCCCGCGCGAGACGGACTCGGTGCTGGAGCTGTACTCGGGCAACGGTAACTTCACGTACCCGCTGGCGGCGAGCGCGGCCTCGGTGCTGGGGGTGGAGTCCTCCCCGGCGTCGGTGGACCTCGCGCAGCGCAGCGCGCGGGAGGGTGGGGTGACCAATGTGCGCTTCGTCCAGGGCGATGCCCGCAAGGTGACCGAGAGCCTCATCCGCGAGGGCAATCGGTTCGACCTGGCGCTGGCGGATCCTCCGCGCACGGGAGCGCCGGGACTGGCCCGGTGGCTCAAGGCCCTCGGGGTGAGACGTGTGGTGTACGTGGCGTGCGACCCGGGCTCTCTGGCGCGAGACGCCGCCGGGCTGGTAGAGGCCGGTTACAAGCCGCTGGCGCTCCAGGTGGTGGACATGTTCCCCCAGACGCACCACGTCGAGTCCGTCATGTCTTTCGAGCTGTCCGCGTAGGAGGAGTTCGTTTTGGAGATCTTCAAGGAGTTCACCTTCGAGTCGGCCCACCGACTCCCGAACGTGCCCGCGGGCCACAAGTGCGCCCGGTTGCATGGCCACTCCTACCGCGTGACCCTCCATGTCCAGGGTCCGGTGGGTGGGGACTCGGGGTGGGTGATGGACTTCGCCGACCTCACCGAGGCCTTCAAGCCGATCCAGGCCCAGCTCGACCACTACTACCTCAATGAGATCGACGGGCTGTCCAACCCCACCAGCGAGAACCTCGCACGGTGGATCTGGCAGCGCGTCCGGCCTCGGCTGCCCCAGCTCTCCCAGGTGATGGTGCGGGAGACCTGCACCTCCGGCTGCATCTACCGCGGCGAGCACGACTGAAGCTGGGCCTTCAGAGGCCCGTGGCCTTCTCCATGTGCTCGGGGTTAGCGCGCCGTGCACGGCGGTGACGGGCTGCACGGCGTGGGCGCGACGGAGGGTCTTCACGACCGTCCGGATGCGCTCGGGGCGGCTGTCGGTGCGGCCCAGGGGCTTGCGGACGTCGCCCTGGGCGAACGGGGTCGTCTCGTCGAGCTTCCCCGTCAGGAACCCCTTGCCCAGCGGGCTGTAGGGGACGAA
>NZ_DASVWK010001139.1:0-3240 GCF_036389735.1 Archangium sp. | reverse complement strand
GTCAGGTGTCAACTCCGCTCGTTGACTTCGTATTTCCTCTTTCACTTCTTCTCGTCCGGGGCCTCCGTCGCCACTGCGACTTCGCCTTTCCGTCCGAGGGGACGCGGCTTCTACCACCGCCGCGTTGAGAGTCAACTCCGTCCTGCCGACTCCGTATTCCGATTTTCAGTCCGTCCGGGAGCACTCAACCGCCGGTGCGGCTCGGCTTTCCCGTCCGAAGGGGCGCGGCTTCTACCACCACCGCGTTGAGAGTCAACCGACTTCTTCGACCCTTTTCATCCCCCTAGAGAGGTGCAACACGCTCGACTTCTCAAGCAAGGGCGCGGCATCTACCGGGACGGCGTGGGGAGGCAACTTTCTCCATCAACGCCTGCGTTCCACTGCCCTCTCGAAGCGGAGCTGGAGCAGCGCGTAGGCGCCATGCAGGGTATTGAGTTCAACCCCACAGCGAGGATTCTTCATTCCGCTTGCGGCTTGAAGCGCGGTGTCCCTGTCAGCGTGCCTTCTCACCGAGCAACCGACCAGCCATGTCCATGGAGAGTGCCGAGGTAACCTACCGGCCGGCTTCTCCTTGAGTGAGCGAGATTGACCCCAGAGATGCCCGTATCGCCCAGCTCGAAGCCGAAGTCGCCGAGCTGAAGCAGCAGTTGGCCGAGGCACTGGCCACCATCGCCGAGTTGCGTGCTCGGTTGGGGCAGATGTCGCGCAACTCCAACAGGCCGCCCTCCTCGGACGGGCCAGGAGTGAAGCGCCCGAGCAAGGGGCCCACCGGGAAGAGGCCGGGAGGCCAGCCCGGGCACAAAGGGCAGCGACGTGAGGTGTTGCCGCCCGAGAAGGTGGACGAGGTGGTGGCGGTGCGGCCCAAGGGGTGCAGCCGGTGCGGCGGCGAGCTCGAGCAGAGGGAAGACGGGCCGCCCGCGTGGCGGCACCAGGTGGTGGAGCTGCCCGAGGTGAAGCCTCGCGTCACCGAGTACCAGCTGTGCTACGGGCAGTGCACGAGGTGCGAGGCGTGGACGCAAGCTGGGTTGCCCCAGGGCGTGCCGAGCGGAGCCTTCGGCCCCCGGCTCACCGCGGTGGTGGCGTTGCTGACAGGTCGGCTGCGGCTGACAAAGCGGCTGGTGCGGGAGTTTCTCTCCAGCGTGCTGGGGGTGGAGCTGGCCCTGGGCAGCGTCTGCAAGTTGGAGCGGAGCATGAGCGCCGCGCTGCGAGCACCCGTGGAAGAGGCCGGCGCGTACGTGCGCGAGGCGGTGAGCGTGAATGCGGATGAAACCGGCTGGCGCGAGAAGCTGAGGAAGGAGTAGTTGTGGGTGGCCGCCACGACGCTGGTAACGGTGTTCGCCATCCACCGCGAGCGCAGCGGTGCGTGCACCGGGCCAAGGTGAGCACCCGTTCCGGAGCAAGGTGAGCACCCATTCCGGGGATGCCGAGCGGGCATTCCGGGCAAGGTGAGCACCTGTTCCGGGCATACCGAGCACCTCCTTGACGGGGGCGCGAGGGCCTGCTGAGGAGCCGGGCGGAGCGTCAACGGTGCTGGGCGGCAACTGGCCTCTCCGGCCTCCCTTTCAGGAGGTGGAGATGGCGGCAGAGAGGCTGTCCATGCGCAAGCTGCGAGAGTTGTTCCGGTTGAGGTTCGAGGCAGGGTTGTCGACGCGAGAGATCGCGGCGAGCCTGAATGTCGGCAACGGCACGGTGTGCGACTACCTGGGGCGGGCACGGGTAGCGAAGCCGCCGTGGCCGCTGCCGCCGGAGTTGGATGACGACGCGGCGCTCACGGCGCTGCTGTTCCCCGGTGAGGGCAAGGCCGCGGCGGACCGCCCGGAGCCGGACTGGGCGCGCATCCACGCGGAGCTCAAGAAGAAGGGGGTGACGAAGCAGTTGCTCTGGCAGGAGTACCTGGAGACGCATCCCGGCGGGTATCAGTACAGCCGCTTTTGCGAGCGCTACGGCCGATGGCTGCAAAGCGCGAGCGTCACCATGAGGCAGGAGCACCGCGCGGGAGACAAGAGCTTCGTGGACTTCAGCGGTGATGGGGTGCAGGTGGTGGACGCCGTCACGGGAGAGGTGCGCGTGGCCAAGCTCTTCGTGGCGGTGATGGGGGCCAGCAACCTCACCTACGTGGAGCCCGTTTTCAGCGAGGACATGGCCACGTGGGTGGGCTGCCACGTACGCGCTTTCGCGTACTTCGGCGGAGTCACGGAGCTGGTGGTGCCGGACAACCTCAAGGCGGGAGTCACGCGGGCGCACCGCTACGAGCCGGACACCAATCCCACGTACGCGGACCTGGCGTGGCACTACGGCTTCGCGATTCTTCCGGCGTGCCCGCGTCGGCCACGGGACAAGGCGAAGGTGGAAGTGGGCGTGCTGCTGGCCGAGCGGTGGATACTGGCGGCACTGCGCCACCGCCACTTCACGTCGCTCTCCGAGGTGAGCGAGGTGGTGAAGCCACTGCTGGAGAAGCTCAACGAGAGGCCCATGCGCAAGCTGGGCAAGTCGAGGAGGGAGCTCTTCGAGGATGTGGAGCGCGCGGCGTTCAGGCCCCTGCCGAGCCGCCCGTACGAGCTGGCCTTCTGGAAGAAGGCGCGCGTCAACATCGACTACCACGTGGAGCTGGAGGGCACTGCTACAGCGTGCCCTACGGGCTGGTGGGCAAGGAGGCGGAGCTGCGGCACACGGAAGCGTGTGTCGAAGTCTTCCTCGCGGGCCGGCGTGTCGCCAGCCACGTGCGCAGCCAGCAGCGCGGGCGCTTCACCACGCAGGCCGAGCACATGCCGGCCTCGCACCGGCAGCACGCGGAGTGGACGCCCTCGCGCGTGGTGCAGTGGGCCCAATGCGTGGGGCCCGCGTGCGCGCAGCTGGTGGAGGAGCTGATGAAGCGCCGGCCCCACCCGCAGCAAGGCTTCCGCTCGGCGCTGGGCATCATCCGTCTGGCCGACAAGGAGAAGTACGGCGCGCAGCGCGTGGAGACGGCGTGTGCACGGGCGCTGCGCCCCCGCGCTTTCAGCTACAAGTCCGTGGCCACCATCCTCCAGCACCGCCTCAAGGACGCCGACGAGGCGCGCGAGGAGAAGGGCCCGCTGCCCGAGCACCAGAACGTGCGCGGGGCCAACTACTATCACTGAGAAACGTGCCCGCGCGGCTGTGCGCGGACACTGCTGGCCGGTGCGGACACGGTCTCACCAGCACCGGCGAGGGCCTGCGCGCGCCCTGACAACAGGGCGCGCTCCGGCCGACGAAGAGACC
>NZ_DASVWK010001138.1:0-6627 GCF_036389735.1 Archangium sp. | reverse complement strand
AGGGGACGGGGCTGGGGCTGGCGCTGTGTCGGGAGTACGTCTCGCGGGCCGGCGGCTCGCTCCAGGCGGAGAACCGCGCCGAGGGCGGTGCGCGCTTCATCCTCCTGCTGCCAGGGGTGCGGCGCCCGGTGGAGGAGGCCTCCGAGGAGGCCTCGGTGGCGGCCTGAGCGCCGGGGCTAGGGGGTCTTGCGGTGGCGGGCCCGCCAGGCGCTGGGGGACTCGCCCGTCATCTTGCGGAACAGGCCGCTGAAGTGCTGGAGCGAGGCACACCCCACCTCCACGGCCACCGAGGTGAGCTTGGCATCGCTCGCCAGCAGCAGCGCCTGCGCGGTGCGCACCTGGACGGTGTTGAGCTCGGACTGGAAGGAGGTGCCCGCCTCGCGCAGGCGGCGCTGGAGGGTGCGCTCGGACATGCCCAATCGCCGGGCCACGTCCGCGAGGTTGGCATCCACCAGCCGGTGGCGCAGCACCCGGTGCAGCTCGCTGAGCAGCGGCGACTGCCCCATCTGCCGCATCACCAGGTCATTCAGCTCGTTGACGAGGGCGTGGGCCTCCTGCTCGGGCCGGCCCAGCCAGGCGAGCGCCTCGGTGGGGTCGGCGAAGGCCTGGGTGGGGTAGCTGGAGCTGACGAGGCTGTAGAAGCCGCCCACCACCGCGCCCGTGATGCCCTCGGGGCGCACGAGCGCCTGACGCTTCACCGTCTGGGCGAAGGCGGAGATGCGCGGCATCATGTACTTCACCAGGACGGCGAGGCCGTTGGGGTCCGGGGCCTCCACCCGACGCGCGTCCACCAGCGACAGGTGGGGCGCGGCGGGCGCCAGCTCCACGTCCAGCACCTGGGTGAGGCGCTGGATCTGGGCCTCCCCCGGCCTCCCCCACAGGATGAACCCGCACAGCTCCGGCGAGGCATACCAGTGGAGGAAGTCCTCCCCCGTCAGGTAGCGGCCGACGGGGTCTCGGAGGTAGTCGTCGAGTCCTTCTGCGGGGCGCACGGGGCGGCAGCATAGCGCCTGCCGCGCCGGGCGACCCAGGCGGGATGGAGAGGGGAATTCGCACCGGGTGTGAACTGCTTCACTGCAAACGCCAGGTGGTTGCGCATGGGCGCGACGCCCCCGCTCATTCGTCCTTGCGCAGCGTGGCGGCCACTATCGACAGCGCGCGGAGCTGGTGGGGTTTGAGTCTGCGCACGTGCCGCAGCAGGCGCCGCATCTGCAGTCCCTCCTGTTGAGGGGGCGGGGGCACGTCGGCCCAGGTGGGGGAATGGGACGTGCCGAGGGCCAGCAGCTTGTCGGCTGGCAGGTGCAGCGCCAGGCACAGCCGCCGCAGCGTGGGCACGCTGGGCATCAGCAATCCCCGCTCCAACCGTCCATAGACTTCCGTGGCCACCCCGATGCGCTCGGCCACGTCCGCCTGGGTCAACCCCGCTTTCTGCCGGGCTTCCCGGGCGGAGTCTCCCAATGCCTTGGATAGTTTCGCCTTCGTCTCTCTCGTACCCCGAGGAGTTCCCACCTGCTGCTTCTCCTTGGCTTCCTTGCCGCGCGTGCCGCGACGGGTCGTGGAGGTCTGCTCGGGGGTGACTGGAAAAGTAGTCTTCGACGCCATGGCTCCTCAGGGCTTCAAACCCGACTCGATGGGTTATACGACTTCCGGAGTCACCTGTCAGCGTGAAACGGCCGAAGTAGTGCGAGAAATGCACTGGGGGTTGGCGTCCGTACACTTCGCGGCGGTGAACGCCGTGGGTCATCCGATGGCCGACGACTCGGGCCTGACGCGGGATGACCTTCGGAGTCATGTCCGCGGGGGGGGGGCTCGCTGGAGGGCGCGTCCCGGGCCGTGTCACGCGGCGTGCTGATCGCCCGGAGGCCCGAGAAATCGGCCCCGGCGCGATTGTCAATGCCCCAGGAGGGGCGGGACGGAAAAGTCCCAACCATTTCAGGGGTTTACGTTACACGGAGGTCTGACATATATACGCCCTCGCGTTCCCGGGGGTCCCGGGTTCCGGTGTCCCCTGGTGTTCCCAGGCGCGGGGGCGCCAGGCGTGCCCCGGGATTTGTGGGAGGGCTGGACAGGCCGTGAGTGACGAGCGTCCGGACGCGCTGCTCAAGAGCGCACTCGAAAAGATCGTCTACTTCGAGGCCCGAGCCGACCAGCTCCACCACGAGCTGACGTCCACATGTGAGGCGGTGGAGCACCTCAAGCGCGAGCTGACGCAGTCGGAGCAGCGCGAGCTGGCCCTGCGCCGCGAGGTGGCGGAGCTGGAGGTGCGCCTGGGCCGGATGGCCGCGGACCGCGACGAACTCACCCGCCTCAACCAGGCCCTGCGCGCCGAGCGCAGTCAGTTGCTGGGCAAGGTGCTGGAGGCCAGCCGCATCCGCGCCTCGGACCGACGCGACGAGGACGAGGACGACGAGCTGGGCATCGACCTGGCCTCCTTCATCTCTCAGCTGCGCAGCGAGGCCCTGGGGCACCCGGTGGTGGCCGCCGCCACGCCGCCCGTCGCCCTCCCGTGGCCCACGCAGCCCGAGGCCGAGCCGGCACCCGCGCTCGCGCTGGTGGCGGCGCCCGCGGGCGCGGGGAACCTGTCGCCGGTGATGCAGCACGCGCAGCGCCTCCTATTAGAGGGACGGCTGGCGGTGAGCCCCGGGCAGATGGCGGAGCTCTCCGGCGGCGGAGATCAGAGCCTGTTCGGCTTCTCCGTGCGCGAGCTGTCCGCGCCGGACGCCACCTCACGCGTGCGCGCCGCCGAGCGCCTCAAGGCCCTGGGACAGCCGGCCGCCGCGCCCGCGCTGGCCACCGCGCTGCACGCGGAGAAGGAACCCTCCGTCCAGGTGGCCCTGCTGGCCGCCTTCTCCGAGGTGGGTAAAGAGGAGGGGGCCTCGGTGGTGTCGCCCCTGCTGGCCTCCTCCGTCCCCGAGGTGCGCATCGCCGCCCTCAAGGCACTGCTGTCGCTGTCGCCCCACGAGGCCGCGCCCCACCTCGCGCAGGCGGTGAAGGATCCGGACCGCTCCGTGCGCCGGCGCGCCTCGCTGCTGGCGCTCGGCCTGGAGGGCGAGAGCGCGCGGCGCCTGGGCGAGGAAGCCATCCACGACCCGGACTCCGAGGTGCGCAGCCTCGCCGCCCTGGCGCTCGGCGCGGGCAGTGGGGAGTCCGCGCGCACGCTGCTGCTGGAGGCGCTCAAGGACCCGGAGGTGCGTGTGCGCCGCGCCGCCTCGCAGAGCCTCGCGCGCATCCTCGGCCAGGACGTCTCCTCGGTGGTGGACATGGACGAGGGCCGGCGCCGCCGTGAGATCCGCCGGCTCGCCGGGCTCCCCGTGCAGCCGGTGCGCGCCTCGCTCCTGCCCAAGGCGCCGCCGCCGGCCGTGCGCGTCGCCGAGCCCGCCCCGGTGACGCCTCCTCCCACCGCCGTGGCCACGCGGGCCGCGCCCGTGGCCCCTCCGGTTGCCCAGCCCGCGCAGCGTCCCCCCGCGCGCCCGGCCGCCTCTCCGGTGGAAGCCCTCTGTGGACCCTTGCTGTCGGAGATCCGCGCGGCCATCCGGGGGCGCTCGCTCGGTGAGCTGGCGTCGGGGCTGTCCGCCTCCCTGGAATTGGCGCAAGAGGCACTTGCCCTGTTGGTGGCCAGGGGTGCGGTCATACGGCGGGGCCACAAATACTTCGCCGCTTGAGGCAAGGTAAGCGCCCCCAGGGTTCGACGAAGGGTTCTCCATGGATGCACCGACCTACAGCTCCAAACAGGTGGCCGAGATGCTCGGTCTGCCACCGAAGTCCAGTGCCTCGGGGCTGAAGCAGGACAGCTACACCGCCGACGAGGTCTGGGCGCTGCGCAAGGAGCTCGGGCGCTATCCGCCCTCGATCGGCCGTCGCAGGCAGCTCTTCCTCAACTTCAAGGGCGGCACGGGCAAGACGTCCCTGTCCACCTCCTATGCGTGGCGGCTGGCGGAGCTGGGCTACACCGTGCTCCTCGTCGACCTCGACAGCCAGGGCCACGCCACCAAGTGCCTGGGCTTCGAGGGCGAGGACTTCGACAAGACGCTCCTCAACGTCCTGGTGCGCAAGTCGCCCCTGTCGGAGGTCATCCAGCAGTCCGCCCTGCCCAACCTCCAGTTCGTCCCCTCCAACCTCACCATGTCCACGGTGGACCTGGCGCTGATGCCCATGGCGGGGCGCGAGTTCAAGCTGCGCAACGCCCTCAAGGAGGTGGAGGGCCAGTACGACGTCATCGTCTTCGACGCGCCGCCCTCCTTCGGCCTGCTCAATCTCAATGCGCTGATGGCGGCCAACGACCTGTTCGTCCCGGTGCTGGCCGACTTCCTCTCCTTCCACGGCCTCAAGTTGCTCTTCGAGACGGTGCAGAGCCTGGAAGAGGACCTCAACCACGTGCTGGACCACGTCTACATCGTGGTCAACTCCTTCAACGCCACCTTCAAGCTGGCGAAGGAGGCGCTGGAGGCGCTCCAGACGCACTACCCGGAGTTCCTCCTGCCCACCATCATCCGGCAGTGCACCAAGTTCGCGCAGGCCTCCAGTGAGGGCCGGCCCGTTTTCGTGGCGGATCCCTCCTCCAAGGGGGCCACCGACATCGAGGCCCTCATCCAGAACGTGCTTCCGCGCTTGCGAGTCAACGCGGCTCCCGGTAGCGATACGGGTACACAGCAGGTCGGCTGAGGCCTCCTTATGAAGAAAGCCTTCGAACAGAACGTGTCCCGTGCCAAGCCGCGCCTCCGCCTGGGAGCCTTCACGGGCGTTGTCGACCCCGCCGCTCCCGAGGAGTCGCCCGCGCCCGAGCAGGCCCTGGCCCAGGAGCCGCTCCCCGCGGAGGAGCCGGCCCCCGCTCCCCAGGCGCCCGCCGTGGCCAACCACGACCTGTCCGCCGAGGTGCGTGCCCGGATCGAGCGCGCCCGCGCCCCGCGCCCCACCGCCGCCGAGGTCATCGAAGCCGCCCTGAGTTCGCCCCCGCGGGACCAGGCCATGGAAGCCCCCGCCCCGGTGGCCCGGGTGGAGGCGCCCGTGCACGAGGTGGAGGTGCAGACGCCGGCCCCGCCTCGCGAGGAGCTGGATACGAGCGCCCGCCGCGAGCGGCTGAAGGAGCGCCTCAAGGCGGTGCGGGAGAACCCGCGCCCCGAGCCCCTGCCGGCCAGCGTGGCCGAGGCGGGCATGCGCGCGGTGGAGCGCATCTCCGCGCTCCAGGCCGAGCTCACCAAGGTGAAGGCGCTCAACCTCTCGCTCACCCAGGAGCTGGAGGTATCGCGGCGTCAGTCGGAGAAGGCCACCGAGGAGGCCCGGTTGCGCATGGACGAGGCGCGCCGGCTGGCCACCGACATGGAAGGCCGGGTGAAGCTGCTGGGCGACCTCGAGCGCGAGCTGGCCGCGCTGGAGGGCGAGCGCGACGAGGCCCTGCTGTCGCTCCAGGAGGCGCGTCAGGCCATGCAGGCCGCCGCCCAGGAGCGCACCTCGCTCGAGGACGCCGTCGCCGAGGCCAAGAAGGCCCTCGCCGACAGCCTCTCCGAGGAGGAGCGGCTCGCTGGCGAGCTGGAGATCGCCAAGGACGAGGCCTCCGCGCTGCGTCGCACCGTGGATGCGCTCCAGGGGGAGCGCGATGTGCTGGCCCAGCAGGTGGCCTCGCTCACCGCCGAGCGCGCCGAGCTGCTCGAGGCCCGCAAGGCGCTGGAGGCCGTGCACCGCGCCCTCAGTCACGCCGTGATGCGCTGAGCCGTCGGTCTCCCCCTGCGCAGTCCCCCGGAAGCCCGCCAGGGTCCTCGTGACCCGGCGGGCTTTCTCGCGTCCGGACGCCCGTGGAGCATCCAGGCGAGCCCTCGCGAGCCGTTGCCGCGCCCCGAGGCGAGTCGGACCTTTACCGGCGAACCCGGGGGGCCTGGGGCCCTTTCGGCCAGCCTTGTTTCCCTGAGAAGCACAAAGGAGTCATACGTGGCCCTGGACCTCTTTAAAGAGAAGGGCGTCTCGCTGGACCGCCAGGTCTTCACCTGGAAGGACCTCACGCGACGCACCTACAGCAAGCTGGATGACGATGCCTTCACGCGCGTGCGCGTCATCCTGATGAACGGCGTCGAGGCGGAGTCGGTGCGCTTCAGCCATGCCTGTGCGCGGATGAACCGCCAGCTGCGCGAGCCCCTCGCCCTCATCCGCCGGGTGGAGCACTTTCAGCAGACGCTGGTCAACTGGATGAACCCGGCGAACCAGAACCCCCTCGAGACCACGCTCGGTTTCGAGCAGACGGCCATCGAGGTGACGGCCAGCGTGGCCCAGCACGAGCCGGACCCGTACCTCGCCCAGGCCTACCGCTTCGGGATGCTCGAGGACTTCGACCACCTGTACCGCTACTCGGCCCTGTACGACCGGCTGACGGGCAGGGATCCCAACTACATCACCCAGAGCTACACGGACATCATCCCCGGACGGCTCACCACCATCGAGCACCGCCACCCGCTGGATGACGTGCGCCGGTCCTATGACATGCGCACCGCGGAGCCCATCACCAAGCTCAACGCGCTCACCATCGTCTCGGCCGAGAACCAGGTTCACACCTACTACATGAACATCGGGCCGACGTTCACCGACCCGGTGGCGCGCCAGCTCTACGCGGAGATCGCCGCCATCGAGGAGCAGCACGTC
>NZ_DASVWK010001137.1:0-24307 GCF_036389735.1 Archangium sp. | reverse complement strand
AACCCGGCCCGGCTGGAGAAGCTGGCGCGCGAGAAGCTCGGCATGTCCATGCCCTCGGGCCCGCTCGTCATCGCCCTCCAGCCGTCGCTGCCGGGCACCAAGCGCCCCGCTCGCGTGGAGGCCCGGGATGCTCGGGGCGTGCGCGTGGCGGAGCGCGGCGGATCTCACTGAGGGGGCGGGTCGTGAGGGACTTCAAATCGGCACGGGCCCCGGAGCCCAATGGGAAGTGGCTGCGGCTTCGGGTGAAGCTGCTGGCCTTCTTCTTCGGCGCCCTGCTGATGGCCGCCTTTGGCCGCGCCGTGTTCCTCCAGGTGTTCGAGCGCGACAAGCTGCGCGGGCTCGCCCAGGACCAGTACGTCCGCCAGATTGAGATTCCCGCCCGGCGTGGTGACATCTTCGACCGCCGCGGCACGCCATTCGCCCAGAGCGTGGAGGTGGACTCCATCTGGGTGGACCCCTCGATGTTGCCGGACGTGAAGCAGGCCTCACGGGCCCTGGCCAAGGCGCTGAAGCTGGACGCGGAGGACCTGCAGGCGAAGCTCGGCCGCGCCAAGCGCTTCGCCTGGGTGAAGCGCCAGGTGACGCCCCGCGAGGTGGAGGCGGTGAAGGCCCTGGGGCTGCCCGGGTTCGGCTTCACCAAGGAGCCCAAGCGCTTCTATCCCCAGAAGGAGATGGGCGCGCACGTGGTGGGCATGGTGGGGTTGGATGGCCACGGCCTGGAGGGCCTGGAGCTGGCCTTCGAGGACGAGCTGTCCGGGCAGAACTCGCGCATGTCCGGCTTCCGCGACGCCAAGGGGCGCAAGCTGCTTGTCACCGGCGTCCCGGACACCCTGGAGCGTCAGGGCGCCGCCGTCACCCTCACCATCGACCGGCACCTCCAGTTCGTCTCCGAGCGGGCCCTGGCCCATGCGGTGGAGGAGGCCAAGGGCGTGGCGGGCATGGCCATCGTGTTGGACCCCAAGACGGGTGAAATCCTGGCCATCGCCAACCACCCGCGCTTCAACCCCAACACGCCGGGCAAGGAAGTGCGGGCCAGCGTGCGCAACCGCGCCGCGCTCGACAGCTTCGAGCCCGGCTCGACGATGAAGGCCTTCGTCGTCGCCTCCGCGCTGGAGCAGAAGGTCATCAAGCCCGACGACACCTTCTTCTGCGAGAACGGCGCGTGGGCCATCGGCCGGCACACCATCCACGACACCCACCAGTACGGCTGGCTCACCCCGCAGCGGGTGCTCCAGGTGTCCTCCAACATCTGCGCGGCCAAGATTGCCCAGCAGCTGGGGCGCGAGCGGCTGGTGAAGACGTACCAGGACTTCGGCTTCGGCGAGCGCACCGGACTGGCGCTGCCCGGCGAGGCCCGGGGCTCCATCCCCTTTCCCAAGGCCGAAGTGTCCTTGGCCACACAGTCCTTCGGACAGGGCATGAGCACCACGGCGGTGCAGATGGCGGCCGCCTGGGGGGCCCTGGCCAACGGTGGCACGCTGATGCGGCCCTACCTCGTGTCCAAGGTGGTGGACCCGGACGGGGTGGTGCTGCTGGAGAACCGCCCCACCCAGGTGCGCCAGGTCGTCTCGGGAGCGACGGCGAAGAAGGTCGTCTCCATGCTCGAGAGCGTAGTGGCCAAGGAGGGGACCGCCCCCAAGGCCGCCATGGAGGACTACCGGGTGGCTGGAAAAACGGGCACCGCCCAGAAGGCGGACCCGGTGGCCCGGGGGTACTCGGACAAGCGGCTTGCTTCCTTCGTGGGCATGGTGCCAGCCGAAAATCCGCGTGTCGTCATTCTCGTGATGGTGGACGAGCCCAAGACGGACGTGTACGGGGGAATCGTGGCCGCCCCTGCTTTCAAGGAAATCGCTACCGCCGCCATGGCGCACCTGGCCGTTCCGCCCTCGCGAGAGGTGCCGTTGCCGTCCACCGCACTGCCGGTGGCCGTCGCCGCGCCCCCTCTGGCCAAGGCGGAGGCCCGGGCCGTGGTGGAGGAAGTCGTCACGGAGAACGTGGAGCCTGGCTCCGTCCGCGTTCCGGATGTCGTGGGCCAGGCGGGCCGTGAGGCGGTGACGAAGTTGCTCTCCGCGGCCCTGGAGCCGCAGTTGTTGGGTAGTGGACGCGTAGTGTCGCAGACTCCCGCCGCCGGTGCGCTGGTGGAGAAGGGTGCGCGCGTGAGGTTGGAGCTGGTGACGCGGCAATAAGGCCGCGGGGAAGCTCGGCTCGCGCTTGCAGCAGCATGTGAAGGGGAAACGATGAAGCTGACGGATGTCCTCGCAGGGTGTGGTGCCGAGCAGACCTCGGGCGGCCGGACCTCGGTCGATGTGACGGGGGTGTCGCAGGACTCGCGCAAGGTGAAGCCGGGTGACCTGTTCATCGCCGTGCCGGGCACGAAGGAAGACGGTGCCCAGTTCGTAGGCGAGGCCGTGTCGCGCGGTGCGGTGGCGGTGGTGTCAGAGAAGGTGGTGGCCTCCCAGGTCCCCTTCTTCAAGGTGTCCAACGCCCGCAAGGCCCTGGCGCTCATCGCCGCCAACTTCTACGGCCGGCCGGCCGAGAAGCTCACCTTGCTCGCGGTGACTGGCACCAACGGCAAGACCACCACCACCTATCTGCTCGAGGCCATGGCCACCGCCGCCTACTCCTCCACGGGAGTCATCGGCACGCTGGGCTACAAGGTGAGTGGGCAGTTCCACCCCACCAGCCACACCACGCCGGATGCGCTGGAACTGCACCGCATCCTCAAGGAGATGGTGGACGCGGGCGTGGAGACGGTGGTCATGGAGGTGTCCAGCCACGCGCTCATGCAGGAGCGGGTGCACGGCATCACCTTCAAGGCGGCCGCCTTCACCAACCTGACGCGCGATCACCTCGACTACCACAAGGACCTGGAGGAGTACTTCCAGGCCAAGCGCAAGCTCTTCGTGGAGAACCTCTCCCAGACGGGCGTGGCGGTGGTCAACGGTGACGACACCTTCGCCACCCGCATCTACAACGAGCTGCGCGGCCAGAAGCGCATGGCGTGGAAGTTCAGCCGCCAGGGCGCCGGGGAGATCTCCGCCACGGAGACGTCCTTCAGCCTCCAGGGCATCAAGGGCGTGCTGAAGACGCCCGCGGGCGACATCCCGGTGAAGAGCCGGCTGTTGGGGCCGCACAACCTGGAGAACATCCTCGCGGCGGCGGGACTCGCGCTGGGTGCGGGCTTCGCCCGGCGCAAGGACGTGCAGCTCGGCATCGAGCGCATGGCGGGCGTGCCCGGCCGCATGGAGCGGGTGGAGAACCACGGGCCTCCGGGTGCTCCGGCCGTGCTGGTGGACTACGCCCACACCGACGACGCCCTCAAGCGCGCGCTGGAGGCGGCGCGGGCCATGGCCAAGGGCCGCGTCATCGCGGTGTTCGGCTGCGGCGGGGAGCGGGACGCGGGCAAGCGTCCGCTCATGGGCACCGCGGCCGCCGAGGGGGCGGATCTCGCGGTGGTGACGAGCGACAACCCGCGCACCGAGGACCCCGAGGAGATCATCTCCCAGGTGACCCCGGGCCTGGAGAAGGGCGGCCTGCGCCGCATCTCCGCCGGCAAGGCGAAGAGCGGTGAGAAGGGCTACCTCGTGGACGCGGACCGCAAGGCCGCCATCGAGACGGCCATCTCCCTGGCCAAGGAGGACGACGTCGTCCTCATCGCCGGCAAGGGGCACGAGACGTACCAGGTCATCGGTACCGAGAAGCGCGCCTTCGACGACCGCGAAGTGGCGGCGCGGGCGCTCGCCATCCGCACCGCCTGACGGAGAGCCGCGGACCCTCTATGGCCGGATTCACGGATGAGCAGGTGGTGCGGGCGACCGGGGCCACCCGGCGTGGCAAGGCGCCGGCGGAGTTTCCGGCCGTCTGCACCGACACGCGGGCCCTGGTGCCCGGGTGCCTTTTCGTGGCGCTCCAGGGTGAGCGCTTCGACGCGCATGACTTCCTCGCCCAGGCGGCCAGTGGTGGCGCGGCCGGCGCGGTGGTGAAGCGCGGCCGGGCGCTCTCCCAACTCCCCGAGGGCCTCGCCCTCTACGAGGTGGAGGACACGCTGGCGGCGCTCGGGGCCCTGGGTCATGCGCACCGCGAGCGCTTCCGGATTCCGGTGGGCGCGGTAGGGGGTTCCAACGGGAAGACGACCACCAAGGAGATGGTGGGCGCCATCCTCGCCACGCGCGGCCCCGCGCTGAAGACGGAGGGCAACCTCAACAACGAGATCGGGGTGCCCCTCACGCTCTTCCGCCTGGAGTCCTCGCACGTGGCGGCGGTCATCGAGACGGGGATGAACCAGCCCGGCGAAATCACCCGGCTCACCCGGGTGGTGCGGCCGGACGCGGGCATCATCACCGTGGTTCAGCCCGAGCACCTCGAGGGGTTGGGCAGCATCGAGGGCGTGGCCGAGGCCGAGGGCGAGATGTTCCGCGAGCTGCCGCCCGAGTCCGTGGCGGTGGTGAACGTGGATGACCCGCTCATTCCCGGCCAGGCGGCGCGCAGCCGGGCGAAGAAGCTCACCTTCGGGCGCTCCGAGCAGGCCGACGTGCGGCTCGCGAGCGTCACCCCGCGCGGTCGTGAGGGGCTGCACATCACCGTGCGCCACGCGGGCAAGGACTGGCTGGTGAAGCTGGCCTTCATCGGCGAGCACAACGCGCTCAACGCCACGGGGGCCTTCGCGCTCGCGGTGGCGCTCGGCTACACCCCCGAGGAGTGCGTGAAGGGACTGGAGACGGCGAAGCCGTACGCGCGCCGGCTCAACGTGGTGGACGGCCTGCACGGCACCACCGTGGTGGACGACTGCTACAACGCCAACCCCGCCTCCATGGGCGCGGCGCTGGATACGCTGCGCTCGCTGGTGCAGCCCGGGGGCCGGGCGGTGGCGGTGCTCGGAGACATGCTGGAGCTGGGGCCCGGCGAGCTGGAAGAGCACACGCGGCTCGGTGCGCTCGCGGCGGGCAAGGCGCAGCTCGTGGCGTTCTTCGGGCCTCGTTCGCGCAAGGGCTACGAGGCGGCGGGGCTGGGAGACAACGCGGCGCACTTCACCGAGGTGGAGCCTTTGTTGTCCTGGCTGATGCCGAAGCTGAAGACAGGGGATGTGGTGCTGGTCAAGGCGAGTCGTGGCATGAGGCTCGAGCGGGTGGTGGCGGGCCTCACGGGGGCTGCCGCGCCTGGAGGAAGCCACTAGGTGCTGCTCCTCATCTACGAGTGGATTCAAGGCACGGACGCGGGAAGGTTCCTCAACTTCCTGCGCTACCCCACCTTCCGGATCGTCGCGGCGGGCGTGGCCTCGCTGCTGCTGGGCATGTTCATCGGCCCGAAGCTCATCGCCCGGCTGCGCCTCAAGCAGCACGGGCAGAGCAACGTGCGCGAGGACACCCCGGACACGCACCAGAAGAAGAAGGGCACGCCCACCATGGGCGGCGCGCTCATCCTGATGTGTATCGCGGCGGGCACCTTCATGTTCGCCGACCTGAGGAGCCGCGCGGTGTGGGCGGCGCTGCTGCTCACCCTGGGCTACGGCTTCATCGGCTTCCTGGACGACTGGCTGAAGCTGTCCAAGCGCAACTCCAAGGGACTGGCCGGCCGGTACAAGATGGTCCTCCAGACGGTCTTCTACCTGGTGGCCATCTTCGGGCTCATGTGCTCGTGGACGGGGGCGGATGGCTCCTTCTCCGGGCCGCGCCTGCTCATCGACACCCGGCTGACGCTGCCCTTCGTGCCCACGCGGCACTTCAACCCGGACTTCGGCTGGTTCTACGTCTTCTTCGGGTGGATCGTCGTGGTGGGGACGTCCAACGCCGTCAACATCACCGACGGTCTGGATGGTCTGGCCATCATGCCCACCATCATCGCGGCCACCACCTTCACCATCCTCTGCTACGTGGCGGGCTCGGCGACGCGCATCGCCACCGTGGAGACGGTGGACGGCATCGCGCGCGTGGTGGGTGAGCCCATGTGGCGCTACCTCGGCGTCCCCGAGGTGCCCGGTGGCGCGGAGCTGGCCGTCTTCTGCGCCAGCATCGTGGGCGCGGGCATCTCGTTCCTCTGGTTCAACGCCTACCCGGCCTCCGTCTTCATGGGGGACATCGGCTCGCTCGCGCTGGGCGGCGCGCTCGGCGGGCTGGCGGTGTTGTCCAAGAACGAGGTGGTGTCCGCCATCATCCACGGGGTCTTCTTCGCGGAGATCCTCAGCGTGATGATCCAGGTGACGTCCTTCAAGCTCACCGGCAAGCGCGTCTTCAAGATGGCGCCCGTGCACCACCACTTCGAGCTGAAGGGCATGGCCGAGCCGAAGATCATCGTCCGCTTCTGGATCGTCGCCATCCTCTGCGGAGGCGTGGCGCTCCTGTCGCTCAAGCTTCGCTAGGCAGTGGAGGGGTGGCGCGCATGACGCCCGACCTGAAGGACCTGGATGTCGTGGTGTTTGGGCTCGCCAAGAGCGGGCTGGCCGCCATCCGCCTGTTGAAGGCGAAGGGCGCTCGGGTGACGGCGCTGGACGGTCGTACCGAGGAGGCCCTGGGTGATACGGCGCGCGAGCTGAAGGCCCAGGGCGTGGCGCTCGTCACCGGGCCCACGCCGCCGGGGCTGCTGGAGTCACAGCGGCTCGTGGTGGTGAGCCCGGGCGTGCCGCTGGCGCTGCCGGAGATCCAGAAGGCACGCGCCGCGGGCGTACCCGTGTGGGGTGAAATCGAGCTGGCCGGGCGCTTCCTCTCGCACGTGCCGCTGCTCGGCATCACCGGCACCAACGGCAAGAGCACCACCACGGCGCTCACCGGCGAGCTCTTCCAGCGCGGCGGTCGGCGCACCTTCGTGGGCGGCAACCTCGGGCGCCCGCTGGCCGAGGCGGCCCTCACCCCCGGCGAGTGGGACGCGCTGGTGGTGGAGCTCTCCAGCTACCAGCTCGAGGGCATCGACACGCTGAAGCCCCGGGGCTCCACGATTCTCAACCTCACGCCGGACCACATCGACCGGTACGAGAGCCACGCGGCCTACGGCGCGGCCAAGGCCCGCATCTTCCGCAACCAGGCCCAGGACGACTTCGTCGTGGTGAACGCGGAGGACGCGGACGTGATGCGGCTGGCCGAGGCGGCGAAGGTGCCCGTCTACGGCTTCAGCCTCACCGGGCGTCCGGTGGCCGCGAGCCCTACGCTGGCCGGCCTCGCGGTGGCTCAGCCGGGAGGCTTCCGCTTCGAGGGGGTAGGGGAGAAGGGCGAGTCCTTCACCCTCACCAACCGCGCGCTGCGCGGGGGCCACAACGCGCAGAACGCCATGGCGGCGGCGCTGCTGGCGCGGCTGACGGGCGTGGAGCACGAGGCGGTGCAGGCCGGGCTGGACAGCTACCCGGGCCTGCCGCACCGGCTGGAGAGCGTGCGCGTGCTGGACGGCGTCGAGTGGGTGAACGACTCCAAGGCCACCAACGTGGACTCGGTGCTGGTGGCCCTGCGCGCCTTCCAGAAGGACGTGCTCCTCATCGCCGGCGGCAAGGGCAAGGGCGCCCCCTACGCGCCCATGGTGGAGCAGGGGCGCGGCAAGGTGAAGGGCGTGCTCACCATCGGCAAGGACGCCGACACCATCGCCCAGGCCTATGAAGGGGCAGCCCCCGTGTATGCCTGCGGGACACTCGACGAAGCTGTACGGCGGGCCAAGTCCCTGGCAAGATCCGGCGACACTGTACTTTTGTCGCCTGCATGCGCCTCTTTCGACCAGTTCCAGAATTTCGAGCACCGGGGCGACACGTTCAAACGCCTCGTCGGGGAGCTCTGAGCCCATGAAGGCCGTCGTCGCTGCTCCCTCCGATGCCCCGGTGCGCTTCGACGCACTCCTGTTGTGCGCGGTGCTGTCGCTCGTCTCGCTCGGCCTGGTGATGGTGTACTCGGCGAGCGCCGTCATGGCCCAGGACAAGCTGGGTGACAGCCTCTACTTCCTCCAGCGGCAGCTCATGGCGGCTGGCATGGGTGTGGTGGCCATGGCCGTGGGCATGAGGGTGGGCTGGCGCCGGCTGGCGCGGCTCGCGTACCCGCTGCTGCTGGTGACGCTGGTGCTGCTGGTGCTGGTGCTGATTCCAGGCATCGGCACGACAGCGGGCGGCGCGCGGCGGTGGATCCGCTTCCCGGGCTTCGGCCTCCAGCCGGCCGAGGTGGCCAAGGTCGCCTGGGTCGTCTACCTGTCCTACTCGCTGGCCAAGAAGCGCGAGAAGGTGGCCACCTTCTCCGTGGGCTTCCTCCCACACCTGCTGCTGTGCGGCCTGCTGGTGGGCCTGTGCATGCTCCAGCCGGACTTCGGCAGCTCGGTGCTGCTGGTGTTCCTGCTCTTCGCGCTGCTGTTCGCCGCGGGCACCCGGCTGAGCTACCTGGTGGGCTCGGTGCTGCTGGCGCTGCCGCTGGCGTACGCGGCCATCGCCTCCAGCCCCTACCGCATGAAGCGCGTGCTGGCCTTCCTGGACCCATGGGCCCACCGGCACGACATCGGCTACCAGGTGGCCGAGTCCCTCATGTCCATCGGCTCGGGTGGCCTCACCGGCCTGGGGCTGGGCGACGGGCGGCAGAAGCTCTTCTTCCTCCCGGAAGCGCACACGGACTTCATCTTCGCCATCATCGGCGAGGAGCTGGGCCTCATGGGGGTGGTGCTGCTGGTGTCGCTCTACGCCATCATCATCTGGCGTGGCATCCGCGCGAGCCTCGCGGCGCCGGAGGTGTTCGGCACCTACCTGGGACTGGGCCTCACCTGCATCATCGCCTTCCAGGCCACCGTCAACATGTGCGTGGCCATGGGCCTGTTGCCGACTAAAGGACTCACGCTGCCCTTCGTGTCCTATGGAGGCACTTCACTGGTGGTGCTCATGGGGGCCGCCGGTGTATTGCTCTCGCTGAGTGCCAGCGCGGAAGGTGCTGGCCACCGGACGCTGCGCTCCGGCGGTGACATGAGGGAGGTGGCGGCGTGAAGGTGCTCATCGCGGGAGGCGGTACGGGCGGTCATCTCTACCCGGGCATCGCCCTGGCCGAAGAGGTGGTGACGCGCCACCATGCCAACCAGGTGGTGTTCGTGGGCACCGAGCGCGGCCTGGAGGCGCGGGTGGTGCCCCAGGCGGGCTATCCGCTGGAGACCATCCGGGCGCAGGGCCTCAAGGGCAAGGGACTGGTGGGGCTCGTCAAGGGCCTGCTCGCGCTGCCCATGGCCTTCATCGAGTCCATCCGCATCCTCCAGCGCCACAAGCCGGACGTGGTGGTGGGCGTGGGCGGCTACTCCAGCGGGCCGGTGGTGCTCGCCGCGGCGCTGCTGGGCATCCCCACCGCCGTGCAGGAGCAGAACGCGCTGCCGGGGCTCACCAACAAGCTGCTCGGCAGGGTCGTACGCGTCGTCTTCACCGCCTTCGAGGAGGCCAGGCCCTTCTTCCCCTCGCGCAAGGTGCAGCTCGTCGGCAACCCCATCCGCCGCAAGCTGATGGAGAACTTCCTGCGCTCGCGCATGGTGCACGACAAGTTCTCCCTGCTCGTCTTCGGTGGCAGCCTCGGCGCGCGCGGCATCAACCAGCGGATGATCGACGCGTTGGATCACCTCCAGGACATCCGGGAGCAGCTCCACATCGTCCACCAGACGGGGAAGAACGACCTGGAGACGGTGCGCAAGGGCTACGCGGACAAGGGCTTCGAGGCCCAGGCCCAGGTGGTGGAGTACATCGAGGACATGTCCAGCGCGTACGCCAGGGCGGAACTCGTCGTCTGCCGGGCGGGCGCCACCACCCTGTCGGAGCTGACGGTCGCCAAGAAGGCCAGCATCCTCATTCCCTTCCCCTACGCCACGGACAACCACCAGGAGGTGAATGCCCAGTCGTTGGTGAAGGCCGGCGCGGCCCTCATGTTCCGTGAGGCGGAGCTGACGGGAGAGCAGCTCGCCCGGGAGATCCGCCACCTCAAGGAGGATCCGGAGAAGCGCCGCCAGATGGAGAAGAAGGCGGGCCTGCTGGGTCGCCCCGAGGCGTCCAAGGAGCTGGCGGACGTGCTCGTGGAGCTGATGACCCAGACGTACGGCCCCTCCGGCCGGGCCGAGGCTCGCGGCGAGGATCCGAACCCGAAGAAGCCGGGCAAGGACAGGAAGCTCGGCGGCGACGCGAAGATGTCCGGCGGCAGCGAGCAGGCGGGCGGCCCCGAGAAGCATGTCTGAGGAGACGACAGCCGTGACGAACACCCGCCCCGCTAGGCCCGCGAGCCTCTTCAAGACGCGTCATGCCGCGCACGTCCACTTCGTGGGCATCGGCGGCATCGGCATGAGCGGCATCGCCGAGGTGCTGCTCAACCAGGGCTACAAGGTGTCCGGCTCGGACCTGAAGGCCAGTGAGATCACCCGCCGCCTGGAGCGCCTGGGCGCCACCATCTTCGAGGGCCACCGGGCGGACAACCTCGTGCAGGCGGACGTGGTCGTCATCTCCTCGGCGGTGCGCAAGGACAACCCCGAGGTCGTCACCGCGCGCCAGCGCAAGATTCCCGTCATCCCCCGCGCGGAGATGCTCGCCGAGCTGATGCGGCTCAAATACGCCGTGGCCGTGGCGGGCAGCCATGGCAAGACGACCACCACCTCCATGGTCGCCACCGTGCTGAGCGCCGCGGGCCTGGACCCGACGGCCGTGGTGGGCGGCAAGGTGAACGTGCTCGACTCCAACGCCAGGCTGGGCCAGAGCGAGCTGATGGTGGTGGAGGCCGACGAGAGCGACGGCAGCTTCCTGCACCTGCACCCGTCCATCACCGTGGTCACCAACATCGACCCGGAGCACATGGACCACTACGGCACGCTGGACAACCTGAAGGACGCCTTCACGGCCTTCTGCAACCGCGTGCCCTTCTACGGCCTCAACGTCCTGTGCCTGGACAACTCCAACGTCCAGTCGCTGCTGCCCCGGCTGGAGAAGCGCTTCGTCACCTACGGCAGCTCGCACATGGCGGACTACCGGCTGGAGGGCATCCGGCTGGAGGGCTTCACCACCCGCTTCGAGGCCTTCCGGCGCGACGAGCCCCTGGGTGAGTTCCGCGTGCGCATGGTGGGCGCGCACAACGCCCTCAACGCCCTGGCCGTCATCGCCGTGGCCGAGGAGATGGATATTCCTCTGGACGTGGTGCGCAGCTCCCTGGCCGAGTTCGGCGGCGTGCAGCGGCGCTTCACCGTGCGCGGCGAGGTGGCGGGCATCACCGTGGTGGACGACTACGGGCACCACCCCACCGAGGTGCAGGCCACGCTCGCGGGCGCCCGGCGTGCCTTCGGCAAGCGGCTCGTGGTGGCCTTCCAGCCCCACCGCTACACGCGCACGCACGACCTGCTCAAGGAGTTCGCCACCTCCTTCAACGACGCGGACGTCGTCTTCGTCACCAGCGTCTACGCCGCGGGCGAGGAGCGCATTCCCGGCGCCACCGGCGACGCGCTCGCCGACGCCGTCCGGGCCCATGGCCACCGCGACGTCACCTTCGTGGAGAAGCGCACGGACCTCGCGAAGACGCTGCTGCCCCGGCTGCGCGAGGGCGACATCGTCCTCACCCTGGGCGCCGGCGACATCACCCAGGTGGGGCCGGAGCTCGTCGAGCTGCTCAAGCACCACGGCACGGCGAAGGGCGACTAGGGGACATGGTCGCGGTGCTCCCATCGTCCCTCCCCGAGCGGGTAGGGCGTCTGCCCGGCTGTGAGGTGACGGCGAACGCGCCGCTCGCGCCCCTCACGAGTGTGCGCGTGGGCGGCCCGGCCGAGGCGCTCGTCCGTCCGCGCTCCCCAGAGGCGTTGGTGGCCCTGCTGCGCTTCCTGCGCGAGGAGGGTGTGCCCCTCACCGTCCTCGGCGGCGGGGCCAACACCCTCGTGGGGGATGGCGGGATTCCAGGCGTCACCGTGAAGCTGCCGAGCGACCTGTTCCCCGAGCTGGCCGACGTGGGCGCGGAGGAGGGGCGGCTCACCCTGGGCGCGGGCGCGGCCATCGTCCGGCTCATCAACCAGATGCGCTCCCAGGGACTGGTGGGCGCGGAGTTCCTCGCGGGAATTCCGGGCACCCTGGGCGGCGCGGTCACCATGAACGCGGGCACCAAGAATGGCGAGTGCTTCCGCGTGGTGGAGGCGGTGGAGCTGGCCACCGCGGACGGGGTGGGGTGGATCGCCAAGGCGGACATTCCACACCGCTACCGGCACTCGGAGCTGCCTGTGGGCGGCGTGGTGACGCGGGTGCGCTTTCTTCTGCGTAAGGGCGACCTCGAGGCCTCCAAGAAGGCCATGGACGAGGATCTCGCCTACCGCAAGCGCTCCCAACCGCTCAGCCAGCCCAACTTCGGCAGCGTCTTCACCAATCCGCCGGGCGACTTCGCCGGGCGACTCATCGAGACCGTGGGCCTCAAGGGCCACATCATCGGTCGCGCGCAGGTATCCACCCTGCACGCCAATTGGATCGTCAACCTGGGCGGTGCCACCGCCCACGACGTCTTCTCCCTGCTGACCCTGATGCAGACCCGGGTGCGCGAGGAGCGGGGCGTCGAGCTCCAACCCGAAGTCAAGCGCGTGGGAGTCTTCCAGCCATGAGCACCATGAGCACCATCTCCAAGGACGAGCTGAAGCGGAAGCGGGTCGGTGTGTTGCTCGGGGGCATGTCCTCCGAGCGCGAGGTGTCCCTGCGCACCGGCGCCGCCGTGGCCAAGGCCCTGCGGGGGCTCGGCTACGACGTGGTGGAGATCGACGTGGGCAAGGATCTGCCCGCGCGCCTCTCGGCCGAGAAGGTGGACGTCGCCTTCATCGCCCTCCACGGCCGCTACGGCGAGGACGGCTCCGTCCAGGGGCTCCTCGAGTGCATGTTCATCCCCTACACGGGCAGTGGCGTGATGGCCTCGTCGCTGGGCATGGACAAGGTCTTCGCCAAGCAGGTCTTCATCGCCCACGGCATTCCCACGCCGCCCTACCGCGCCTTCACCTCCGCGGAGGAGGCCCGGGCCGCCGTGGACTCGCTGCCCTTCGGTCTCCCGGCCGTCGTCAAGCCCTCGCGCGAGGGCAGCAGCGTGGGCGTCCACATCTGCAAGACGCGCGAGGAGTACCTCGCCGCCGTGGAGGACGCCTCCAAGCTGGCCGGCTCCATCCTCGTGGAGCAGTACATCAAGGGCCGCGAGGTGCAGGGCGGCGTCCTGGACAACGAGGCCCTGGGCGTCATCGAGGTGGTGGCCGCTCGGGAGTTCTACGACTACCAGGCCAAGTACCAGTCCGGGGGCACCACGCAGTACCTCTTCCCCGCGCCCCTCCCGCCGGAGCAGTACGAGCGCGTCAACCAGGTCTGCCTGGGCGCCCACCGCGCGCTCGGCTGCAGTGGCGGCTCCCGCTCGGACGTCATCCTCACCCCGTCCGGCGAGGTCTTCTTGTTGGAGATCAACACGTTGCCCGGGATGACCGAGGCCAGCCTGCTGCCGAAGATCGCCGCGGGCCGGGGCATCGACTTCCCCGCCCTCTGCGAGCGGCTGCTCCAGGGCGCCTCGCTCAAGGCCTGAAGCAAAGTCCCCCAGCAAGAATCGGGCTCACCCGGTCCTTCGTGGACCAGGGCGCTACAGCGACGTGTCTGTAGCGAAAAACTGGCGTGGAGATTCAACCGCGCGCAGCATGCGCCGACGCACACCATGGCATTCGGTAAGTCCAAGAACCGTCGTCGTCAGGATGCCGCCCAGCAGAAGGAGGCGGTCACGGGAGCCGTGCGTACGCATGGTCCCGGCCTGCTCAAGGCCATCCTACTGACGGGTCTGACATGCGCCGGTGTGTGGGGGACGATTGAAGTGCGGCGCTGGGCGCTCACCTCGCCCACCTTCCTCTTGAAGGAGACGACCTTCAACGGGTTGCAGCGGGCCGCGCCGGGCGAGCTGCTCAAGCTGTCCGGGCTGACGGTGGGGCAGAACCTGTGGTCGCTGGACGTGGGGACACTGGAGCGCACCATGTCCGCCCACCCCTGGGTGCACACCGTGGAGGTGACGCGGCACTTCCCCTCCAGCGTGTCCGTGGTGGTGACCGAGCACGTGCCGGTGGCGCTGGCCACCCTGGGCGACCTGTACCTGCTGGACGCGGAGGGCGAGCCCTTCAAGCGCCTCCAGCCGGGGGACAAGGTGGATCTGCCGCTCGTCACCGGGCTGGACCGCGAGGGCTACCTGGCGGACGAGGCGGGGGTGCGCGAGCGCTTCCGTCAGGCGCTGGCGGTGGCGGACGCCTACGCGGCCACGCAGCCCGGCAAGCACGAGCGGCTGAGCGAGGTGCGGGTGTCGGCCGAGGGGCTGGTGCTGCTGACGGCGGACGGGCAGGAGGTGCTGCTGGGGGAGGGGGAGACGGACGCGAAGCTGAAGCGGCTGGCGCGCGTGCGCGACGAGCTGCGGGCTCGCGGGTTGGCCGCACAGGTCATCCACCTGGACAACCGGGCTCGGCCCGGCTGGGTGGCGGTGAAGATTTCGAGCCCCGTGTCCGAGAGGAGCGGGGCTTCGCGGTAGGAATGCGCCCCTTTCACGAGAGTGGGGGGCCTGGGAGGGCAGTCATGGCGAAGCAGAAGTCCGGGGAGATCATCGTTGGCCTCGATATAGGCACGACGAAGATCTGCGCCATCGTCGGGGAGCTGACCGACAATGGGATCGACATCATCGGCATTGGCACGCACCCGTCGAAGGGCCTCCGCAAGGGCGTGGTGGTCAATATCGAGGCGACCGTGTCCTCCATCCGTCGCGCGGTGGAGGAGGCCGAGCTGATGGCGGGCGCGGAGATCTCCCACGTGTACACCGGCATCGCCGGTGGCCACATCAAGGGCTTCAACTCGCAGGGCATTGTGGCGGTGAAGGACAAGGAGGTGCGCGAGCCGGACATCGCCCGCGTCATCGACGCCGCCAAGGCGGTGGCGATTCCGCTGGACCGCGAGGTCATCCACGTCCTGCCGCAGGAATTCATCATCGACGACCAGGGCGGCATCAAGGAGCCCCTGGGCATGGCGGGCGTGCGCCTGGAGGCCAAGGTGCACATCGTCACGGGCGCGGTGTCGAGCGCGCAGAACATCGTGAAGTGCGCCAACCGCACGGGCCTGAACGTGTCGGACATCGTGCTGCAGCCGCTGGCCTCGGCCGAGGCCGTGCTGGGGGAGGACGAGAAGGAGCTGGGCGTGTGCCTCGTCGACATCGGCGGGGGCACCACGGACATCGCCATCTTCTCGGGCGGCTCCATCGTGCACACGGCGGTGATCGCGCTGGGCGGCAACAACCTGACGAGCGACATCGCGATTGGCCTGCGCACCCCGGCGCACGAGGCCGAGCGCGTCAAGCAGAAGTTCGGCTGCGCGCTGGCGTCCATGGTGAGCAAGGACGAGACGATCGAGGTGCCCAGCGTGGGCGGGCGCCAGCCGCGGGTGCTCGGGCGGCAGATCCTGTGTGAGATTCTGGAGCCGCGCGTGGAGGAGATCTTCCAGCTGGTGCACCGGGAGATCCAGAAGTGCGGCTACGAGGACCTGCTGGCCTCGGGCGTGGTGATTACCGGTGGCTCGACGCTGCTGGCGGGGATGCCGGAGCTGGCCGAGGAGGTCATCGGGCTGCCGGTGCGCCGGGGCATGCCGAGGGGGATTGGAGGGCTGGTGGACGTGGTGAAGAGCCCCATGTACGCGACGGGCGTGGGCCTGGTGGTGTACGGGGCGAAGCACCTGGACCGGCGGATGTTCCGCATCCGCGAGGAGAACGTCTACAAGAAGGTCAAGGGCCGCATGCGCGAGTGGCTCGAGGAGATCTTCTAGTTTCGCAGTCTGGTTTCACAGTCGCAGCACAGCAGTGAACCCGGGGTCGCGTCCCTCCCAGAGCGGCCCCGGGTTTTTTCGTTGGAGTTCACCCGGGGGAATGCGCTTCAAGATGCAGCGGATGATGCTGCGAGGAAGCCAGAGTCCATAGATCCTGAGAACAAGAGAACTCGGGAGCTTCGGCTAGGAATTTGTCGGAGTATCTCAACGACCCACTACATGAAGGGCGGTGAGAGTTTATACACCGCTACGAGTCGTATGTAGGAGTCGTTTTTGGTCGATACTCCGTCAGGCCCCTAGACTGGATGGGCTGCTCTGACTCTCGTTCGCGGTGGATATCTTGACATGGCAACATCCAACTGAAAGGTGCTCTTTATAAATGATCCATCTCACCATATTCGGAAAAGCTGTCGACCTGCGTACCAATACGCGAGTTGTTTACGCTCAAACGACTGTCAAGGACTACCTTGAGCTGGTTGGGAAAGATTTCAAGGAATTCCCAATTCAGCGTCGCAGAGAAAAACATCGCGCATATCTGCGTATGAAGCAAGACATTATCGAAGGGGCGCTCCTGCCCGCGATCACGCTTGCGGTCACGCCACAAAAAGTAAAGGAAGCTATCAAGCACTTCGATAGTGATAACACGACAGCGCTAGAAAAAGCCCTGAGTCAACCAAGCCAAGTCAAGATTCTCGATGGTCTTCAACGCACGTATATATTGGATGACCTCAAGGACGAGGGGGTTCGCTTCAAGCGCGAGCAGAAGGTGCTTTTGGAATTCTGGCTTGAGGCAGACCAGAAGCACCTCATCTATCGTATTATCGTACTGAACGCAGGCCAGAAGCCGATGTCTATGCGGCATCAGGTTGAGCTTCTCTTTGTTACTCTCAAAGAGAAAATTGAGAGCAACATTCCTGACTTGGAGCTTTACTCCGAGCGAGACACAACTCGGCGCAGGGGACCAAGGAAATATGCGCTGGATCGCTTAGCAACCGCGTATCAAAGCTTTCTTACACGAACGCCAGAGACGACTCGTGACAATCTCGTCGCGAAACAGCTTGTTGAAGGAGAGATCCTCGATGCGAGCGAAGATGATCTAAATGAGAAATTCGAAGCCTTTGAGGAGTATCTCAAGATGTATGCAGGGTTAGATGATGAGATTTGCCGTATTTACAACGAGGCAAATGAGGCAAATAAAGAGCGGGGTATTCCTACTGGAGCGAATTGGTTCGGCGGTGAGAACGTGATGAACTCGTTTTTTGCCGCTATTGCTGATTTTGGCATCAGCAAAGAACGGCGTAAACGAATCAATGATGCTCTGAAGCGGCTCTTGGCGACTCTTAAAAAGAGCGTTCCAGGTGATGACCCACTTGCGCTGGAACAACTTCAGGCAATTGTCAACGGATTCAATCCGCGCAAGGTGAATATCGGAACAGCAACACGCAAACTACTGTTTGGCGGATTTAAGGAGTACTTCCGCGAAGAGGGAGAAAAGATCTTTAGGGATTGCTGGATCGAAGAGTCAGGCGGATCAACCGATTCGGGGTCGAGTAGTGAAGAAGGATGAACTCACAAAGCTTCACGAATCGGGTATTTGGCTCTCACGATTTGATCCTTCCCAAGTTGTAGAGAGGGACGGGCGGTGTGTAGTCAAATCTATGGTGCCGCTGCCGGTTGTTGTGAATACCTCATTCGCCAACGGGCCGAGCGACGTCGAGATTTATGATGAGACAGGTGTCCAGATCGGCATGCTTTGCATCTGTCGCGTAAGTTCTCCTGTTGATTCGACATTGCTCTCGGATCACCAATATGCGGCATTCATCAATGATGTGGAGGTAGACGAACTTGGAGGCGCTCATCGCTTCCGCTATGACTACGCAGTAATAGATGAGGTACATCTAGAGCGTTACCTTAACGATTATCTTGAGACAGCCCCAATTTGGGGAGGATTTTTACACAAGGACTCTGGAACAAGAATTCCTACACCGAGCAAACGTTCGCGGAGCCGAGTAACCACCATAAAGGGCGTCCGCCTACCAACGAAATACCACCGCGAGGCACTAGAGAGATCGATTCTGGAGCCTTTCGCATTTGAGCGGTACCTTAAGACATTTCACTTGCTCGAACTTTTGTTTGACTGGCATACCTTTGAGAAAATCAAGGCGCTCGGTGATGACTTGTTTGGTTTTGGTAGGATAATTACAAATTACGACAACAAGGAAATTTCTAGGTTAAAGTCTTTGTTGCATGACAGGTGTGACGATTTGCCGCCACTGGTTTCTCGGTTGAATGCGATTAGTGGGCATCTGAGGCAGGCTAAGGTTATATTTTTTGAATATGGTAAGGATGGAAATCCCATCAAGGAGTGGGATCGGTTTGAGACAATTATTAAAAATGGAGGGTTTGTTGAGACCGCCGTCAAGAAGGCAGGGCTAGCCTCCAACACTGGCGCATACGAGAATTTTGTTCGCGAAGTTGCTGCTTATTGGATTTACCGCATCCGCTGCTCGATCGCACACAGTAGAATCGGTGAATACATAATGACGAATGCCGACGAAGATTTCGTGATCGACTTTTGTGAGCCACTGCTTCAGACAGTGCTCATTCAGGCACTCTCGAAGTAATCACAACTTGCCTGGGGAGGTGTCCCGTGACGGTGTCAAACTCGACTTTCGCCATTTTAGGACCGGCGAGAGCCGCAGTTCATGCGGCTTGCGGCTGAGGCGGTGAGGTGGAGTCACACAGGCTGGCGAGAAGAGGACGTGGGTCCACCCAGTCGGCGGGGGAGAGGGGGCGCTGGCCAGACGCAGGATGTCAGCGAAGGCGACGGTGCACTTGGTGCGGTACCAGGGGCAGCTGGGGAGTGGCGAAGGGTCTGCCGAGGGTTCCTCCTGGCGGGGTCCGAGCCTGGCTGAATCAGCGTCGCCTCTCCTTGGTCGGTGGGATGGAACTGACCGAGGCTGTCTTCGTACAGGCGACGTCGGTCCAAGCCGTGGCGGATGGAACTCTGGTGGTCGCGGGCGTGTCGGCCGGCAACGCGGCACAAGTATTACGCAGCGCTTGCCTTGCAAGGACGGCTTGAGCAAAGTTCCAGGCTACAAATGGCACCACCTTGCTACAGACAAGAATGTTATATCAAGCATTCGAGGTGGCCCGTGGACACCCGGTTTCAAGGCAATCTTCGCCAGAGCTGGGATGACCCTGGCCGCACAGGAGAATCAAGTCTTCTTGAAGGGCCATGGAGGTCCTCATCCCGAAGCGTATCACGAGGAGATTTTCAGGCGCCTCCAAGATGCCGTTCGGGACTGTAAGACACAGCAAATGTGTAGAGCCAGTCTGGTGGGTGAGTTGAAAAAAATGCAGATGAGGTCTGCACACCTGGCACCAGGCTCCACCGTTTGGTGGCGAAACCTTGAGGCCAGATTCGAGAACGTTCATGAAGTATTATGATCTGCTCAGCAATATGCGTCTTCCTGGGCGATGGGTCCTCGCGGATCCCGTCGATGAGCACGGCCAGGAGGTCGATCCCTGGCAGTTCGACAAGGGACACCTCCTCCATCCACGCGGCAAACTCGTGCTGAGCCAGGCTCTTCCTGGAAGTGCACTCGACTTCAGCTTCACCACCCTCGGGATTCCGGTGGTTCATGGCCGAGTCGTGTCCCTGCGTGAACGCCTGGGCCTGCAGCAACAGGTGCAGTTCCTCCCCGTGCAGGTGGAGGGGCAGTCCGAGCCGTTCTTCATCCTCAATGTGCTTCGAATCATCCGCTGCATTGATGATGCGCGCTGCGAAGAGGTGCAGTACCGGCGTGCGGAGGACGGAAACCCCGAAAGGGTAGGGCAGTACCGGGTCGTTGCGGGCATGCGCATTGATCCGAGCAAGGTGGGCGACTCCCACATCTTCCGTCCCTGGGGCTGGACTGGGGCCCTTGTCATCTCCGAGCGCCTCAAACACGCCATGGCTGAGGAGGGCATCACGGGAACGAAGTTCGTCGAAGCCTCGTAGCTCCGATGGGTTATTTGCCCATCCGGGGCCTCCGTACGCGTGTGCTGACCATGCGGGCGGCGGTATCTGCTAGGGTGAACCCCGGAGGTATCCCACCCTGGCACGACTCCTACAGTGGTTACCGTTCGTTCTTCTCCTGACGGGGAGGGTCGCGGCAGCGCAGCAGACCCAACCCCCTGTCCGCGAGCACCAGGAGCGGCAAGTCGTCGTCCCCAGCAGCCCGAACGAACCGGTGCCCAAGGTGCGGGTCGCGGCCAGGATCGCCACCTGGAACCAGGGTGAGGTGTTACTCTTCCAGGGATGAGCTGACATGGAGAAAGATAGATACTCCTTCGCTGGGTCGTCCTTCTCCCGGGCGCCTCTCAATGCAAGTGGTAAGCGAGCTGCCATGAGCCCTGTGCAACTCCACGCGGGAAGCCTGTTCGAGCACATGCGACATATCTGCTTGCGCCCGAGGATGTTCGCCCCGGACTTCACGCTCGATCATCTCTCTTTCTACATCATGGGTTACGATGATGCCCTCGGGGATTCAGGGCAGAAGGGCCAGCACGAGTACTTCAGGGAATGGATTTACAAACGGCACCCCAAATGGCGGGATCGCCCCACCTGGTGGGGCCAGCAAGTCAATGAAGCCAACGGGGGCGACCTGGAGCGCACGCTTGAAGCAATCATCCGTCTCCTGGATGAATTCCTGGCGACGGAGGGTGCTGAATTCGTCCGCTCCCCCAATCGGGAGACCGAATACGACATCATCACCCAGAAGCCGAAGAGGCGCCCGAAGCGGAGTCCTCGAGCCAAGCGGTGACTTGCTGGAAGGACTCGAACGTATCTCCCGTCTCGCGGTTCAGTCGAGGAACCGCCGGGCCCAGTGAATGGCTTCTTCCTGGGTGAAGCCTTCGACGCGGAACCTGGGGTCATTGAAGGGCTTATCGAGCCAGGGCTCCAGTACGCGGCCGAGTTCGCGGTAGGCGGGGAGCGCGTTGCCTTGAGTGAGGTCGCCCGCTTCGGGCCAGGTCCCCAGCGTCACCACTGCTCGCGCTACGTCGATCGCCTGAACGGTCGTTTCAGGTGAGTGCAGGCGGGAGCGAAGTGGGGATACGCCGCCCAGCTCCTGAAGGACGGGCGGGCCCAGGAAGTTGAGCCAGTGCACACCGTCCACGTGCGTGCCCATCCAGGCTGGGGTGGAGCCATGGTTGAGACTGATTCCCGGGTGGCGTAGGAGTTCGGTACGGATTCGGGGCGTGAAGAATACGTCCCCGGTGACGGAGTCGAAGCTCAGCCCCGCATGGCCACTGGCGAAGTGAAGGCCCGAAGCCAGGTCGAGCATCAGCTCCCTCACCGCGGTGGGGCCGTGTTCCTCGAGGAACTCGGTGGGCAGCATTCCCTCGAGGTAGCTCACGTCGTAGTCGGAAGGCTGCCGGTCTCGGGATGGGATGCGGGCCGAGTAGGTGAGTTTGAAGCCCGTGAGCCTGTCGGGCTCGCTACCCAGGTGAATCCACGTCTCGTTACCGCTCTTTTCCATCTCCCTGATGCGGTACGCGTCGGCACAATCCTCGGCGTAGCGGAAGGGACGGTCGGGTAGCAATAATTGGCGAATGCGTTTCCAACCCTCCCTGGACAGGGAGTGGTGAGAGTACTCGTCAAAGGAGCAGAAGTTGATCGTGTCTGATCCTTCGCCCACGGCTTTCATATAGCAATCGAAGGCGTGGGACACTCCGGCGGCAATCTCCGGGTGATCGTGTGGCAGGTAGAAGGCGAAATGAATCACCTCCCTCGCGAGGAGGCGCTCGCCAGCCTCCTTCTCGGGAGGGTAGACACCGAAAGGGCGAATCCGGGGATAGTGTTGCGTCATAGGGAAGAGGGCCTACTGACCCCGAGGCTGGGAGTAACGACGGCTGGCAGGCAGTCTTCGTTGCCGAGGCTCCTGTACTTGCGGAGTTGGGCCTCTGTCTTCATGTTGGCGAGGGGGTTGTGACGGTCGGCGCTATCACAGGGGAATTTGAAATCGTAGATGCATTGAATCCGGGTGGCGTTCCGGGTGAAGTGGAGGACCACGTCCGGCCGTTGCGAGTTGAGCCACTTGTCGGTCAAAAGGAGTTCATTCGTCAATTCATCCCTGCGATAGCGTGGCTCGACGGCGAAGTTGTTGGGAAACTCCGCGGCCAGTCGCTCTTGTACACAGATGAAAGCGGCTGCGTGCTTGAGATTGCCAAGATGCTGCTGCCAGGTGTTGGCGGTCTTGTTGTTGACGTTGGGCTCCTTGCCGCACTCGGACTCGGGCAAGGAGTTCCCCTTCCCGAAGAGTTCCTCGTTGACCTTGAAGTTGGCCTCGCTGGCGCACTCGGCGAGGATCTCTTCGGCCTTCTTCCTCTGGGCCTCGTCCAGAAACTTCGCGACGGTGAGGAGTCCATTGAGGGTTTCGGCGGCTTGGACGACCTTGTCGAGCACCTGACCCGCCCGGGTGGCCGCTGGCGCGAGAATCTCCCCGGTGCTTGGGCCGACTGGGGCGCCGCAGGCAGCTCCACACGACTGGTTGAAGTGTGTCGGCCTGCCACTGAAAGTTCCGGCGAAACCGGCTCCAGTGGGGGAGCCCCGAGGTGCCAGGGGCACGGTGGCGCAGGACAGGCAGAGGAGTGCGGCCATCGAGACGGCGAGGTGGAACAGAGGAGTCATGCCAGAGCCCGAAGTTACACGAAAGCGCAAGACCCCATCGACGGTGACGAAGTCTTGAGGCCAGACCCGACGGTGTCGATGAAGGATTACGATCTGCTCAGCAACATCGGCGTCGAGCGGAACTCTTTCATCAGTTGGGGGGTCCCGTGCTCTTGGTGTTGACCTTGTGTGGGGCGACATCTGGTAGGGTGAACTCCGGAGGTACTCCACCCTGGCACGACTCCTACAGTGGTTACCGCTCGTTCTCCTCCTGACGGGGAGGGCCGCGGCAGCGCAGCAGCCCCAAGCCCCTGTCCGCGAGCACCGAGAGCGGCAAGTCGTCGTCCCCAGCAGCCCGAATGAGCCGGTGCCCGAGGTGCGGGTCGCGGCCAGGATCGCCACCTACTTCGTGTTCGATGCCGCCATCGACAGGGCCTCGGTGGAGGTCGAGGGGCGGGCGACGCGCTTCCGGCTGGTGGACCCGGGCGAGCGCACCCTCTACCTCGAACTTCTTGAGCCACCCGGGGAGGGAGAGCGGCTGATCGTGCGGGTGCGCTACAAGGACGGGGCCGCTCCGGCGTCCGCCACCTTCGCGCTCGTTTCCCACCCCACCGTGGTGGATACCCGGGTGAATGTGGTGCGTCGCCCGAGCACTCCAGAGGTACAGGTCCTGGAGGCGGCTCTGGCCCAATGCGAGGCCGAGGGGCCCTCCAACCTCGTGCTGTCGGGACGGTTGGACATGGACGGTGTCCGAGCACGGCCCGCTGAGGTCGCTCAGCTCGTCCAAGCCGGCATGAGGCTGAGCGAAGGCGTCGGGTACCGGGCAGGCACCTGGGCGGTGGTCGCCGTGCGCGTGCACAACCTCCCCGGGCAGCAGCCTTGGACGGCAGGGGAGGTGCGTCTCACCCGGGCGGACGGCACGTTGGTGAAGGTGCGCTCCCTCCGCATGGACAGGCCGCGGCTCGCCCCGGGTGAAGTGGGGCTGGTGGTCGCGGAGACGGAGAAGCCCTCCTGGACGTCCGGCGAGGTGTTCCGCCTCGAGCTGCGGGAGAAGGGCGGCGGGCGGCACCTTGTCATCGGCACGGTGGAACTCTAGGAGGGTCGATCATGACGACGGAACCCCTGCACCCGGACCACCTCCAGCCCGGCGACACGGTGGGGCCCTGGCGCATCGTCCAGGTGCTGGGCCGTGGAGGCTCCTCCCGCGTCTTCAAGGTGGAGCGGGAGGGTCGCCCCTACTCCATGAAGATGGCGCTGCTCCCCATTTCCGACTCCCAGGAAGAGCTCTCCGAGGACGAGCGGGTGCAGGAGGCGCACGTCTACCGGCGGCTGGCACGCGAGGCGGCGACCCTCTTCACCTATTCCTCCCACCCCAACCTGCTGCGCGTCTACGCGGTGGACTTCTGGCCCAACCCCATCAAGGGCTATCCCTTCATCGTCATGGACTTCGTGGACGGGGACACCTGGCACGAGTGGCGCTGGCGCAAGCCCTCTCATGCCGTCGGGCTGGTGGACACCTTCTCCGACGTGGTGCGCACTGTGGGCATGTTGCACGCGCGCGGCGTGTACCACCGCGACTTGAAGGCGGACAACCTCCTCATCCGCCGCGAGGACGGCCGGCCCTTCCTCATCGACTTCGGCACCGTGCGCCTGCCGAAAACACTCACGAAGACGCTGGGCGTGCCCGATGGCGTCCTGCACTTGTTGCCGCCCGAACTCATCGCCTACACGCGCCGCGATGCGTGGAAGCGAGGTGAGCCCTTCCAAGGGGGCGTGGCCGCGGACCTGTACGCCTTGGGGGTGCTGCTCTACCAGGCCCTCACGGACATGAACCCTTTCAACCCGGAGCTTCCGGACGAGGAGCTGGTGGCCGCCATCGCCACCGTCCCCCCAACGGCGCCTCACGTCCTCAACCC
>NZ_DASVWK010001136.1:0-2315 GCF_036389735.1 Archangium sp. | reverse complement strand
CCCGGCCCGATTGCTCCTGCACGGCCACGAGCTTCTCGACGATCTCGGCTTTCTTCTGAGGCTCCAGGGGCAGCGCCTCCAGCATCCGCTGACCCGGCAGCTCCGCGGGGTCATCGATGCCCTGGAAGGCGCCCTCGTCGTCGAAGTGCACCGTGGGCACCGGGTCCGCCATGGCGGCGTACTGGGGCGGAGACACCTCGACGTCACGAGGGACGAGCCGGTGGACGCCCTTCTTCTTCGCCGGCTCCACGGACAGCCAGTAGCCGCGGTGGACCTCGGTGTTGCCCAGGGGGCTGTTCATGGTGAAGGAGTACGAGACGCGAGCGGAGAAGGGCGCGGGCCAGGCGAAGCGCAGCGTGACGGCACCCGGGGCGCGCCGCGAGGACGCGAGCGTGGAGCAGGCGCAGAGGGCGGGAAGGAGGGCCGCGAGTACCAGGGAGCGAACGGGGCGTGTCATGGCAATGCGCGCTACAACACCGGTTCGCTCGAAATGCCAGGGGCTTCGCGGGGCTCGGACATGCCATCCCCCTCAACGCGGGCGCGCCGCGGCCTGCTGAAGTGCCGTCCGCTGGGCGGGGCTCGCGCCCTTCCGGGCCTTCTGGAGGTGACGCTCGCGGTTGAAGGAATCGAACCCCTCGATGGCGGCGAGGACTTCTCGGGCGTATTGCTCGGGTGGGAGGGTCGCGGCGAGCGCTTGGAACCACACGGGAAGGACCTTCCTCCAGGCGACGCCTACCTCGGAGGAGCCGCCCTCGTCCGCCCAGAAGACGATGTCGTCATTGGCCTCATCCACGGCGCGGAGCAGGCCCATGAGCATCCCGAGTGCCTCGCGGATATCGGCGGGAGGCGTCCTCGTGGCCTCGCTGACACATCGCTCGAAAAGGCGTTCGCACTCGGCGATCCAGCGTTGTGTGCCCAGGGACTTCTGCATGAAGTTCTTCGAGTTGACGTCGAAGTCCTCGTAGTAATCGCCGCGGTGGCTGGCTTCGCAAAAGTGTCTCACCTCGGCGACGAGCGCCGTTCCGGCGCGGAGCGCCTCCAGGGAGACGTAGCCCGCCGTTATCTCGGCCACCTGCATCCTGGGCACTCGATCGAGGGCACGGTCGAGCAGGCTCAAGAGGGTCTCACGATCGAGTCCGCGCAGGGCGGAGCGGAGTCTCTCGAGGTCAAGCTGCGTACTCGTGACGGGCATGTCATTTCGCGACTGGGGGCGTGGCATCATTCGCTTGGACCTCCTCCGCTAATACAACACCACTTCCTTAGTGGTCCATTCCGGCATGACCTCCGCCGTCCTGTCCAGCACGACTCTGCTTCCAGCGCTCCAGAGGTCCCGCGTCCCAGGAAAGGGAGGCACGCTCAGCGGGTCAGAGGCAGTGGCGCGGACTTGAGCTTGTGAGCAGGGCGGGGCACGGGTGGCGCGCCAGGGTCATGTATCCCTACTTGGGCCCACTTCGTACCCGCCTCGGACCGCGAGAACATATGACCTCCTTGGAACGAGGGGCGGAGTGTGCGGTAGGCTACGGTTCATCCCCACCGTGGATTCCCGTGCTCCAGTACCTGGGGCCAGGAGCGCCGTGGGGAAACCGCTTCACGGAGACACACACAATGATCAAAAAGCAGACCGCGATTCTCGGCACGCTCCTCGCCACCACGCTCCTTGGCTGCGGCACCGAGGACCGCATGGTCGAGGGCCAGTCCGTGGACTTCCACGGCGGCAAGGTGACCACCTGGGCGACGCTCGACGCGGAGGGTGTCGTCAAGGAGGTGGGCTTCACCCTCCCCTACAAGTCCATCGAGAGCGCCCCCGTCTCGGATGGCACGCACGACCACACGTCCATCTTCGTCGCCGACTTCCCGCAGGTCGTCCGCGACACCACCTTCATCAACCACTTCGAGTTCGACTGGATGGCGGCCGGGCACCCCCCCGAGCGTCACTCGACGCCGCACTTCGACTTCCACTTCTACGGGGTGGACAAGGCGGCCACGAAGGCCATCGACTGCACCAACGCGAAGCAGGCCCCTGAGACGGACATTCCCGTGGGCTGGGTGGCTCCCGTTCCCCCGGATGCGCCGGACGCCACGGAGTTCTGCGTTCCGAACATGGGCTACCACGCCCTGCCCACCTCGGAGTTCGACGAGAACGGCGTGAAGAACGGCGTGTTCGACAAGGCCATGCTCGCCGGCTTCTACGACGCGAAGTTCATCTTCATCGAGCCGATGGTCACCAAGGCCGCGCTCCAGCAGAAGGCGAGCTTCTCCCTGCCCGTTCCCCAGCCCAAGAGCGTGGGCCGGGCGACGCTGTTCCCCACCACCTT
>NZ_DASVWK010001135.1:0-12777 GCF_036389735.1 Archangium sp. | reverse complement strand
CCGAGGCCGTGGTGTGCAAGGCGAGGTTGCCGTCGAGGGGCTCGAGGCCATTGACCGTCGCGCGTCGGGCGTCCACCTTCAGCACGCCGACGGGGGCCAGCAGCGGGCCGGTGAGGTCGGCCGTCAGCGACACCAGCCCGCTGGCCCGGGCGGCGAGGCCGAATTGCGACAGCAGGCCCAGCGGCAGCTCCGTCACGCGGGCCTCCAGCTTGGGCATGGGCGTGTCCATCATCTGGGCCGCGGTGGGCGGGTTGGACAGCAGCCGGCCCAGGGTGAAGGGCGTCTGGAGCGCGGCGTAGGCCTGCTGGCCAATGCCCTGGAGCTCCAGGCGCGCGCTGAGCGAGCCATCCTTCTCGTCGGAGCGGGCGGTGAGCTCGAAGCCGAGCGGCAGGGCCTGAAGCTCCGGAGGAAGCGCGCCGGGGGCGAGCACCACCGGAGGTGGCTGCTGGGGAGGCACGCCCCAGTAGCGCAGCCGCGAGCCCTTCAGCACGAGCTCCAGACGCGGGTCGTTCGCCAGGCCCCGCAGCGTCATGGAGCCAGAGAGGATGCCGGTGGCGGACTCGGGCTGGCCCGCCATGCGCAGCGCGGGGCCGATGTCCACCTGGTCCATCGTCAGCTCCAGGCTCACGGGCTCGCGGCGGCGCAGCATCAGCCCCCGCACCGGCACGTCGAAGGTGGAGGAGACGCGGCCGGCGGGAGCGCTCGCGGCGAAGGTGCCGGTGGCGCGGTCACGCACGTAACGGCCCTTCAGGTCGAAGGCCAGGTCGGCGTACTGCTGGTAGCGCCCGCCGCGCAGGGCGAGGTCCACGGTGGCGTCCGGCCGGGCCATGCGCCCGCTCACCGCCACGGTGCCGTCGAGCTGACCGTCCAGTTGGAGCGACGGGGGCATGAAGGCCTTGGGCAGCTTGCCGAGGTCGAAGGCCCGCAGCTCCGTGGTCGCGTCGAGGCGCTCGCCCACCATCATCAGCGACAGCGCGAGGGCCTGGTTTCCGGAGGACAGGGAGAGGGGCTCCCGGGGCGTGGCCACCACCACGCGGCCATTGCCCCAGCCCAGGTGGGTGGGGCGCTGGAGCGTCCAGCCGGCCTCGGGGTAGCGCAGGGTGAGGGTGTCGAGCCCCAGGCCCTGGCCGTCCTTGTCCACGGTGCCTCGCAGGGAGACGAGCAGGTCCATCGCGCCCCCGGTGGTGACGGTGGCCTCCAGGGCGCGGCCCTGGGTGGCGAGCGAGGCGTTCAGGTCCTCGAAGGTGCGGCCACCGGTGGTGAGCTTCGTGGCCTTGAGCGTGGCGTCCGTGGTGAGGGGCTGGGTGACGTCTGGCACCCGCGCGTCCAGCGTGAGGCCCCGCACCGTCGTGTCCGCCCAGGCGAGCGCGTCGAAGCCGCCCGAGAGGGCCACGGCGGGCGTGCGGGCGGGGCCGGAGACGGTGAAGTCCAGGGCGCCATGGCCCGAGAGGGGCAGGGGCTTGTTGTCCCCCAGCCGGCCCACGGTGTTGGCGAAGGTGTCCAGGTCGGAGGCGACGAGCCGGCCCTCGAGGCGCAGATCCTCCAGGGTACCTCCACCGCTCGCGGTGAGGCTGGCGCCGGGCGCCTGGGCCTGGAACTGGGAGAGAGCGAAGCGGCCATTCTTCGCGCTGCCGTGCAGTTCCACCGGCCCCAGCGTCTGGCCGGCGATGGGCGAGGGGCGCATGGTGAGGTCCACCGTGCCGTCGAGCGTCTCCAGGCTCTTGCCGCCGCCCGTCACCTTCAGGTCCGCGGCGAGCAGGCTGCTCGGCCCGCCCCCCAGCAGCTTCGCCAGGTCCAGGTCGCGCACGCGCGCGGTGAGGCCGTCCGTGCGCAGTTGCACCAGGTCCAGCGAGCCCTGGACCTCGGCGGTGCCGCCCGCGGCCTGCCCGTCCAGATCCACCCGAAGCATGTCCCCCGCCTGGGCCACGGTGCCCGAGAGGCTGACGGGGGCGGCCACGGGGTAGGAGGGCAGGAAGGCGCGTGCCGTCTCCGGGGTGAGGGTGAGTTGCTTCACCTCGGCGTGGGCCTGCTTCTCGCCCTCCAGCCCGCCGCTGGCCACCAGGGCGAGCCCCGGGGCGGAGAAGTCCACGTCCGCGTTCAGCTTGCCCTCCTCGCCCTGACCCTTGAGGGACAGGCGCACCGGGCCCGCCACGGGACGGGCGAGGCTGGCGGTGGCGTCGAGCTTCGCGTCGAGCGCCTCGGTGGCCGCGGCCCATGAGGCCTGTCCGGTGGCATCGAGGTCATCCAGGCGCAGCTCGCGCGTGCCCTCCGGGGACTCCGCCGTGTAGTCGACGGAGCCGTCCTCGAGCTGGAAGTCCCTGAGGGAGAAGCGCAGGGTGCCGCGCTGCTCGCTGGGCGGCTCCTCGGGCCTGGTCTCCCGGGGGGCGATGGCGCGCGAGAGGTTGAGGCCGCGCTCGTCCTGGTGGAGGTAGAGGTGGGGCTGCTCCACGCGCGCCGAGCTCACGACGACGTGCTTGCGCGCCAGCGACAGGAGCGCCAGGTGGGCCTCCACCCGCTCCACCTCCGCCACCAGCTCCCCCTCGGGGTCATACAGCTTCAGGCCGGTGAGGACGAGGGAGCGCGGACCGAGGTCGAGCCCGGCCACCTCCAGGCGCCCGGAGAGCTGTTTGTTGGCCTGCTCGACGACCAGCGCCCGGACACGTTCCTCCCCGGCGGGCCCCGTCAGGTAGAGGAGCGCTCCGGTCACCAGCACCAGCACGAGCCCGAGGATGCCGAGGAGGATCCACAAGAGCCGTCGTTTGCCTCTGCTCAAAACGCCTCTCCAATCGACAAGAAGAAGGTGCAGAGACCTTCTGGGGCCCCCGCGTATTCCTTTTCTCGGGGAACGAGGGCTTCGGTGCCATCCGGGCGGGTGATGCGGTCCTGTTTCACTCCCAGTCCAAAACAGTCTCCCACCCCGCCCAGGGTGGTGGACCGACCGGAAGCAGGGTCGAAGATGGGCAGGGGCTTGCCAATGTTCAACCGTCGGGCCAGATCCAACCGCACGGGCCCGACAATGGTGAGGTAGCGCACGCCCAGGCCCACCGCCTGGTAGTGGTAGTCACCAAAGACGCGGCCGCTCTCCTTGCGGACGTCGTCCTGGTGGGGCCCGAAGTTGAGCGGCCCGGCGCCGACGAGGCCGGTGTCGTGGAAGGCGGCGAGGGACAGCTGCCCGAAGAGCTTGTAGCGCAGCTCCACGGACGTCTCGATGAGGCTGTTGCCGCCAACGGGGACGACCCGCTCCGAGGGCTCCTGCGCGCTCGGGTTGCTGATGTTCATGGGAGACAGTCGCCGGCTGTTGAAGCCGCGCATGGAGGCGCCGCCGCCCGCGAAGAAGCGGTTGACGATGGCGCTCTCCTCCCGGATGCGCTCGCCTGTCTCGTTGGTGGTGACGGGGGTGAGGAGGGTGCCCAACCGGAGCCGCGCCGCGACGGTGAATCGCTCGGTTTCACCGAACGTGTAGTAGCCGCGCACGTCCGGTAGCACGCGCAGGAAGGTGAAGTCCCCCTGGAGCGGTCCGCCTCCCTCCTGGAGCGACAGCGCGGTGTAGTAGCCCTCTTTGGGCGCGATGGGGTCGTCGCGGCGGTCCCACTCCGCGGTCTGCTCCAGGTAGCTCACCGAGATGAGACAGGTGTCCTGTTGGCTCTCGCCCGCCGGGCAGCCCAGCACGAGCGTTGGGATGGTGGTCTGGTCCTGGAGTCCCCGCTGGCCCTGGAGCCGGTAGAGCTCCAGGTTGTAGGAGGGGAAGAAGGAGAAGTCCGGATGGGGCTGCCAGATGACGCCGCCCCGCAGGCGCCCGCCGATGAAGTTGTACGCCTGCTCCAGTCCCCGCTCCGCGGTGAGGGTCGTCTGCAACCGCAGATCTCGCGCGAGGAAGCGGGGCTGCTCGAACTGGACGGAGAGCTCGCCGACGAAGCCATGCGGGGTGGAGAGGTTCGGCTCGTCTGCCTCGCCGTCCCCATTGGTGTCGACCGTGTCGAAGGCGGCGGTGATGTTGGGGATGAAGGCGTAGCCCACCCGGCCGCCCACGGTGAGCCGGCGCAGGCCGCCGAAGAAGTTGCGGTTCGTCCACTCGCCCAGCACGCGCACCTCCTGCCGGGCCGCGTCCACCCCCAGGCCTCCACCCAGGCGGATGGAGCGGAAGGGGGCTTCGCGCACGTCCACCACCACCGGCACCGTGCGGTTCTCCCGGTCCGGCGCGGCGCGGTTGACCTTCACCGCGCCGAAGACGCCCATGCGGAAGACGCGCGCCTGCGCCTCGGACAGCGCCGTCTCGCTGTACCACTCCCCCTTGCGCACCGCGCCCTGCGCCTGCTCGATGATGCGCTGGGGTTTCACCTGCGGCTTGGGGTCCGTGACGATGAAGATGTTGCCAAAGCGGTAGCGCACCCCCGGCGTCACCTGGAGGTCCACCTGGGCTCCTCGCGTGGCCACGTCCACGCGCACCTCGCCGCCCACCTCCGCCTCGGCGTAGCCCAGCTCGCGCAGGCGCTGGCGCACCAGCTCCTTCGTCGCCTCCCAGTCCTCCTCGCGGAACACCTGCCCCTGGACCAGCGGCAGCTCCGCCAGCGCCCTGGCGCGGTGCTCCGCCGTCAGCTCCTCCAGCCCCGCCACCTCGAGCGCGGAGATCTGGGTGGGCTCCCCCTCGCGCACCCGCACCTCCAGCGCCACCGCGTCGTCACCCTTGGGCTTCACGTTCTCGGAGAGAACCTCGGCCTGGTAGAAGCCCTGCGACTGGTAGTAGCGCTCGATGCGCCGCAGGTCCGCCTGCCACGCGTTGGGGTCGAAGTAGCTCGGCGGGACGAAGGGGTTGAAGGGCTCCCACCAGGGTGTCTTGCTGGTGACGATCTTCTCCTTGATGTCGGAGGCGCTCACCTGGTCGGTGCCCTCGATGTCGAGGTCGACCACCTTGGGTTGGTCCGGCTGGGGCGCGGAGCCCGAGGCGGTGGCACACCCGGCGGCGAGGGTGAGCAGGAGGAGGACGGGGAGGATCTGGCGGCGGTGCGAGGCGGCGTCCACGGCGGGTACATAGCCTGGAAGTCACCCGGTTGACTCGCTCCGTGCGCGGGTTCTCCTCCAGCGGACAGTCGGCGCGCCGCGGGAAGGAGGGGGCGTGCATCCCGTGCCTGCCTGCTCCAGAGTGACGCCACCTATGGCATGGCGAATCAGAGGACTCCTGGGCGCGGTGGCACTGGCGGTGCTCACCTCGTGCGGAGTGAGCGAGGATGAAGCGGTGCGGCTGAAGGAAGGCGAGATACTGGGGGAGCCCGAGCTGGAGCTCCAGTACTGCTCCACGCTGGGCTGTCCCTACGAGGGACAGGCCTGCCTGGAGGTGTTCTTCGAATACGGCCGCTCGCCCGCGCTGTGCCTCTTCCTCGACGTGTGCGAGAAGCTCGAGTGCGAGAAGGAAGGCGGGCGCTGCGCCATCTTCGACGGCTTCCCCGGCCAGGTGAAGTGCATCCGGGACTAGCGTCGTAAGAGGGGACGGCTTGAAGCTGCCCGTAGCCGTAGCGCTGCCCGGCGCCGGGCCCCCCAAGGTGGGCGGCCCGGGCCGGGGGGGTGGACTTCAGCGGCGCGCCGAGGCGGTGAGCAGGCCGAGCCGCTCGGCCGCCTTGCGCGTCTCGTCGATGGAGAGGAGGTCCTCCACGTTCTGGGCGATGCGGTAGGCCCAGTTGGCGTCGCCCATGGTGCCCGGCAGGTTGATGCGGTCGCGCGTGCCGAGCACGTCCTGCCAGGGCAGCACGCACAGGTCGCTGCCCGCGTTGAGCGCGGAGGCCAGCATGGCCCGGTGGATTTCCGGGGAGAACTCACGCGTCACCCCGAGGCCCTGGAACTCGGGGTAGACGCGGGCGATGCCCAGGCGCTCCTCCTCGGTGGCCGCCTCCCACCACTCGGCCACGGGCTCGGTGTCGTGGGTGCCGGTGGTGACGAGCGACACGGGCGGGAAGGCATGCGGGTCGCGGTAGACGTTGTCGTCGCGCTCCCAGCGCATCACCCGGTAGCCCGGCAGGCCCAGGTTCTTGAGGATGGTGCGCACGAAGGGAGGAATCACGCCCAGGTCCTCGGCGACGATGCCCGCGTTCTGCGACAGCAGGCGGAAGTGCCGCTCGCCGTGACGCTTCCAGGTCTCCTCGTTGTCGGGGATGAAGCGGCCGGTGGGCGTCTTCTCGTCGCGAATCCACTGGCGGAAGTAGCCCACCGCGTGGTCCACCCGGCGCAGGTCATAGTAGCTGGCCGCCTTGGTGGCGCGGGACTTGAGCCAGCGGTAGTCGTCCTTCTCCATCTGCTCGAAGTCGAAGTAGGGCAGGCCCCAGTCCTGGCCCGTGGCGGAGAAGGCATCCGGGGGCACGCCCAGGCGGGCGTCGCGGCGCAGCACGTCCCGGTGCGCCCACACGTCCGCGCTGTCCTGGCCGATGATGAAGGGCTCATCGCCACACAGGAGGATGCCGCGCGTCTTGGCCCGCGCGCGCACCGCGTTCCACTGCACCTCGGCCGCCCACTGGAGCCAGGCGTGGTAGCGCACCTCGCGCTCCAGGCGCGCCATCTCGGCGCCCAGGGCCTCCGGGTTCCGGTCGCGCAGCGGCTCCGGCCACTCCCACCACGGCGCCTGGTTTCGCTCGTGGGAGATGGCGGTGTAGAGCGCGTAGCTCTCCAGCCACTCGCCCTGCTCCTGGCGCCATGCCAGGAAGTCCTGGGCGCGCGGGCCGTGGGGCCACTCGGTGCGCTCGAAGTGCTCGAAGCAGCGCCGGAAGGCGGCGCCCTTGAGCCGGAAGACGAGGTCATAGCGGACGCGGGGCGCGGCGCGCGCCTCGGCCAGCATGCGCTTCTCCTCGTCCGAGAGCGCCGCCTCGCCGCCGGTGGCGTGGAACTCGGGCAGCATCTCCAGGTTGATGAAGAGCGTGTTGAGGCCGAAGGCCGAGCGCGTGGAGTAGGGACTGGGGTCGCCGGGGGCCGTGGGCAGCAGCGGCAGCAGCATCAGCAGGCGCTGGCGCGCGGCCTCCATCCAGTGGAAGAGGCCGTCGAGCCCGCCGAAGTCGCCGATACCGAAATCGGTCCTCGAGCGGAGGGAGAAGAGCGGAAGCAGGAGACCGGAGAGCCGGCCGGTGGAAGCCATGGTGCGCGCACAATGCACCACGCGCTTGCCGCTGTGAACTGTCCTGGCGGACGGACGGGCCGCCCCGGGCTCGCCTGCTTTCTGGGGGTCACTTCGGGCCCCTGGCTCCGAGCCGGCTGTTGTCGGAGGAACGCTCCAGCGCCATGGGTTGACGCTCCGTGCGTCTGCCCGCCTCCTTCTATGCGCGCCCCGCGCTCACCGTTGCCCGAGAGCTGTTGGGTGCCCGACTCGTCCTCGACGAGGGGGGCTGGCGCAGGGTGGGCCGCATCGTGGAGACGGAGGCCTACGTGGGCGAGCACGACCTGGCGTGCCATGCCGCCAAGGGGCGCACCTCCCGCACCGAGGTGCTCTTCGGGCCGCCGGGACGGGCCTATGTCTACCTCATCTACGGCATGTATCACTGTTTCAACACAGTGACGGATGCGGAGGGGGTGGCCTCGGCGGTGCTGGTGCGGGCGGTGGAGCCGGTGGAGGGGCTGGGGCCGCGGGTGCGGACGGATGGGCCGGGGCGGCTGTGCCGGGCCCTGGGGCTGACGTTGGCCCACAACCGCTGGGATTTGCAGAGCGCCCAGCTCCACATTGAAGCGGGCCCGCCGGTGCCCGAGGCCCAGGTGGAGCGCGGCCCCCGCATCGGGGTGGACTACGCCGGGGAATGGGCCCTGGCGCCCTACCGGCTGTGGCTCCGGGGCAGTCAACACGTGAGCCGTCCACCGGGACGACGGCGCCGCGAGCGCCCTTGACGGGGGGCGGGGTGGGCTGGGAGGGTGCGCCCCCAATGTCCGACGAGGCCGTCAAGGAAGAGGACCGGCAGCTCGTGGCGCAGGCCCAGGCCGGCGACATCGGCGCCTTCGAGGCGCTGGTGGAGGCCCACCGGGACAAGGTGTACGGGCTGGCGCTGCGGATGACCCGCTCCGAGGCGGATGCCGCGGAAATCACCCAGGACACCTTCCTGTCCGCCTACCAACACCTCAAGGGCTTTCGCGGGGATGCGGCCTTCGGCTCCTGGGTGCACCGGATCGCCGCCAACAACGCGCTGATGCGGCTGAGGCACCGCCGGGTGGTGCAGGCGGCCGAGGCGGAGCTCCAGGGCCCGGAGTTCACCGAGCGGGGCAGCCTGGCCGAGTACCCCCCCCAGGATTGGAGCCGGGACGCCGAGGGGCGCATCCTCGACGCCGAGCTGGGGCAGGCCATCCAACAGGCGACCGATCGCCTGCCAGAGGGGTACCGGGAAGTCTTTCTCTTGAAAGACGTGGAGGGGCTCAGTTACGAACAGATTGCAGAGGTGACGGGGGATTCCATTCCCGCCATCAAGAGTCGGCTGCACCGAGCCCGGCTCGCCCTACGCGAAGCCATCGATCGGTTCTACAATCAGGGCAGTACGGGCGGGTGAAACCCATCAGGGGGCTGGGCATCTCGTGAGTAACGAGGCAGGCCGCGGCCGAGGTCCGGATGTACACGTGTAAAGACGCCATCAACCTCCTGCTGGACTTCCTTGACGGTGAGATACCGCCCGAGGAAGCACAACACCTGCGCGAGCACCTGTCTGGCTGCGCGCCGTGCATTGATTTCCTGCGCACCTACAAGGCCACCCCAGGTCTCTGCCGACGGGCACTGGCCCAACAGATGCCGCAGGAAGTGTCGGCGAAGCTGACGGATTACCTGCGCGCCCGAATCAAGTCCGCCTCGTGAAATTCAACCTGAAGTCCCTGTCGTTGCCGGAGTTGCAGCAGGCACTGTCGTCGGCCGAGCCCTCGCCCACCGCGGTGCGCAAGGTGTTCGCCGCCGTGTTCGCCCATGGGGCCTCCTCGCTGGAGGAGGTGTGCCGGGCGCCCCAGGTGCCGCGTCGCGTCGCGGAGGTGCTGCGCGAGCAGTCGGAGCTGACGCGGCTGGAGGTGGTGGAACGCCGCCGGGCCGACGACGGCTTCATGAAGTACCTCTTCGCCTCGCCGCTGGGCGGCCGGGTGGAGGCGGTGCGCATCCCCATCTTCGACCACAAGTACGTGGTGTGCGTCTCCAGCCAGGTGGGGTGCGCGCTGGCCTGTGACTTCTGCATGACGGGCAAGCTGGGCTTCCAGCGCAACCTGCGCACCTGGGAGATATTGGACCAGGTGATGCAGATCCGCGCCGAGGCGGACCGGCCGGTGCGCGGCGTGGTTTTCATGGGGATGGGCGAGCCGCTGCTCAACTACACGGAGACGCTGCGCGCGGCGCAGATCCTCTCCCACCCGGCGGGCTTCGCCATCGCCGGCCCGTCCATCACCTTCTCCACGGCGGGCATGGTGCCGGCCATCCGGCGCTACGTGCGCGAGGGGCACCCGTACCGGCTGGCCTTCTCGGTGACGAGCGCCATCCCGGAGAAGCGGCTGAAGGTGTTGCCCATCGAGAAGGCCCACCCGCTGCCGGAGCTGGTGGAGGCCATCCGCGAGTACGCCACGGTGCGGCGCGAGCGGGCGATGATCGCCTATGTGGCCATCAGCGGCTTCAACCTGGAGCGCGAGGACGCGGTGGCGCTCAAGGAGGCGTTCGAGGGCATCCCCATCAAGGTGGACCTCATCGACGTGACGGACCCGACGGGAAAGTACCAGCCGCCCTCGCCCGAGGAGCTGAAGGCGTTCCGGGACCACCTGCAGATTCTGGGGGCGCCCATCGCGCGGCGCTATTCGGGGGGCAAGGACATCGGGGCGGCGTGCGGGACGCTGGAAGCTTCACAGTATGGTGGCGTCGTGGTGCCGCCGCCTCCCGTCGCCAGTTAGTCTGGCGGTACATGGTCGAGTACCTCGACAACCTCATCACGCACATCGGACTGCTCGGGCTGCTGGTGCTCGGGCTGGCAGCGGCGTTGGAGTACGTGGTGCCGCCGTTCCCCGGGGACACCATCACCCTGCTGGGCGGGGTGTACGCGGTGCGGGGCGAGCACCCGTGGCCCCTGGTGTTCCTGGTCGTGGTGGTGGGAAGCGTGGTGGGCGCCTTCATCAACTACCAGGTCGGGCGGTGGCTGGTGGGCCGCTTCGAGCGGCGGCCGGGTGAGGCGTTCCTCGGCATCACGCACGCGCGGCTGGAGTCGATGCAGTCGCAGATGCGGCACAAGGGCCCCTGGCTGCTGCTGGCCAACCGTTTCATCCCGGGCGTGCGGGGGCTCATCTTCGTGGCCGCGGGGGCGGCGCACATGCCGCGCAGCAACGCGCTGACGCTCGGGACGCTGTCGGCGATGGCGCACACGGGACTGGTGCTCGCGCTGGGGGCGGCGGTGGGCGGCAACCTGGAGCGGCTGGAGTCGCTCATGTGGCGCTACCAGCGGGCGGTCCTCGGACTGGTGCTGGTGGGCGTGGTGGCGGTGGCGGTGCGGGCCCTGGCGAAGCGCAGGACGCCGGCCCCGGAGCGGTAGGCCACTTCTGGGCAACCAGAAGTGACCTGCACACCCGCGCGGTGATGACCCGGTTCTGGGCAACCAGAAGTGAAGTGCATTCCAGCAGGTGTCGCTCGGTTCTGGGCAACCAGAAGTGACCTGCGGCGGTCGTCCCGCGCCGTGGATGCTGTCCGCGCGTCAGGATGTCTCGTAACCCTGGAGTTAGACGTAAGGGCGCGAAATGACGGGCCTCGCCCATGGCCCGCGGCTTGCGATGTCCGGGCGGGCCGCACTCCAGCGGCCTCGACTCCTCATAGGGGGGAAGTCCTCATGAACGCGATGAACGCAAGCAACGCCACTTCCGAGCTGACGCTCGAGCAGGTGCGCGAATCGATCCTCGGCTACGTGGCTCAAGGCAATGCCGGCCACTACCACATCGGCAGGCTCTACAATCAGGTGGTCTCCAACAAGCTGGCGGAGAAGGGCGGCTACACGAGCGCGCAGCTGTTCTTCAGCCAGCACGTCAAAGCGCTCTCGCAGGCGACCTTGAGCCTGTACGGCACCGTCTCCCAGGAGTTCTCCGAGCCCCTCTGCGTGGCGTATGGCATGAGCAAGCTGGGCGCCCTGCTCACCTACGAGAAGCTCACCGAGATTCCACTCCCGGAGGGGGACCCGGGCCGCACGTCCATCGAAGTGCCGCGTCAGGACGGCTCCGTGCAGCGGATGCCCTTCGCCGATTGCTCCTTGGAGGAGCTGAAGTTGGCCCTCAAGCACAAGCGCGCGACGGCCAAGGTGCCCGTGCCCGCCGGGGAGGCCGCGCGCGTCCAGTTCCTCCGGGACAGCCTGATGAAGCACTTCCAGGAGAACGCGCGCGTGCGCGTCAACGCACGCGTCCACCGCGGCAAGACGCTCTTGAGCGTGCAGGACGTGCCGCTGGCCGATCTGGAGCGCTTCGCCGAGGCCCTCCTGGATGGCATGCAGCCGGTCCGCGCGGTGGGCTGACCGCCGCCGACGTCACCCGAAAGACAGGGCGAGGGGCTTGCCGCCCCCCGTCCCCAGCAGGGGCGTTGAGCGTGTGAGCGGGCCCGCGTTAACTGGCGGCCATGCTCCGTTCCCGTCCCTGGTTCCTCCTCCTCGTGGCCTTCGTGCTCGCTGGCGGCTGCCGGTGTGACGAGCCGGATGTGGGGGGGACACGTGGAGGCTTCCGGCTGGAGGAGAAGGTGCTCGACTTCGGCCGGGTGCTGGAGGGCGACACGGCCCGTCGCTCGGTACAGGTGCTGGGCACGGGCCGCGCCAGCGTGACGGTGTCCGCCTCGGTGCGCAGGGGGCCCTTCTCCGTGGCCGAGCGTGAGGTAGACATCCCCGGCGCCGGCTCGGTCTCACTGGAGGTGCTGTTCCTGGCGGGCAATGGCCCGGCGGAGGGCACGCTGGTGGTGTCCTCGGAGGGCCGCACGGAGGAAGTCCCGTTGAGGGGCGAGGGCGTACGGCCGTTGGCGTGCATTCCCTCGGCGCAGTGCCGCCAGGCTCGTTTCGAGCTGGAGCCGGGCGTGTGCATGGAGACCGTCGCCCCGGACGGGACGGGCTGCATCCCTGGCAGCCGGTGCCAGGAGAATGGGCGCTGCCAGTCCGGGGTGTGCGTGGGCTCGCCGCGCTCGTGCGACGACGGCAACCCGTGCACCCGTGACGCGTGCGCGCCGGAAACGGGCTGCGTAACGTCTCCGGTGTCGTGTCCCGCGTCGGGCAATCCCTGCCGGGTGGGGGTGTGCAAGCGCGAGCAGGGCTGCACCGAGGTGGATGCCGTGGACCTGTCCATCTGCGGCAAGGTGGACTGCGTGTCCGCTCGGCTGTGCTTCTCCGGCACCTGCCGGGAGGTGCCCACTCCCGAGGACTTCCTCTGCGCCCCCTCCACGCCCTGCCAGGGCGAGGGGCACTGTCGCGGTGGCAGGTGCGTGCGCCCGGACGCGGGGGAACTCACCCCGGCTTTCGTCCAGGAGCTCGGCGGCGAGCCGTCCTCCGTGCCCGGCGGGCCGGCGCTGCTCACGCACGGCGGAGCCCTCTTCGCCTCGGTGTGTGGCGGAGATGCGGGCTGCCGGCTGGTGTCCTACACGGGCAACGGCTTCCTGCGCTTCGAGACGCCCTACCCGGATGGCATGGCGCGGACGCTGCTCGCCATCTCGGACGCGGGCGTCGTGGTGCACGAGTCCGGCGCCCTCGAGTCCTACGCGTCCGCGGGAACGGGCACCTCGCTGTGGCGCGTTCCGCTCCCGAGCCTCGAGCCGCCCTCGGAAGGCTTCGAGCCCTCCACTGGAGCGGGGCG
>NZ_DASVWK010001134.1:0-3000 GCF_036389735.1 Archangium sp. | reverse complement strand
GAGTTCGCTCCGGCCGCTGAAGTCGGAGTGCGCGAGCCCCTCCCCGTGCTCGAGCCGAGGCCGCGCTTGGAGTGGGAGGTGGGCGCCGTGGCCTCGCGGGCACCGCTCGGACTCGGACAGTTCCTCGCGGGGCCGAGCGTGACGCTGCGCACGCCGGGGCCGTACACGCTCGGGGGGCGTGCCGCGTATGCCCTCACGCCCCTGCCCACCGAGGGCGTGCTCCTCCACCGCTTCTCCGTGCAGGGGCTGGCGGGCTTGCAGAGCACCGCCTCCATGGGTCCGTTCCTGGAGGGCGCCGCGGGTTGGAGCCTGCTGGGGGTGAAGTTCAGGGGCGGGATACAGGGGGACCCCACCGTGTTCTCCGCCCACCTCGCTGGCGGCCTGGTGGTGAATGGGGAACAGCGGCGGGTGCGTGTGGGCGGCTTCATCGGGAAGGACTTCGTCACGGCGAATGGTCAGCAGTGGTGGGAGTCCACGTGGGGCATGGAGCTGTCGATCGGGCTCTGAGCCTCGCGAAAAAAGGCGAGGGCGAACGACCCGGCGCGAGTCCTCGCTCCGTATTCCTGGCAACCCTCGAGCCGAGGAAAGCTCTCGTGAAATTCCCGTACCTGCTCCTTCCCGTGACCCTCGCCGGCCTCCTGCTGGGCGCCTGCGATCCCATCCAACTCGACATCATCCTCACGAGTCAGGTCGGCGACATTCCGATCCCGAACCAGCCGGATGGAGGCCCGAGGGATGCCGGCCCGCCCCCGGCCACCCCGCCGGATGCGGGCGACTGCGACAACGGCTGGCGGTCGCGCGAGCTGGCGACGAACGCCATGAACCTGTCCTTCGAGTTCGACTCCGAGGGCGTGGGGCACTACGCCGTCAACCAGAGCGAGAACAAGATCTACGTGGGCAGCACCCGGCCGGGTGACTCCCTGGCACAGGCGGGTGAGTTGTCGGGAAGCGTGGGGGGGCTCGCCATCGACGCGAACGGTCGACGGCATCTGGTCTATTACGGCAGCTCCCCTGGCGCGTATTACGCCCATGAGCGGGTCGGCGGCGGTTGGCAGAGCACCCCGCTGGCCAGCAACGGCTACCCGACGACGCTGAAGCTCGACACCTCGGGCTTCGCACACGTCGTGCTCTCCCTGGGGATGAACGGCGATCGCCGCCTCGGCTATGCGACCAACCGCTCCGGCCAGTGGGAGATCACGGACCTCGGCATCAAGGCCCGCAATAGCAGAGCGGAACTCGCGGTCGAGCCACGGGGCGTCGCCCATCTCGCCTGGCACGACGACTCGAGTTCTGGCGGCATCTCCTACGCCACCAACGCCTCGGGGGCCTGGGTGATCGAGCAGGTCAGTCCTTTTGGCGGCAACGAGCCGGTGATCGAGCTCGACCCCTGGGGCGTCCCCCACCTGCTCTACTCGGAGGGGGGCTCGTATGCCCAGCACGCGGAGCGGCGTGACGGGGTCTGGGCGATCAAGGGCGTGGGCGCCGCCAACGGCATCGCGATCGATCTGAAGGTGGACGCCGCTGGCAACCTCCACGCGCTGCTGGACCGGGCCCAGAACCCGAAGGTCGTCTACGCCCGGCGGTCCGCCGACGGCTCCAACTGGAGCTATACCCCCAGCATCAACCTCGAGGGCCAGGGGGGAGTGGCCCACCTCTGGGAGAACGTGCTCGGGCTGGATGCCGCCGGGAAGGCGCACGTCGGCTACTGGTACATCATTTCCAGCGACACACAGCCCAACCCGTGGAACTTCCTACGGTACGCCGAGCCGTGCCGGTGAAGTCCCCGGCTCAGCGCGTCGGCTTCAACGTGGAGAGCGAGAGCTCCACCCGCGACGAGCCGGGCCCGTAGTCGCGCTCCGGCGCGGTATAGAGGACGAGCACGGAGCGCTCGGGGCGGGGGAGAAAGTACACGAGGGTCCGGGAGGTGCCCTTCTGGAACTCGTAGCGCGCCACGGGGCCCGCGGGGAGTGTCCCCTGGGTGGCGTTCACCCTGTTTCCCGGTACCGGCACGCCCGCGGCGCGCAGCACCTCCTCGGGCGGCGCGTCGAGCGCGGGCGGCTTGCCCTCCACCGAGCGCAGCTCCAGGCCCCCGTTGAAGTGCGCCACGGCTGAGGGGCCGGGCTCCTCGGTGCGCAGGGCCATGCCCGAAGGGGGCTCGTACTGGAGGCCGAGGGCCGTGGAGTCCAGGCGACGCGAGCAGGCCACGGTCAACGACAGGAGCAACAGCGGCAGGAGCGTGGAGCGTTTCACGGGCGCGACTGTGCCACAGGTGCCCGAGCTCTTTCCGGGAACCTGCCGCCGCGCCTCTTCAGACAGGCCGAGCAGCAGCCCAGCACATCTCCCGAGACACCGATAGGATGGGGGCGCCCTCAAGGAGGAGGGCCCCATGTCCGCATCCAGGCACCAGAGCGCGTCCATGTTCGTCGACTTCGAGCGCGAGGCGTGGAGGGCCCTGCGGGCCGCCACGCCTCTGCCCCTCACGGCGGAGGAGGTCGAGGGGCTGCGCGGACTCGGAGAGCACCTGGACCTGGAGGAGGTGGCGGACGTCTACCTGCCGCTCTCGCGACTGCTGAACCTGCACGTGGCCGCGACGCAGAGCCTCTGGACGGCGCAGCAGGCGTTCCTCGGGGGCTTCACCCAGAAGGTGCCGTTCGTCATCGGCATCGCGGGCAGCGTGGCGGTGGGCAAGAGCACCACGGCGCGCATCCTCCAGGCCCTGCTGTCACGCTGGCCGGACCACCCGCACGTGGAGCTCGTCACCACGGACGGCTTCTTGTTCCCCAACCGGGTGCTCACCGAGCGCGGCCTCATGCTGCGCAAGGGCTTCCCTGAGAGCTATGACCGGCGGGCCCTGGTGCGCTTCCTCGCGGAGCTCAAGGCGGGCCGTGGCGAGGTGACGGCGCCCGTCTACTCGCACCTCGTCTATGACATCGTCCCGGACGAAGTGCAGACGATCCGCCGGCCGGACATCCTCATCCTGGAGGGGCTCAACGTGCTCCA
>NZ_DASVWK010001133.1:0-3118 GCF_036389735.1 Archangium sp. | reverse complement strand
CCGACAGCGCGTCCACCACCCAGAACGCCAGACACGGGAGGGCCACCGCATAGAAGAAGTACTGCTGATCTCGCAGCAGCCCCTCTTCGCTCCGGGCCGGCCCAGTCTTGCCATCCAGGGGTTGCCCCCCGTGCGCCTGCTTCATGTTTGTTCGGGTCTCTCGGGGTTTCGAGGGAATCGAGGGTTCAATCCTCAATCTCCCATAAAACAGGGTCAAAAGAAACCCGGCCTGGGTCAGCGATGCACCCGCTGGACGAGGCGTAACTTCTCGGCCCGAGAAAGGCGCTTGAGGGCGGCCTCGCGGCGAAGGGCGGCGCTCCGGTCCGCGGCGGGCTCGCTCCACACGAGCGTCACCGGCAGGCGGGCGCGGGTGTAGGCGGCGCCCTTGCCTCGGCTGTGGGTGGCCACACGGCGCTCCAGGTTGTTGGTGGCGCCCGTGTAGAGCGTGCCATCCCGGCAGCGCAGCATGTAGACGGTCCAGGAAGCGTCCGGCACGACGGCGCGGAGCATAGCGCACCCACGCCCCGGCCGGACGCCCCCGTCACCTCACCCGAGCGCCAGCGTCTCCGCTTCGGCCCGGCTCCCGCCCTTGCGCGCCGCCATCACCGCGGCCACGGGAAGGAAAGGGTCTACCTTCCAGGCGGACAGGATGTGCTCCCGGGTGACGAGCCCCAGCAGCACCCCCTCCTCCTCCCTCACGGGGAGCAACCACACCTGCCGCTGCTCCATCACGCGCAGGGCGCGCAGGAGGGTATCCGTGGGAAGAAGCGATCCCTCTGTCGATGACAACGTTTCCATAAATGTCGGGTTTTGCCGCATCCCCATGCCTCCCGGCTTGAACACGGGTAGTCCATTGCAACCACTCTGCCGACATGTGGGTGCGATGGATTTTGAACGCGGCACTCGGACCGCGGGGCATTAGATTCCCGGCGTGACGAACCGAAATGGTCCCAGGCTGACACGAATGGCGGATCTCTTCTCCCGGACGATGAACCGGGAGGGAGAAGGATTGCTCACCCTGCCCTTCAAACCGGACGAGCTGTACCGGGTGCCCACGGATGACGGGGCGGCCATCGCCATGGGGCGCTACCACCCCCGGGGCGAGCGCCGCCATGCCGAGCCGGTCATCCTCTGCCATGGGCTGGGGGCAAACCGGTTCCACATGGATTTCGACGAGCGCTACAGCCTGGCGCGCTACCTGGCCCGGGCGGGCTTCGAGACATGGGTGCTGGAGCTGCGTGGCCGGGGGCTGGCGGGTGAGTGCGGCGATGCCTCCTTTGATGATCAAGCCGAGTACGACGTGCGTTCCGCGCTGCGCACGGTGCTGTCCACGGGAGCCAAGGAAGTGCTCTGGGTGGGGCATTCCAAGGGAGGTTTGACCCTCTACGGCCATCTGGCCCGGAACCCGCAAGCCCCGGTGCGGGCCGCGGTGGCGATGGGCAGCCCCTTCACCTTCGCGGTCCAGCCGGGCCTCAAGCGCTTCATCCAGCGCATCGAGCCCCTGCTGCGGCTGAAGATGATTCCCACCCGGCGCATCACGGGCATCGCCCTCTTTGGCGCCCCCCCGGGTCCCCTCAGCCGCTACATGATGCTGGCCTCCAACATGGAGCCGGACGTGGTGCGCAAGGCCCTGGCCAACGTGCCCGCCGACATCTATGGCGGCGTGCTGCGCCAGTTCGCCCACTGGATTACCCACGACGCCTTCTGCATGACGGACGGCACCTGCTACCGCAAGACGCTGGCCGGGGCGCGCGTGCCCATCATGCTCCTGGCGGGGAGCAAGGACCTGCTCGCTCCCCCGCTCGCCGTGGCGCGGGCCCAGGAGCACCTCGGGGGGCCGGTGAAGCTGGTGGTGGCCGGGCGGGGCCACGGCTTCGCCGAGGATTACGGGCATGCCGACCTGGTGCTCGGACGTCGCGCACCGGACGAAATCTTCCCGCTGGTGGAGGCGTTCCTGTCCGCGCACGCGACCCGGCCCTGAGGCCTCGGGGGTCGCCCGGTTGTCCGCTCCCCCTCGGCGTGCTACCCCCACGGGCCCACATTTCCCATGTCCTCTGTCTCCCGCTTTCTCGTCCTCGCCCTCCTGACCCTCGCGGGCTGTGAGCGCGGCCCCGCGTCGGGCCACGCCCTGGTGGACTTCCGTCATGCCCCCCAGGCGGGCGGCACCCCGGTGGCTACCTGGAAGGGCGACCAGGTGACGGCCGAGGAGCTGACGCGCCGCCTGGAAGAGATGAGCCCCGCGCTGCGCGAGCGCTACCAGACGCTGGAGCAGAAGCGAGAGTACGTGGAGGGCGTGGCGCGCTTCGAGCTGCTGGTGCGGGAGGCGCTCGCACGCGGACTCCAGAACGACCCCGAGGTGGTGGCCAGCACCAAGCGCGCGCTGGTGGCCCGGCTGATGCGCTCGCAGCTCGACGAGGCGCAGCCCCCCGTGTCCGACGCGGAGGTGGCCGCGTACTACGAGCGCCAGAAGGAGGACTACGTGCGGCCGGAGCAGGTGCGGCTCTCGCATGTCTTCCTCGCGGCGCCCCGGGCGGACGCGGCCCGCGTGGCGGCGGCGCACGCGAAGGCCGAGCAGGTGCTCGCCCAGGCCAAGGCCCTGCCCCCCAAGGACTTCACCGCCTTCGGGCGGCTGGCGCGGGCCCACAGCGAGGAGCCCCGCACGCAGCCGCTGGATGGCGACCTGCGCTACCGCTCCCTCGAGGTGCTCGCCCAGGACTTCGGGCCCGAGGTGGCCGAGGCCGCGCGCGCGCTCGTCCCCCATGGCCCGGGCGCGCTCAGCGGCGTGGTGCGCACGGAGGCGGGGCTGCACCTGCTCCAGCTCACCGGCCACCAGTCGGCGCTCAACCAGCGGCTCGAGGATGTGCGCCAGCAGATCATGGGCCGGCTCTCCAATGAGAAGCGCACCCAGGCGTGGGCGGAGCTGCTCGCCGGGCTGGAGCGCCGCTCCGGCTTCAGCGTGGACGCCGCGACGCTCTCGCGGGTGCACGTGGACCTGAGCACCCCCATGCGGCCCGCGAGCGGTCCGCCCCCCGGAACCCTTCCCGCCCCCCCACCTTCCGCGCCCGTGGAGCGCCCGTGATCCCCAAGAGGAGCCCTCTCATGCCGCAGGCCTTCGTCC
>NZ_DASVWK010001132.1:0-3138 GCF_036389735.1 Archangium sp. | reverse complement strand
GCCCAGTCCTTCGCGAGCCCGCGCGAGAGGCCCGCCCAGTCACCCGCCACGGCGTTGCACAGGTCCTCCTGGGTCCCCAACCCGTCCTGGTAGCTCTCCAGGCCGATGGTGAAGGGCGCGTAGAAGGACCGGGCCGAGGGGCTGATCGCATCGAGCCCGGTCCGCGGGAAGGAGCTCATGGCCGCGCAGCGGGCACGCATCTGCTCGTAGGTCTCGCTCTCCGAGGTGGAGACGAAGAGGAAGCGCGTCTGCGAGCGCGGCAGGTTCCAGGCACCGGTGGTGGCGCGGTTGAGCCAGATGGTGGGGCTGCGCGAACCACCGAACCAACCCGCGGGATCCGTGGTGCCCGTACCGCAATCCGAAGCGCCGTAGCCCGATGGGCGGGCACCGTGGTCGAGCATGACGACGAGCAGTGCGCCCAGTGGAGACTTGAAGGGCATGGTGCTCGAGGGGCCGCTGGCATAGGGAGGCATCACCGGCACCGAGGTCAGCCGTCCTCCGACATCCGCCAGCGCCGCCGTGCTGCATACCCCGGGCGCCGTGCCAACGGAGGTGGCCGCGTTCTCCAGCAGGGTCTGGAGTTCCGAGGTCGACAGATCCTTGCCGGCCTTGGACCAGTACAGGCGCGACTCATAGAGCGAGGCCACGCCGGTCACCCGAACATCGAAGCCCTCCGCGGCCAGCTGCGCCGTCATCCCCTGGATGAGCGTCGCATAGGAGGCGGCCAGATTCGCCGTCCCCCGGTCGATGCGCACGAGCCAGAGCACGCCCGTGCCCGAGTAACCGTTCAGCCCGCTGCCCGGGAAGGGAGTCGGCGTCGGCTCCGTGGAACCGCCGTCCTTGACCCCACCGGTACCGCCATCCAATCCGAATCCACCATCGCCACCGCCACCGCCACCGCCTCCACCTCCACCGCCTCCCCCACCACCAGCGCCGCCGTCCCACGGGACGTAACCGCCGTCCAACCAGACGAAACCGCCGTCCCAGTTGATACCCCCACCCCCACCCCCACCCCCGCCACCACCGGCATCAAAGCCACCCGTGCCGCTGTCCCGTCCACCATCCACCCCCGCATCGAGCTGCGCCCCGGCATCCGCCCTGGGATCGAAAGGCGGCTCGATGATGCATCCAGTCACGGCGACGACGAGTACCAGTCCCAGCGCGCGCATATGGCTCCCCCTCAGTTGGCGCGCCCGGCCTGCGCGCGGCTCCGAGTATCGTTCAAACCTCGGCGGAACATCTCATCCTTCAGGCTGGAGAGCAGCTCTCTTCGCGCGGCGGTGAACTCCTCTGGACGCTCGGTGCCGCGCATCCCCAGCTCCTCCCGGATTTCCCGCTGCATCGAGGTGGGGCACGCCGCCAGCAGCTTCTCGCGCAGAGAGCCCTCCGCGCCGTTGAGGTAGGTGACGAGCTGCGCCGGAGGCAGCCGCAGCAGCGCCGCGCCGAGCACCTCCACCGGAGCCCCCACCAGACTGGACTCGGTGAAGAGGGACGAGGTGAGCCGCTCCCCGCCCTCGTGCCGCAGCCGCTCGAGGAGCCGGTCCTGCTCCGCCATGGGCAGCGTGTCGAGCACCTCGCCCAGCACCCGCTCCAGTTGAGACGTCCCGCCGGCCGTCTCGGCGAGCTGGGAGCGCAGCTCGTCCGCCACCGCCAGCGCATACCGCGTGCTGAGCTCGGGCTGACGGGCGAGGCCGAGCGCGAGCTCCGCGCGCTGGGTGGGCGAGAGCGCCTGGAGCGCCACCGCACGCAGCGACGCGGGAGCGAAGCGCAGCGCCACCTCCCGGGCCCCCGAGGACAGCCCCTGGCATGCCGTCGCGAAGCGCTCGGGCCGTACCGCTTCCAGGAAGGCGAAGGCCGCCTCCACCGAGTCGTCCGCCTGGGCCAGCCGCGCGGCGAGGGAGCGGCCCTCCAGCTCATAGAGCGCCGCCGCCCGCGTGCCCGCGTCCACCGAAGGCACCCGGCCCAGCTCGGCGCCGAGCCCGGACAGCGACGCGCTCAAGGTGGCGTCTCCTCGCAGGTCCTCCAGGAGGAAGTCACCCATCTCCCGCGTCCACAGGGCCACCTGCCGCAGCTCGCCACGGGCGAGCGCCTCGCGCACCACCGTGTTGCGCACCGCGCGCTCCTCGCGCAGCGTCCGCTCCAGCCTCCGCGCCCGCACCGCCGGGTACTCGGTGGTGGGGGCAGCGGCCGCGGGGGCGGGCTCCGGGGCCGGCAGGGGCTCCTCGGGCAGGCCGTACTCCATGCCCGGAGCGGGCGACGGGCGACGGGCGGCCAGCACCAGCAGCACGCCCAGCACCAGCACCGTCAGCGCCAACAGCACCGCCACCACCAGCAGCGGGGCCGCGTCCAGCAGCCGCTCGGCGAAGCGCTGCTCCAGGGGCGGCACCTCCTTCGGCTCCGACTCCGGGGTCGGGGACGTGGCCGCGGGCGGCTGCGGCTTCGGCTCGAGCGGGGGCGCCTCCAGGTGGGGGGCGTTGCGGGGCGGGAAGGCCACCGACTCCACCTCGACCGTGGACTGCGGCGCCACCGTCTTGAGGCGCTGCGCCACCAGGTCCTTCAGGCGGGTGCGGAAGGGCCCCGGCAGCTTGCTGTCCACCAGCACGCGCGCGGACACCGAGCGCAGGCTGGGCAGGGTGGCCCCACCGGAGAGGGTCTCGAAGCCCGGGGTGGCTCCCCCCACGGCCTCCTCCTCCACCCGCGCCTCCACGGAGACGAGCACGCACTGCTCGGGGCAGAGCGTGCGGAGCAGGTCGGAGACCTCGGCGCGCGAGCGCTCCTCGGCCTCGGCGCGCAGGCGGGCCTGGGGCGTGGAGGGGGCGGCCAGGGCGGCGGTACACACCAGGCCGCAGAGAGCGATGAACAGATGTCGAGAGAAGCGAATCATTGGCTATTCCACCCGGATGACGACCCGGCGGTTGGCGGCGCGCCGCACCTCGGGCGCGCCCTGAAGTTCCACTCGGCGCGTATCGGCGAACCCTCGCACCGACATCCGCTCGCGGCCCACGCCGCCCTGCTCGAGCGCGGAGCGCACGTTGATGGCACGCTGGGAGGACAGCTCCCAATTGGAGGCGAAGCGCGGGGTGCGGATGGGCACGTCGTCGGTGTAGCCCTCGATGGACACCGCGCGCTTGGGCAGGG
>NZ_DASVWK010001131.1:0-2117 GCF_036389735.1 Archangium sp. | reverse complement strand
AGTGCCTCCGGGGACCATACGGTGCGGGTGTGGGATGGGAAGACAGGTAAAGAGCTGTCAGTCCTGCGAGACCACGAAGATGGGGTGACTGGTGTGGCGTGGGACCCAACGGGTCGGCGGCTGGCAAGTGCCTCCTGGGACAGGACGGTGCGGGTGTGGGACGGGGAGACGGGTAGGGAAGTATTGGTCCTAGGCCATGAGGGCCTGGTGTTTGGTGTGGCGTGGGACTCGGAGGGCTACCGGCTGGCGAGTGCATCTGGGGACGACACGGTACGGGTGTGGGACGGGGAGACGGGCAAAGAACTGTCGGTCCTACGAGGCCATGAGGATGCGGTGATTGGCGTTGAGTGGGACCCGGCAGGCCGCTGGCTGGCGAGTGCTGCCCAGGACAAGACGGTGCGGGTATGGGAGATCAACTCGAAGCCGGAGTCGATGAGCCCCCAGGCTCATTCAAGAGTTACGTCGGCGCCCAATCCCGCGAAGAAACCCTCCGTGGGGCAGCCCACGTCGAAAGCGTCTACGAAACAAGCGAGTCCCCGGCGTAAAGCTCCCCGTAAGCGGGGCGGGAAGTGACCGATGATCCGCATTCCCGTCACTCCCCAGGAACTGACTCGGCTCATCGAGCGGGAAGTCCCAGGCTGGCTCGAGCGCGCGGCCAGGCGCACGCGTCAGGCACGTCAGCGCAAGCGTTTCACGGGCGAGGGCATCTGGAGCGAGGTGAAGGGCGTCTACATGGCGCTCCAGCATCACAAATGCGCCTACTGTGAGCGCCCCATGGCCGAGGGCTCGCACGCGAACATCGAGTACGACGTCGAGCACTTCCGGCCCAAGAGTCGCGTGACGCCCTGGCCCGATGCGAAGACCGCGAAGGAACTCCGCATCCGGTACAAGGTTCGCAACGGGGCCGCCAAGGGCTATCCGCTGCTCGCACATGACCCGCACAACTACGTCGTCACGTGCAAGGTCTGCAATTCGCCTCTCAAGGCAGACCACTTCCCCATTGATGGCACTCCCTCGGAAGCGGGCAGTGACCGCGCGAAGCTCGACGCCGACGAGAAGCCGCTCCTCCTGTTTCCGATTGGCTCCACGGGCTCCTCCCCCGAGGAACTCATCACCTTCGAGGGCATCCTCCCGGTACCCGCGAAGCGCAGCGGCCATGATCGCAAGCGGGCCCAGGTGACCATCGACTTCTTCCGGTTGCACCTCCGGACCGAGCTGCGCGATGCGCGGGCTCACCTCCTGGTGATGCTGTGGAACAATCTTGAGCGTGCGCAGCAGGGCTCATCGGAGCAGCGTCAGCGTGCCAGGGACGTGCTCGTGGCCGCCCGCCAGAACTTTTTCCCTCACGCCGCATGTGCCCGAGCATTTCTCGACCTGTATGCGCGAGACCCTGCGAAGGCAGAGGCCTACTATCTGGAGGCGCAGCGGCTGATGGCGCGCAAGGAGCCTGGACTGTACAAGAGGGGCGCCGCACCGCGTTCCTGATGACGGATTCAGGGGCGCTCGGCGCTACGCCCCGCGGGTTGAGCCCGGGGGCCACGTCCCCTCACCCCCGTCCCCTCTCCCGGTGGGAGAGGGTGTGGTGTCGCTGCTGTGTGGCTGTGCTGCTCGGAGCTTCGGGCTACCAGGTCGTGTCCGGCACCGGCGCCGACAGCGTCTGCCGCCGCTCGCCCACCACGCCCAGCTTCACCCCCAGCTGGTACAGCGCCCGCGTCTGCTCGAACACCGGCGCCCACGGCATCAGCGTCTTCACTCCCGCCCCCTCCTCGTCGCTGCTGTCCCCCTTCTTCTCCCCCAGCATCTCCGAGAGCACCTCCGCCGCGCTCTTCTTGCGCGGGAACGTCTCCACCTTCACCTCCCCCTCCAGCTTCGCCGCCTCCTTCGCCAGCCTCAGCGCCACCGGGAAGCCGCCCAGCTCGTCCACCAGCCCCCGCTCCTTCGCGTCCTCCCCCGTCCACACCCGCCCCTTGGCCACCTCCCGCAGCTTCTCCACCGGCAGCTTCCTGCCCGCCGCCGCCTTCGCCGTGAAGTCCTCGTACACCCGGTCCAGGAAGGCCTCGTTCTTCGCCAGCTGCTCCGGCGTGAAGTCCGCGTCCGAGCTGTACATCGTCGCGTTC
>NZ_DASVWK010001130.1:0-2129 GCF_036389735.1 Archangium sp. | reverse complement strand
GGGGGAGATCGGCGAGGGCGTGCCGGCGGTACAGGCGCGACTGGCCCGGCCCACGGACGTGGCGATTGGAGCGGACGGCTCGCTGTACATCGCGGACACGGACCACTCGTGCGTGCGCAGGGTGACGTCGGACGGGCTCATCCACACGGTGGCGGGGGTGTGCGGAAAGTCGGGCGATACCGGGGACAACGGGCCGTCGACGTCGGCGCTGCTCGCGAGGCCCTTTGGCATCGAGGTGGACAAGGACGGCACGCTCTACATCGCGGACACGTACAACCACCGCGTCCGCGTGGTGAGGCCGTGAGGGAACGCTGGCTGGCGGCCGTCTACCGGCGCCGCTTCTTCGCCAGCCAGCGGCTCACCCGCACCTTGCCGAAGCGTTTGCCGAACAGGTACCAGGTGAAGGTCGCTCCGAAGAGCGCCGCGGACATCGCGATGCCCAGGAGGCCCAGCACCGGAACCCCCTGGTACAGCATCGGCGTCTGCGCGAACGAGATGAACGCTCCCACGATGAACCCGCACGCGCACAGGCCCATGAACATCACGATCGCCGCGCTCCGCAGGTTCTCGTTCAACTTGTCGAACTGATCCGCCCGCACCGTCACGCTGAACTTCCCCGACTCCAGGTCCAGCAGGATCTGCGACAGCTGCGTCGGCAGATCCTGTGCCAGCGATTGGAAGCGCAGGAGCGTCCGCATCAGCCCGCCCTGGAGCTGGCTCGGATCATACCGGTCCGCCAGCAGCTCCTTGGCATACGGCATCGCCACCTCGACGATGTTCAGCTCCGGGTACAGGGTGCGCAGAATGCCCTCCGTGGACACCGACGCCCGGCTCAGCAGCGCGTACTCCTTCGGGATCCGGATCCGGTACTTCACCGCCAGGTCCAGCAGGTCCCTCATCAGGCTGCGCGCGTCCACCTCGCCCAGCGTCGTCGGAAGGTGCCGCCCCAGCAGGCTCTCGATGTCGTTGCGGAAGCCCACCAGGTTCGCCCGCGCGTCCGGCACGCCCACCCGGTAGAGTATCCGCGCCACCGAGTCGCTGTCCTTCAGCGCCACCGCCAGCACCAGCATCACCAGCGTCTCCTGCATGGCGCGCGACAGCCGGCCCACCACCCCGAAGTCCAGGAGCGCCAGCCGGTTGCCCTCCAGCACCAGGATGTTCCCCGGGTGGGGATCCCCATGGAAGAGCCCGTCCTCGAAGAGCTGCCGGAAGCTCGTGTCCAGGATGTGGCCCGCCACCTCCCGCCGATCCTCCGGCGACAGCTCCGCCTGGCTGATCTTCACCCCCCGGATGAACTCCATCGTCAGCACCGTCCGGCTGCTGAGCCCGTCGTACACCCGGGGAATCGTCATGTACGGCCGGTTGCGGTTGTTCTCCAGGAAGGCTCGGATGTTCGAGGCCTCGTGCACGAAGTCCAGCTCCTCGTGGATGGCCCGGTCGAACTCGTCGACGATCCCCGTGGGGGAGTAGATGCCCGTCTCCTCCACCACCGCCTCCAGCAGCCTCGCCAGCGAGCGCAGCACCACCAGGTCCGAGTCGATCCGCTCGGAGATCCCCGGCCGCTGCACCTTCACCACCACCTCCTCGCCCTCCAGCGTCACCGCCCGGTGCACCTGGGCGATCGACGCCGCCGCCAGTGGCTCGGGAGCGATGTGCTTGAAGAGCTCGTTCGCCTCCCGGCCCAGCGACTCGCGGATGCGCGTGTACACGTCCTCCAGCGGGAAGGGCTCCACGTGGTCCTGGAGCGTCGCCAGTTCCTCGATGAACTCGGCTGGCAGCAGATCCGCTCGCGTGGAGAGGATCTGCCCCAGCTTCACGAACGTGGGGCCCAGATCATTGAGCAGCATCCGGAAGCGGCGCGCGGTGGAGGCGCGCTGGACCTCGGAGGAGACCTCCACCTTCTCCCGCCGGCCGAGCATCCGCCACACGCCCGCGCGCTCCAGCCACTCGCCGAAGCCGTGGCGCGCTGCGATGACCCCAATCTGCCGGACGCGGTTCAAATCCTGGAGGAGCACGGTGGCCGGCACCTTTCCACGAGCCCGCGCCCCCGGCAAACCCCAAGCAGCCCCCTGGGAAAGCCTGTGTGAGGCCCAACAACCCCCATCCGGGAGCCTCGATCAAGCCCCCTT
>NZ_DASVWK010001129.1:0-2462 GCF_036389735.1 Archangium sp. | reverse complement strand
AGTTCATCAACAGCTACCGCTGGCCCGGCAACGTCCGTGAGCTCAAGAACGCGGTGGAGCGCGCCGTGATCCTGGCCCGCGGCGACATGGTGACGCTGGCCGACATGCGCGCCCACGAGCTGCTGGTGACGGAGGACCGCGAGATCCGACTTCCCGTGGGCACCAAGCTGGAGATGGCCGAGCGCACGCTGATGCTCAAGACCTTTTCCTTCGTGGAGGGCGACCACCAGCGCGCCGCCCTGATGCTGGGCATCGACGAGGACGACCTGCGCAACCGCCTCAACCGCGCCGTCGCCGGCGACGCCGTCCCGGCCTGAGGCCGAACGTCTCCACGGGTGGACACCCGCCGCGTCCCGGTTGCCGGGGCGCGGCGGGTGTTTTTGGGGGGGACGGGCCGGATCACCCGGACCCCGCACCGGGGGACGAAAAACCGGCGGACGCGCACCGGGGGATGGGCGCCAGCGATGGCATCGGCGCCGCGCACCGGGGGATGAATCCCCATAGGCGTTAACTTAAGGCCTTAAACTTCTTGATTTCAAGGAGTTGCATCGTCCGCTTTCGGGGTGGCTCTCGGAGCCTACGCCGTACTTCGCGTCCCCGCTCCAGCAGCACGCTGGGCAGGCAGGGGAGCGCGACCACGGCTAGGAACGCGTCGCACGCTTCGCGGAACTCTCGCCAGCGACTCCCTGGCCCCTCCGAGAGGGAACCCCCAGGGGGAAAAAAGACGAGATTCCTCGCCGAGTCTCTCGATCAGTAGCACCGCCAGCAGCTTTGCATAGATCCAACTTCGCACCGCTTCCGCATCCTGGTTCGGAGCGCTGCCTGCGTCGAAGAGCGACTTCAGGCGCTTGAAGCCGAGCTCCACCTGCCAGCGCGCACGGTAGAGCTCCAAGATCTCGGTCGCGGAGAGATCATCCAGCCCGGGAGTCGCCAGTACGAAGATGTACTCCGACAGCTCGAGTGTCTCCTCGCGGACCGTCCTCCCCTTCTTGCGCGCCGTCTTAAGCAGACGCTCCTTCGCCTGCTGGGCCGCGCTGGCGCTCTTTCGGACGGCGCAGAGGCGCGCGTCGTACTCTTTGCCACCGGCCTCGAAGCGTACTGGCCACGAGCCCGGCACGTGCTCCACGAGCGAGCGCATCGCGGCGAGGAGGTCCAGCCGCTCACCTTTGGAGCTTAGCAGAGGAAAGCTGTTGGAGTTGAGCCGCACGACCACGTCTCCGCCGCGCTCCAGCACGTACGCCACACCCTCGCGGTGACAGTATCCGCGGTCTCCCAGGATGATGTCTCCGAGCTCGACCGGAACCCGCATGTACGTCTCCCCGCCCGAGGAATCCGTGACTTCGGCGAAGTCGCACGTAAGGGTCGGCAGGCCCAGCACGTAGTGGAGCCGCCAGTCCGCAACGCCGCTCCCCGACACCCGCACGTGCGTCGCGTCAACAATCCGCAGCCGCCGCCCGGCGGGAACCGCATCAAGGGACGGCCGCCGCGCTCCCTCGGCAAACACCGCCTCGGCAAGCGCCCGCAGCCACGGACCTGCGCTCCGCATGCGCTTCATCAGCGCCACACTGGAGATCCTGGCCAAGCCCGCGGTCGCCGCCCTCGCGGATGCGTGCTGCAGAGACAGGCCCGAAGCCGCGTAGAGGAAGACCAAGCGGAGAAGCACGTCCGCATCGGCGACCTGACGGGCTCGTCGGAGAGCGCCCGTTGAGCGGGCGAGTTCTCGCCAGTTGTCGGGAAGGAAGCGGGTGATCACCGCCCACTCTTCCGCAAGGATGTCGGCTCTCATGGAATCCACGATAAGCCGGCTCGTTGCCACGTGCAAGCCTTAAGTTAACGCGTATGGGGATGAATCCCCCGGCTGGAACCACGGGAAGACGGCTGAAGCCGTCTCGTGTGTGCAGGCACTGAACCCGTAGTCCGCGCAGGCGGACTTTGCGTGGTTCCAGCCGCGAATTCATTCGCCCCCGGATCCGCGAAAATCGTGCGTGATGCAGGAATCGGGGCGGGGGCGAGGGTGGGCAGACACGCAGGTCTGCCCCTACGGATGGACCGGTTTGAACCGCGGGGGTGGTGCGGGGGCGGGCACGGGCGCGATGAATCGCGCCCCTACCGGTGCGGGTCTACACCAGTGCCCCCACCTCCGCGTCGAGGGCGGGGACCGGGGCGGGGCGGCCGAAGAGGTAGCCCTGCAGGAGGTCCACGCCCAGCTCCTCCATGACCGCCCACTCCGCCTCGGTCTCCACGCCCTCGGCGAGGACGAGGTGGCCGTTGTCGCGGCCCAGGCCGACGAGGGAGGCGCAGATGCCGCGGTGGGCGGGGCTCTCGACCGACTTCGTCACCAGCTCGCGGTCGATCTTGATCATGTCCGGGGCCAGGTCGGCCAGCAGCGACAGGCCGCTGTAGCCGCTCCCCACGTCGTCCAGCGCCACGCCGAAGCCCTTGGCGCGGTAGTGCGACAGGAT
>NZ_DASVWK010001128.1:0-20057 GCF_036389735.1 Archangium sp. | reverse complement strand
TGCACGCGCCATGGCGCGACGGGCGGCCGCGCGCCTGCCGGAGCAGACGCGGGTGACGGACGCGGGCCTGTGCCACGGAGCGGCGGGGCTCGGGCACCTGCTCAACCGGGTGGCGCAGGCTACCGGGGACGAGGCCCTGGCCGAGGCCGCACGACGCTGGCTCGGGCGCGCGGTGGAGCTGTGGCGGCCCTCGCACGAGGAGGGCCCGGGACTGCTGACGGGCGCGGCGGGCACGGGGCTGGCCCTGCTCGCGGCGGTGGGCGAGGCCGCGCCCGGATGGGACCGGGTGATGCTCGCCTCGCTCGCCGGTCCGGACGCGGGATAGCTCCCGCTACTTCCACAGCTTCTTGTACCAGGAGTCCTGGGCCTTCTTGTCCCCGGCCTTCTTCCCGGGCGCGTCGTCTCCCATCTTCTTGGTGATGGTGCCCAGGTCCCAGCCGGTGAGCTCCGCCAGCGTCTCGGCCTCCTTCTGGTGACGCTTGTCCAGTTGGGTGAGGTACTGCTTTCCCGCCTCGCACTGGAGCGAGCCCTTGAAGGCGTGCCGCAGCACATAGCGCGCCTGGAAGTTCTTCCGGTCGTTCGTCACCTGGAACACCAGGTCCTCCGGGAAGTGCTCGCCGTCGTAGCGCGCGTGCAGGCGAGTGAGCACCGTCTGGCCCCCACCCGGCTCGTCCAGCCAGAAGACCCCGAGCGCCCGCTGCTCCTCGGGGCTGAGCGGGTCCGCCGCGCACGGGTCGCACCAGCCCATGTCCCAGACGTACTCGGTGAAGATGGCGCGCTGCTCCTCCTTCTGGTGCGCCTTCTCGAAGAGCGCCGGGTAGAACCGGGCGAACTCGCCCTTCACGTACACGGGGATGTCCATGTCGCTGGGCACCTTCACCGTGCGGTAGTTCGACGACTCCACCCGCCCCTGGCGCGTCAGGGCGTAGATGACCAGATCCTGCGGCCCTCGCGCGTTGGCCATGCCCAGGCGGATGGGCAGCATGAACTTCTTCGACTCGAAGGCCATCTGGAGAGGCCGCAGGTAGTTGAAGCCCCCGGCCTTCTGCTCCTTCAGGTTCACCTTCGCCACGAAGAACTTCATGTCCTGCTTGATGTACGGCGCCAGCGCCTTCGAGGCGCGCGGGGGAATCTTGTAGCCACTCTCGCGCAGCCACGTCTCCAGCCCCGAGGACTCCTTGGCCGAGAGCAGGAGGATGTCGTACTCACCGATGGTGTACTCGGCCTCCACCGTCACGCCCAGGGCCTTCGCGCGCTCCGCCATCGCCCCGGGCATGGGCGCCGCCGCCGAGGGAACGGATTTCCTCCTCATGACACTGGGCACGGGCGGAGTGCAGGGGTCCGCATCGAAGTACTCCACCAGCCGCGGCGCGGAGTAGGAGTCCAGCCGCTCGATGTGCTTGCGCTCGCCCACGTGGATCTGCTCGCGCTCGAGCACCACGGGCACGGGCACCACCAGGGCGAAGTCGGTGAGTTCGCCCTTGTAGTCATTGGACATGGTGATCACGGTGCGCTCGCCGTCACGCACGAGCACCACCTGCGAGGCCTCGTTGAAGAGGGTCGTGTCGGCCTTGCCCACGTAGAAACCACAGAAGGCCTCGGCGGCGGGCGCGGCGAGGGCCACCCATCCGGCGGTCAGGCAGGCTGCGAGGAGACGGCGACGCATGCGGAGTTCCTTTCAGGTGCCCCACCCCCCGGCCACTGGAAGCGGTCGGCGGGGAGGACACGGTCGATGAGCGGAGTGAGGGGAGAGACCAGACAGAGTGCCCAGAGGAGCGCGTTCTGCCACCAGAGCCCGTGCAGGAAGAAGAAGCCCAGCCCGGCCACGGAGGCGGCATAGAGGATGCGCCCCACGCGGTGGTCCGGCGTCGTCTTCGGGTCGGAGATCATGAAGAAGGTGAAGAGGATGAGGCCGCCCGCGGAGAGCTGGTGCTGGAGGCTGGCCCAGGGGGCGCCCAGGTAGAAGATGCGGGCGGCCTTGAGCAGCACCCAGGTGCCGAGGAAGGCGAGGCTCACATCCGAGCGGAACGAGCGATGGGCCACCGCCAGCCCGAAGGCCGCGAACCACCCCAGCATGGCGGCGCCGTGGCCCCACTGGCTGGGCGAGCACCACGCGTGCCCGGTGAGCAGCATGGCCACCACCAGTCCCAGGTTGGTGGGGTTGAAGAGGTGTTTGCCGCGCGCGCGCAGGACGAACTTGCTGGAGATGGCCACCGCGGCGGCGAAGGGCCCCACCCAGAAGGCATCGGTGCGCAGCAGCAGCGACAGCCCCAGCGAGGTGATGACGGGCGAGAGGTACCCCACGGGCGGCACCCGGAAGAGGCGCGTCATGGCCCACTGTGTCGCGCACGCCGTGAGGACGATGAGCGGCGGCTGCCAGGGCGGCACGTCGAAGCCCAGGGCCAGCAGGCCCGCCATCAGGAAGGAGGAGAGGAAGGCAATCTGGAGGTGGCGCGGATCGCGGGGCAGCGCGGCGGCGAGCGACATGCACCCATCAACGCCCGGGTTTGGGGAAAGGTCTAATTCGCGCTACTGGACCTTCACCGAGCCGGAGAGCCGCTGGAAGGAATGCAGCGCCTCGGCCGGCGGAGGACCCTCGTTGAAGTGCCGCAGGTGCGCCCTCCAGGACGCGTGCACCTCGGGAGGAATGGGCAGGGCGCAGTAGGTGGGCTTCTCCTCTTGAAGCGCGAGGTAGAAGCCCGGGTCCGTGAGCGCCTCGGGGGCGAACTCGTGCAGGGCCGCGAACGCCACCCAATGGTGCTCCAGGCCTCCCGTCATCGCCGGGGGGGAGTGCATGGGCGCCGGCAGCGCGCGCAGCCAACCGACGAAGGCGGGAATCACCCCTTCCGGAGGCATTGGGACACGCATCTCACCGGGCGCCTCCGAGGCCAGCAGGGCACGCTGGCACATGGCGAAGAAGCGCACCCGGTTGAGGAAGCGCTTGATGGAGCGCGGCGTCCGGTGGCGCAGCATGATGACGGGCCGCCAGATGTCCAGCGAGTCCGTGAAGGGCTGGGAGTCGCGAACGACCACGTCCCTCGGGAAGAGCGCGTGTCCCCGCGCGAGCAGCAGCGCGAGCACGACCCCCACCCACAGCAGGGCCGTCCAGGGTCCCGCGTCCGCGGAGTCCTCGCTCTTGAGGCTCCAGTCAATCGGAGCACCCGCACCGGAGCGATCTGGTGCCGGCGCCGGAAGGGTAATGCTCCCCCCCACCGGAGCGATGACCGCCGGAGTGGCGACCGCCGGAGTGGCGACCGCCGGAGGGGAAACCGCCGGGGGGGTCGAGACGGCAACCGGGGCCGGGGCCTGCTTCCCGGGCCTCAGCATCGGGACCTGCGTGTGCCAGCCGAGCGTGGCCGCCAGGGCGAGTGCGAGCGCCCCGAAGACGAGCACCTTCACCCGCTGGATCGTGCGCCGCCGCGCATCGTCGGACACGAGCTCGTCCTGGGCCCGCTCCTCCGAGAGCCGCGCCACGCGCTCCTCGGTCAGTGGGGGCACGGGCAGCTCGACGTTGATGAGCTTCTCCAGGTAGTGCCGCGCGTAGGCGATGCGCCGTGCGTGGCGGACCTGCTCCTCGGTGGGGGCGGGCCCCTCCAGCGGGGGCACGACGAGCGGGGCCAGGTTGTCCGCGGCATCGCCGAGCTGCTGGCCCACGTACTCCTCGACCACGCGACGGGAGATGGCCATCACCACGAAGCATTTACCGGATGAGACCAGGAAGTTGATGGCCTCCAGCATCTTCACCACGTTCTCCGGGCTGCACCGGTCCAGGTCGTCGATGAGGATCACCATCCGCCTCGGCCCGAGCGCCTCCGTCACGTCCTTGAAGTCCTCGGCGAAACGGGCCTGGAAGCTCACCCGCTCGCGGTAGTCCTCCAGCCGGGCGCGGCTCTCGACGGACGCCAGCAGGTGTGCGGGGTCCACGCCGAAGGACTTGAAGCCCTTCAGGAGGGTCTGCGCCAGCATCACGAGACTCGTGAGACTGCCGAACAGCGTGGGCCACGTCATGTCGTCCACGGGCTCGGGCTTGGGGGCCGGGGTGGGAGCGGTGTCCGAGGGTGCCGACAAGGCATCGGGTGACTTGGACCCGAGCACCCGCTCCGGCAGGGCGGCCAACCGCTCCGTGGCGAGGTTGATCTGCTGGGGGTTGCGCAGGAAGAAGGCCACGGACCAGGTGACGACGATGAGCAGTACGATCAAGAGGAAGACGAGGCGCGCACCGCGGCGCAGCAGGAGCCGGAGCCGGAACTCGAGTGCCTCCAGGCCGGGGAGCTGGGGCACGCACTGGGAGATGATGTTGGAGTAGAGGGCCGCCAGCAGGTTGTCCTCCTGCTGGTTGTGCCAGGCATTGAACCAGACGGGCCGGAAGCCGCGCTGGACCAGGTCGGTGCGCAGCAGGTTGAGCACCGAGCTCTTCCCGGTGCCCCACTCGCCCGTGACGGCCAGGGTGAGAGGCGGCAGCGTGCGCTCGTTGCGGATGAAGTTCGACAGACCCTGCGCGAGCGCCGCGAGCCCGAGCACGTCCTGCTTCGGATGCTCGATGGGGGTGTCGGTGATGAGCAGGTCCGCCACCGCCTCCGAGGCCTCGGGCTTCGAAGGCGAATGGGCCCGCCCCAGCCCCACCCAGCCCAGCACCACCACGCCCAGCCACGACACGAAATACCAGTGAGGCAGCGAACGCTCGTTGCGGACGCGTACCCACGACCTGCCGCCATCCTCGGAGCGCAGCAGGGTGTCCTCGTCACCGAAGAGCCAGACGTGCTTCGCGTCCGGCGTCATGACGGCCAGGAAGAGGTCGGCGGACGTGTCGGCGGCGTGCTCCCGGGTCCAGGTCTTCCCGCCGTCCTTCGTGGAGAACAGCCGTCCGTTCCTCCCGAAGGCCCAGCCCCGACTCTCGGACAGATGGAAGCCGAGCCCCTGCTCCGGGAGGTTCGTGGGGAGCTTCAGGGCGGGAGAGCCCTCCAGGCTCTTGAAAGCGTCCCCGGCGAGCCAGTCCGGGTCGGCCGCGACGGAGACACGGGAAGGAGACACCTCGAACGACTCGAGCCCCCTTCCAGAGAAGCGGCGCACCGAGGTACTGGCGCCGGCCAACTCCCGATAGCGCCCCGACACCGCCGGCTCTTCCTCGACCGACCAGTCCTTGGCCATGCTCGAGGACCGCAGGACCCGCGCCCGCTCGAAGAGCCAGACCTCGTCCCTCTCCAGGTCGAAGTGGGCGAACACGAAGCGTCCGTCGCGCCACTCCTCCCACGTCGTCCCGCCATTCAGGGAGCGCCACAGCCCCTCACCTGTCAGCGCGAGCAGCACCTCCCCATTCCGCATGGCCCCGAGCCAGAGGACCGGGGCGTCCAGCGCCCGGGACGACCAGGTCACGCCCCCATCGGTCGAGTGCAGGAGCGCCCCCGTCGAGGTGCCAGCCCACAGCTCCGAGCGCCCCGCCACACGCAGCGAGGCCGTGAGGGCCCGCGAGCGCGATACCTGGAGGTACGCGGTGCGGCCTCCGTCGTCCGTGCGCCACAGTGCGTCCTCCCCCTGGAACCACCCCGTCTTCCCGTCCTCCGCCATCCGGAGTTGGCGCAGGTTGCTCGCGCGAGGCAGGCGGAGGCTCTCCCAGGTGGCGCCTCCATCCGAGGTGCGGGCCAGCCACCCGTTCTTCCCCAGCACCCAGCCACGCCGCCCATCCGCCAGGAACTGGATGTCGGTCAGTTCCTCGGCGCCTTCGGGGAGCGGAAGGGCGTTCAGGCGCCCGCCCTCCAGGCTGAAGGCTTCCTTGCCCTGAACCCACCATGAGCGCCTCTCCTGGAAGCGGCGGGACGGCGTTGCCCGGAGGAGATCCGACTCATGGCCGGAGGTGATGAGCCGGTCTCCCGAGCGGACCACCCGGAGCGCTCCTCCCTCCGTGGAGATCCACGCCTCGGAGCCATCGCGCGAGACGCTCAGCCGGTACGTCGGCCCCGCGGGAATGAGCGCGGGGAGGACCAGCACCTCCTCGCTCCAGCGCGTGTCCTGGGGGCCCCTGTACCAGACGGACAGGTCGGTCAACAGCCAGAGCGAGCCATCCCCCCCCAGCGCCAGGTCCCGGATGCCAGCTCGTGGCCATCGCGGCTCCTCCGGGACAAGGCGTTTCCAGCTGGTCCCTCCATCGAGCGTCTCGTGGAGTTGGCCCTCCTTCGTGAGGGCATAGCCATGCGCCTCGTCCTGGAACGCGAGCGCCACGGGATGGCCCGAGTCGGGCAGCCGGTCCGAGCGCCACGTCCACCCTCCGTCGTCGGACCAGGAGAGGGCTCCACTGTCGAGCGTGAGGATGACCTTGCGGCCCACCACCTCGAGGGCCTGGAAGGACGAGGACGCCCCGACGCCGCTGCCATGGGTGACACGCAGCCAGGCATTGGACTCGCTCGGGTAGAGCCACGCCGCCCCTCCCTCGGGGCTGCGCTCGACGTCCGGCCAGGGCTGCTGGGTGAAGGCAACGCCCGTGGACACCAGCGCGAGCAGGGCGGCCAGGACCAGGTAGCGCCAGCGGAAGTGCAGCCACCGTGTCGTCCACCGTGTTCTCCCCGGAGACTTCCCGTGGCCCGGGTGTCTGGCCACCGGGACCTTGCCGCTTCCGTGCATGCACTCTCCCTCTCGGTCCAGAGGAAATCACTTCCGCGGGAGAAGCGACAGCCGGGCCCTCCCCACCGCTATCGTCCGGCAATGCAGACCAAGGCCGCTCCCCCCATCACCCACCTCCAAGGCCGGCGCACCCTGCCCCTCATCGAGGCCTACTTCGAGCTCAACCACCTCAAGCAGCTCTACCGGCAGGGGTGGTTGCGCGTGGGCCTCTCCCGGGAGAGGTGCGAGAGCGTCGCCGAGCACTCATTCGGCATGGCGCTGCTGTGCCTGTTCCTGGCCGACAGCTACTTCCCCGAGGCGGACGCCTCGAAGGTGGTGCGCATCGCGCTCCTGCACGACCTGGGCGAGGCCTACGCCGGAGACTTCACGCCTCACGACGCCGTGAGTCGCGAGGAGAAGCTCCGGCTCGAGCAAGAGGCGGTGGAGCGCATCCTCGCCAAGCTGCCACGGGGCGCCGAGTACCTCGCGCTGTGGCGGGAGTACGAGCACGGCACCTCCTTCGAGGCCCGGCTGGTGCGGCAGGTGGACCGTCTGGAGATGGGGCTGCAGGCCACCATCTACGAGCACCAGGGCGCGGGCGACCTCTCGCAGTTCTTCGCCTCGGTGCACAAGGCATTGGAGACGCCCGAGCTGAAAGCGCTGCTCGCCGAGCTCGAGACGCTGCGGCCCTGAGTCACTTCACGGCGTCACGTCGAACGCCAGCCCGAAGCCGAAGGTGAGGCGCCCGCCCGAGAGCCGGTCCACCGGCGCCACGTAGGAGAGCTGGTACGCCGTCCTCGCGGGGCCTCGGCTGAAGGCCCCCGCCGACAGCCCCAGCTCGGTGCGCGCCCGCCACCGCTGCTCGGGGTCCGCCAGCTCCGGCCTCCACTGGAAGCGCTCCAGCACCTGCGCTCCCACCACCCACTCCCAGCCCTCCGTCTGGTGCCCGAGGAGCACGGGCAGAGCCAGCTCGAGGTCCGGCGCGAGTTCGCCCCGGGGAGACAGCGGCGTGAGCGCGAAGCCCACGCCCGGCGCCACCGACAGCACCTGCCGGCGCTCCGTGCTCAGCGCTCGCGAGAGGAGCTCCCGCTTGCCGTCCACGTAGACGCCCCCGCGCACCTGTACGCCGAGGCCCGCGGGCACCTGCGCGGAGGCGAAGAGCGACACGCCCACGTCCGTCGCCTCGGCCACGCCCGTGCGCCCCTGGAGCCGCAGCTCCGGCAACGGCGTGCCCTCGGGCAGGAAGGCACAGCGGTTGGCCACGTCCCGCGACAGGCTACACCACGGAGACAGCGCCACCTGCCCGCCCGCGCGCAGGGTGCCCCTCGGCACCGTGGAGGCCGTCTGGAGGGGCACCACCGTGGTGCAGCCCGAGCCCAGCAGGAGCACATACGTCAGCAACGGGAGCGAAGGAGAGCGAGTCATCGAGAGGTGCTGGAGGAGGAGTCGTGCCAGTGTAACCTCAAGCGTCCATGTCCTTGCGATTCGCTCTTCTCACGACCTCGCTGCTCGTCGTCTGCACCGGCTGCCCGGACACCTGGGGAATCGAAGGCACCATGGACCAGGCCATGGCGAAGGACATCCAGGAAATGACGCGGCAAAAGAACTGTGCCCTGGAGAAAGACGACTACGAGTATCGATGTGGGAATGTGGCGCTCTGGAAAACGCGTCACTGCCCCACGGAATGCCGATGAACCGGCGCACGGTCCTGAGCGTTCTCCTCGCTCTTCTGCTGATTGCCCCACTGGTGGGGTTGCTCCTCGTGGCGGCCCATGGCGGAAGGTTGGCAGGGACGCAGGAGCCCCAAGTCATCCCGATGCTCGCTCGCGATCAGCGCCGAAGCCTGCTGACCTACGAGCGCGATTGCCAGAAGAACGAGGATTGTGACGCCCCGCTGAGCTGCTTCATGCACCCGATGAACGGGGGACGTTACTGCACCGATAGCAAGTGCATGGCGGACCCGGATTGCCAGACGGGCTTCGTCTGCCGCACGTTTCTTTCCGCGGACAACGTCTCCCGCGTTCGCCTCTGTTCGCCGCTAGGAGTCCGAAGCGAAGGAGAATCCTGCGAGCTCCTCCCCTACACGCAGGAGCAGAGTTGCCAGTCAGGTCTGCTCTGCCAGGGCTGGTGCGGGCGCCCCTGCCAGTTGAACGACCCCTCGACCTGTCCCGCAGGCTTTTTCTGTAGTGAGGGACCCAACGGGCCTTCCTGCCTGCCCACGTGCAAGGACCACCCATGTCCTGAAGGGCGGGAATGCATCGAACTCGCCGAGCGGGTCTCCGTGTGCGCGAAAGTGCATGGGCAGAAGTGCGACCGGACGTCCTGTCCGGAAGGAAAACGGTGTCACCACGAAGGCATCTCGCACCGCTCGGACGAGGTCTGGATGTCGTGCCTCTCCCCGTGTAGTGGAGACGATCTCCCCTGCCCAGAAGGGCTCGTCTGCCACAACTACCGCTGCCGCCAGCCGTGTGAACCGAACGGTCCCGACGTGTGCGGTCCGCACCGCCGCTGTGACCGACATACGGACACTCAGCCCTGGACGTGCCGCCCGGACATCTGACGACGCCTGCCCGCTCCCTCTCCTGCCCCGGGTGCGGCCTGGCACCGGCAGGAGATGCTCCGCCCTGTGACTAGCTTTGAAAGCCAGGAGGAGTGCCATGGAACGCACCACCCGACGCATCCTCGCGGGCGCAGGAGTAGGGCTTCCACTCGTGGCCCTGGGTGCCCGGCTGTGGACCAGCCAGGGGTCCACGCCCCCCATCCGGGACGAGCAGGGCCACTCACGGTCCGAGGGCATCGCCTCGCTGGAGCAGGTGAGGCTCGGAGGCGTGGACCAGTGGCTCCTGATGCGCGGGCGGAGCGTCCACAACCCGGTGCTGCTCTACCTGTCCGGAGGCCCGGGCGGCTCCGAGATGGCCTGGGTGCGCCACTTCAACGCGCCGCTGGAGGACCACTTCGTCGTCGTGCAGTGGGACCAGCGCGGCGCCGCCAAGTCCTACGCCGCCGTGAAGGACCGGGACGCCCTCACCGTCGAGCAGTACGTCTCCGACGCGAGCGACCTGCTCGAGCTGCTCACCACCCGCTTCGGCCAGGAGAAGGTGTTCGTCGTCGGCCACGCGTGGGGCAGCATCCTCGGCATACTGCTCGCCCAGCGTCGTCCCGAGCGCATCCATGCCTATGTCGGCGTCGGCCAGCAGGTGAACTTCCTGGAGAACGACACCGTCAGCCACCTGCGCGCCTATGAGCTCGCGGGGCGCTTCGGGGACGGCAAGGCGCTCGCGAAGCTGGAGCGCATCGGCCCCCCGCCCTACACGGGCCCGGACATGGCCCGGCGCTACATGACGCTGGCGTCGCTCGCGAGCCGCCACGCCGGCCGCCGGGGCATCCTCCCCGAGCTGCTCTCCTCGGTGCTCAAGGCGTCCGAGTACTCGCTGCGCGACAAGGTCCACTTCATGCTCGGACTGCGCGACACCTTCCCCCTCGTGTACCCACGGCTCGCCGGCTTGGACCTGGAGACGCAGGTGCCCCAGCTCCAGGTGCCCGTCTGGTTCATGCTCGGGCGCGAGGACTACGTCACCCCCTCGGAGATCGCCGCGCGCTACTTCGACACGCTCGACGCGCCCCGCAAGACGCTCCTCTGGTTCGAGCACTCCGGCCACTCGCCCCAGTTCGAGGAGCCCGGGAAGTTCAACAGCCTGCTCTCCCAACAGGTACGCACCGCCTCCGTCGGGGCTCAGCCCGAGGAAATGCTGCTCCACTGACGCCCCCGCCCGCTACCCGGCCCTGGCCGCGCGGCGCACCTCGTTCACCAGCCGGTGCGCATGGCGCGTCGTCTCCGGCTCGCGGTAGCGGGTCGTCACCCGCAGCACCAGCTCCACCGCCGTGCGCAGATCCATCCGGTGCCCCGGTGATACGTACACGGGTTGCACCTTGGGGCGCGTGCGCACCGCCATGCCCACCACCTCGCCCCGGTGGAAGAGCTCCGTCATCGCGCCCCGCTCCTCGCCCAGCGGCCCGTGCTCGCCCACCAGCAGCGACTTGGCGCACCCGATGGAGGGCACGTCGAACAGCATCCCCCCATGGCACGCCAGCCCGAAGCGCCTGGGGTGGGCCGTCCCCTGCCCGTCGAAGATGAGCACGTCCGGCCTCACCTCCAGCCTCTCCCACGCCCCCGCCAGCACCGGCAGTTCCCGGAAGGACAAGAGCCCTGGCACGTAGGGGAAGCCCAGCTTCACCGCGGCGCTCGCCCTGGCCACCGGCTCCAGCGTCCCCGCGTCCAGCACCACGAAGCCCCCGTAAGCGGTGTCCTCTCCCCGCAGCATGGAGATGTCCGCGCCCGCCACGCGCTCCACCTTCAACCCTCTCGGCGGACGCGGCACCAGCCGCTCTCTCAGCTCGCGTTGCAGCGCCACCGCCTCGCGCGGCGTCATGTCCCATCCATGCAGCGGCTCCAGCTTCATCCACCCTCCAGGCCGTGCGCGACCCTCCTTCTGGAGTCGCCCGCACCATGTGACCTGGGAGATTAGCTCGTCCGGAGCCCTGGCGCCGCTCCCAGAGGGCTCGGTGACCGCCTGTCTCCTCGCCTGCCTCCCTTTCCCAGAAGGGGGACAGGTCCGGGCGGGCACCGGTAGACTCCTGGCCCTCGGTCGCGGCGCCCTCCACGTCCGGGGTCCAGGAGGAAGCCATGGCGGAAGCGAAGCGGCAGGAGCAGGCGGCGACGGAGTCCGGCACGAGCGCGCTCGCCCGTCCCGAGACGCTCCCGAGCGCCCAGCCCCCCACCACTGCCGAGCCCCTCCAGGTGGGCCCTCCGGCGACGTCCGCGGGAGGCGTGCCGGCGGTGGTGAACGCGATGAAACACGCCTTCAGCGAGATGGGGCCGGTGCGCGGCACGCGGACGCTGCTGAAGATGAACCAGACGCACGGCTTCGACTGCCCGGGCTGCGCGTGGCCGGACCCCAAGCACCGCACGGCCTTCGAGTTCTGCGAGAACGGCGCGAAGGCGGTGGCGGAGGAGGCCACCACGGCGCGGGTGACGCCGGACTTCTTCCGCCAGTGGAGCCTGGTGGAGCTCGCGGCACAGACGGACCACTGGCTGGGCAAGCAGGGCCGGCTCACGCACCCCATGGTGCTGCGCGAGGGCGCCACGCACTACGCGCCCATTTCGTGGGACGAGGCCTTCGCGCTCATCGCCGAGGAACTCCACGCGCTCGCCTCGCCGGACGAGGCGTGCTTCTACACCTCGGGGCGCACGAGCAACGAGGCGGCCTTCCTCTACCAACTCTTCGTGCGGCAGTTCGGTACCAACAACCTGCCGGACTGCTCGAACATGTGCCACGAGTCGAGCGGCACGGCGCTCAACGAGACGCTGGGCATCGGCAAGGGCACGGTGACGCTGGAGGACTTCGAGAAGGCCGAGGTCATCATCGTCATCGGGCAGAACCCGGGCACCAACCACCCGCGCATGCTGACGGCGCTCGAGGCGGCCAAGCGCCAGGGCTGCCGCATCCTCAGCATCAACCCCCTGCCGGAGCCGGGCCTTCAGCGCTTCAAGCACCCCCAGGCGGTGCGAGGTGTCCTCGGCTCGGGCACGCCGCTGGCGGACCTGTTCCTCCAGGTGCGCATCAACGGGGACGTGGCGCTGCTCCAGGGGCTGGGCAAGGCGCTGCTGGAGCGCGAGGCGAAGCAGCCGGGCACGGTGGTGGCACGGGGCTTCGTGGAGGACCAGACGCTCGGCTTCGAGGCCTACGCGACGCACCTGGGCACCGTGTCCTGGGAGGACGTGGTGGAGCAGAGCGGCGTGTCGCGCGAGAAGATCGAGACCGTCGCGGAGTGGCTCGCGGGCACCGAGCGCATCATCTGGTGCTGGGCCATGGGGCTGACGCAGCACCGCAACGCGGTGGGCAACATCCAGGAGATCGTCAACCTGACGCTGCTGCGCGGGAGCATCGGCAAGCCAGGGGCGGGGGTGTGCCCGGTGCGTGGGCACAGCAACGTGCAGGGCGATCGGACCATGGGCATCATCGAGAAGCCGAAGGCCGCCTTCCTGGACGCGCTGGCGCGGGAGTTCGGCTTCGAGCCGCCGCGCCACCACGGCCTGGACACGGTGGCCACCCTCCAGGGGATGCTCGCGGACCGGGTGAAGGTCTTCTTCGCGATGGGGGGCAACTTCCTGTCGGCGACACCGGACACGGAGCGGACGGCGGAGGCCCTGCGCCGCACGCGGCTGACGGTGCACGTGTCCACCAAGCTGAACCGGGCGCACCTCGTCACCGGCAAGCGAGCCCTCATCCTGCCGTGCCTCGGGCGCACCGAGGGCGACGCGCAGGCGGGCGGGCCACAGTTCGTCACGGTGGAGAACTCGATGGGCGTGGTACACGCCTCGCGGGGGACGCTGACGCCGGCCTCCGAGCACCTGCTCAGCGAGCCGGCCCTCGTGGCGAGGCTGGCCAGGGCGGTGCTCGGCGAGCGCAGCCGGGTGGAGTGGTCCTGGCTGGTGGAGGACTACGACCGGATTCGAGACCTCATCGCCAAGGTGATTCCGGGCTTCGAGGACTTCAACCGGCGGGTGCGCGAGCCGGGGGGCTTCTCGCTGCCGAACGGGCCGCGCGAGGGCCGCTTCACCACGCAGAGCGGGAAGGCACACTTCACGGTGCACGCGATGCCACGGCTGAAGCTCGGGCCGGGGCAGTTGCTGATGATGACCATCCGCACGCACGACCAGTACAACACGACGGTGTACGGGCTGGACGACCGTTACCGGGGCATCCTCGGGGGGCGGCGCGTGGTGATGCTCAACGCCGAGGACATGAAGGAGCTGGGCGTGGAGTCCGGGCAGGTGGTGGACCTCACCAGCCACTTCGAGGGCCAGCAGCGCGTGGCGCACAGGTTCGTGGTGGTGCCGTACGACATTCCGCGGCGCTGCGCGGCCACGTATTTCCCCGAGGCCAACGTGCTGGTGCCGCTCGACAGCTTCGCGGAGAAGAGCCGCACGCCGACGTCCAAGTCCGTCGTCATCAGCCTGAAGAGCTCGGCCCTGGCGGCCTCCACGCCATGAGATTACCTTTCCTTCCATGAAGGCCACCGCGAAGAAGCCTGCGACCTACGCGGATCTCTCCGCACTGCCGAGTCACCTCGTGGGAGAGATCATCGAGGGCGAGCTCGTGGCCTCGCCCCGGCCGGCCTTCGACCACGCCATCACGAGCTCGGCCCTGGGCGGCGCGCTCGTGGGTCCCTTCCAGTTCGGGCGAGGAGGACCGGGCGGCTGGTGGATCGTCGATGAACCCGAGTTGCACCTGGGCAGGGACGTGCTCGTTCCCGACCTCGCGGGTTGGCGCCGGACGCGAATGCCCAAGCCCCCCCGGGCTGCCTTCCTGACGCTTGCCCCTGACTGGGTTTGTGAGGTGCTCTCGCCTTCCACGGCGGCGACCGACCGCGTCCGCAAGAAGCACATCTACGCCCGTGAAAAAGTCGAGTACGTCTGGCTGTTGGACCCGGTCGCGCAGACCCTGGAAGTCCATCGGCTCCAGGACGGGAGATGGGTCGAGTGCGGCGCCTTCTCGGGTGACGCCAGGATCCGTGTCGAACCGTTCGAGGAGGTGGAACTCGAGCTCGGGACCTTGTGGCTCCCTCCCGAGGACGAGGAACCCGCCAGCACGCCCTAGCCGACCTCCAACACCCGCACCACCACGCCCGTGATGTTGTCGGTGCCTCCCCGTTTGTAGGCCTCGGCGACGAGCCGCTCGGCCATCTCCTGGGCCGAGCCCCCCTGCCCCAGCAGCTCGGTCATGAGGGCCGGAGGTACCGGCTCGTACAGGCCATCACTGCACAGGACCAGCACGTCGCCCGGCCGCACCTCCACGCGCTGACAGTCGGGATCGACGCTGGTATCCATCCCCACGGCACCCGTCAGGGAGTTGCGGTACATCGAGGCAAAGGGGTTGCGCGTGTCGAGCCCATCCTCTTCCATCTCCGCGAGCACCGTGTGGTCCCGCGTGAGCCGCCGCGGTTCGCCCCCCCGCACCAGGAAGGTCCGACTGTCGCCGAGGTTGCACACGATGGCGTGCCCCTCCGCCAACAGCACGGAGGTCACCGTCGAGGCCATCATGGACAGCTTGCCGCACTGCTGGGAGCGCACCGCCTCCTGGGCCTGGCGCACCGCCTGGAGGACGAGGCGCTCACAACCTTCCTGCCTGACCCGCTGCTCGCCTCTCTCCTGGGAGGCCAGGAACTCGGTCAGCGTGTCCAGGACGAGCTGGCTGGCCACCTCGCCGCCCTCGTGACCGCCCAGCCCGTCGGCGACCGCGAAGAACCCCAGCTCCGGCTTCTGGCAGTAGGAGTCCTCGTTGTTTGGCCGGCGGCCCACGTGTGTGGCCGCTCCACTGTCGATTCGAGCCATGGCGGACCCCCTGTTGAAGATGTACATCGCGCCCGGACGTCTCGACGTACCTCCCCGGTCCCCTGCTCCCCAGGCACGGGGGCTCAGTGCCTCACGGCGCGGGCGCGACGGTGGGCTTGGGCGCCGGCTTCGGCTCGGCCTTCGGCTCCTCGGGGACGAGCAGGCGCGAGCCCGTGTCCTTCACGATGTGCCGGTACCAGGACTCCGGGTACTTCGGGTGGTTCACCTTGCCCTGCTCATCCCGGACGTTGCCGTCGATGTACTTCACCAGCAGTTGCTCGCCCAGCTTGCGCCAGCGGGTGTGGACCTTGTCGCCCTGGCTCACCGAGTACGCGGTGAGGTAGTCCCGCGCCTGCTCCGGAGTGCTCTCGTACAGCTTGAGCGCGGCCTTCTCGACGTCCGCCTGGTCCGCGAGGAACTGGCCTTCCAGCTCGCCCTGGGTCCGCTGCACGTCGACGATCATGTCGCTCCAGCGCGAGTAGGCCTGGTTGGACACCCAGTTGAACACCCAGAAGGAGGAGTCCCAGGAGAACTCGCCGCGGCTGGCCACGCCCTGGGAGAAGTTCTTCGGCACCTGGCGGATGCCCGCGTACATGGGCGTGTACACGGTGGTGAAGGTGTCATCCACGCCGAACCACAGCACGCCGCCAATGGGCGCGGGCAGCGAGGAGCGCATCTGCGCCACGAAGGAGAAGCCCGTCTGCTGCGTGGAGATGGCGCGCTCGTGGAGGTACTTCTTGCCGTCCACCTGCCACGTCATCGGGCGCCAGCGGTAGGGCACGGCATACGGCCCGGCGCCCACGTCCTTCGTCATGTCCAGCGGCGTGCCCTCGAAGTGGTCACGCATCAGCGCCATGGCGTCCTGCACGGACACCTTCTGGTCCGGCTTCACCCACAGGGGCAGGCGCTTGTTGGGGACGGAGCCATCCACGTACTCCGCGCCCAGCTTCGCCGACGGGGCCGCGCGGCGGAAGATGCTCCACACCCGTCCCTCGGCGAAGCGCATGCTCTCGAAGTCGAACGGGTGGTAGGTGTCCGCGAAGCTGAAGTCCTTGTTCGCGCCGGTGAACCAGCCCTGCTCGCGCGCGAAGGAGATGACGTCCGGCGAGTAGAGGGTGCTCTCCGGCTCGTTGAGCGGGAACTGGCCGATGCGCGCCTGGTTGGCGTGCGCCGAGATGTACCCATCGGGCAGCCGGCGGGCCACCCACACCGCGCCCTTCTTCCCCGCGCCCTTGCCGATCATCTCGAGGATCCACGCCTCCTTGGGATCCACGATGGAGAAGGACTCCCCCGTGGAGGCGTAGCCATACTCGGCGACCAGGTCGGTCATGACCTTGATGGCCTCGCGGGCCGTCCTGGCGCGCTCCAGGGCGATGTAGATGAGCGAGCCGTAGTCGACGATGCCGGCGGGCCCCTCGAGCTCCTTGCGGCCCGTGAAGGTGGACTCGCCGATGGAGAGCTGGTGCTCGTTCATGTTGCCCACCACCGAGTACGTGGCGGCGGGCTGGGGGATGCGCCCCAGGAACCTGCCCGTGTCCCACTCGATGATGTCGCGCATGGCCCCGGCCGCATGGCGGCGCGCGGGCGTGTGGTACAGCTCGCCGTACAGCTCGTGCGCGTCGGCGGCGTACGTCATGAAGGTGGAGCCATCCGAGGTGGCGCCCTTGGTGACGAGCATGCTGGTGCACGCGAGCGCCGCGGGGGCGACCAGCCCCGCCGAGACGGCCAGGACCGGAACGAACTTCGAGGTGCGTCGGATCATGGCGGCGGATGCTACCAGGGCCGCCTAGCCGGTGCTCCTCTGGGGCATCAGCCCGAAGTGGGCCTTGACGCGCTGCGCCTCCCGGACGAGCCCCGCCTCGTGGAGCTGCCCCGCCGCCCACCTCGCCGCCTCGGGGAGCGAGCGCGCGGGATGGTACGGTGTCTGCGCCTGGGAGAACTGGAGCACGATGCTCAGCGTCAGCCGCGCGATGGGCGAGGTGATGACGAGCGCGCTGCCGAGCGAGTACTTCTTCATCAGGGCCGCGCGCTCCCGGAGCCAGAGGATCTGCCGCTGGCGCTGCTCGGTGGTGAGCACCTTGAAGCTCGTCGTGTCGTAGATGAGGGCGTGCTTCTCCTTGCGGTCCAGGTAGGACTGCCGCCTGGCGAGGTACGCCTCGAACTGCTCATTCGTGGGTGTCCCCGAGTACCGCACGACGAGCAGCGGCCACAGGGAGTCATCGAAGGTGATGTGGCTGGGGGGCTCCATGTCTCCTAGTTTGAAGAAAAGTGAGAAACCCGACAAGGGAGACTTCCACGCACACCCGACAATTTCAGTCACGCTGGACGCGCAGGATGTCCTCCAGCCGGACAGCCGTGCAGGCGACCGGGTGGATCTCCGAGAGGCTCCAGTCCTCCAGGGCCTGGGCGTCGATGAGGACCTCGGGCTTGGGGAGGAAGGCCCGGAAGCAGTCCTCGAGGCCCCGCTCCGCCGCCACCCGCCGGGCGTGCTCGGCGCCGTGCCGGCTCCACAGGTACAGCCCCGCGCCCTTCTGGGCGAGCTCACGCAACCGCGCCACCATCCGCTCCGGGGAGATGCGCGCGTCGGTGGTGCTCGGCACCAGCGTGTCCTCGGCGTCGAGGTAGATGGCCGCACAGGGGACGTCGGGGGAGGTCATGACCCCTTGAGGATGGCACCGCCCGGAGCGCTGTCCAGACTCTCCTGGTGGGCCTCCCCCCGGGCATCCGGCCGGCGGCCACGACAATCGCTCGTCGCTCGCATGAGGGCAGGTTGTGGGCGTGTTTCCGAGACTCTCCCCGGACGGGCCGCTCGCGGCGGACAATCGGGGGAAAGGGGATCCCACGATGACCGATTTCCAGTTCCAGGACATGCTGCCGCTCGGCAAGGACGAGACGCCCTACCGGCTGCTCACCAAGGAGCACGTCTCCACCTTCGAGGCCGGCGGGAAGACCTTCCTCCAGGTCGCTCCCGAGGCGCTCACGCTCCTCACCCGCGAGGCCATGCGGGACATCTCGCACCTGCTGCGCCCCGGCCACCTCGGCCAGCTCGCCCACATCCTGAAGGACCCCGAGGCCTCGGCCAACGACCGCTTCGTGGCGCTCGAGCTGCTCAAGAACGCCAACATCGCCGCGGGCGGGGTGCTGCCCTCGTGCCAGGACACCGGCACCGCCATCGTCATGGGCAAGAAGGGCCAGTACGTGGTGACGGGCGGGGGCGACGAGGCGGCCATCTCCCGCGGCGTGTTCGACACGTACCGCACCGCCAACCTGCGCTACTCGCAGATGGCGCCGCTCGACATGTACAAGGAGGTCAACACCAACAACAACCTCCCGGCGCAGATCGAGCTCTACGCCACCGACGGCGACGCCTACAAGTTCCTCTTCATGGCCAAGGGAGGCGGCTCGGCCAACAAGAGCTACCTCTTCCAGGAGACCAAGGCGGTGCTCAATCCGCAGAGCCTGCTGACCTTCCTGGAGACGAAGATCCGCTCGCTGGGCACCGCGGCCTGCCCGCCCTACCACCTGGCCATCGTGGTGGGCGGCACCTCGGCCGAGTTCGCGCTGAAGACGGCCAAGTACGCCTCGGCGCGCTACCTGGACACGCTGCCCACCACGGGCAACGAGCTGGGCCGCGGCTTCCGCGACGTGGCGCTGGAGCAGGAAGTGCTCAAGCTCACCCAGCGCACCGGCATCGGCGCCCAGTTCGGCGGCAAGTACTTCTGCCATGACGTGCGCGTCATCCGCCTGCCGCGCCATGGCGCCTCGTGCCCGGTGGCCATCGCCGTGTCGTGCTCGGCGGACCGCCAGGCGCTCGGGAAGATCACCAAGGACGGCGTCTTCCTGGAGCAGCTGGAGGCGGACCCGGCGAAGTACCTGCCGGAGACGGCGGAGACGGACCTGTCGGGCGAGGTGGTGAAGATCGACCTGAACCGCCCCATGGGCGACATCCGTGCCGAGCTGTCGCGCTACCCCATCAAGACGCGCCTGTCGCTGTCGGGCCCGATGGTGGTGGCGCGCGACATCGCCCACGCGAAGCTCAAGGAGCGGCTGGACCGGGGCGAGGGCATGCCGCGGTACCTCAAGGACTACATGGTGTACTACGCCGGCCCGGCGAAGACGCCCGAGGGCTATGCGTCGGGCTCGTTCGGTCCGACGACGGCGGGCCGCATGGACGCGTACGTGGACCAGTTCCAGGCGCAGGGGGGCAGCTACGTGATGCTGGCCAAGGGCAACCGCTCGCCGGCGGTGACCGAGGCCTGCAAGAAGCACGGAGGCTTCTACCTCGGCTCCATCGGCGGCCCGGCGGCCCGGCTGGCCAAGGACTGCATCAAGAAGGTGGAAGTGCTCGAGTACGCCGAGCTGGGCATGGAGGCGGTCTGGAAGATCGACGTGGTGGACTTCCCCGCCTTCATCGTCGTGGACGACAAGGGCAACGACTTCTTCGCGGACATCAACAAGCCCTCGAAGAAGTCGTGAGCACCCCGGGGGTGGGGCTCAGTGCTTGAGCCCCGCCACGTGGGTGGTGGTGGGCAGGTTCTCCAGTCCGTGGGCGAGCTGGAAGGTGTAGCGCACGCGAGGCGCGGCCTTGAGGCCGCCCATCACCTTGAAGAGGAAGTAGCCACGCTCGAGGTTGTCCGGATCCGGCGTCACCTGCACCTGGAGCAGGTCGGTGGTGTCGAGCACCATCTCGCCCACCAGGCGCTTGCCCAGGATGAGCTGCACCACGGGCGTGCCGTTGTCCTCGGCGAAGAGGACCCAGTGGAGGGCCTCGGCGTCGTAGAGCCAGGTCTCCTCGGTTCCGATGCTCAAGATGCAGTTGGTGTGATCCAGGATCCAGTCCCAGAAGCGGTCGAAGGGGAGGCTCGCTCCCGTCTCGGTCTCAATCGCCATGTCCCCCACATAACCCAGGTTGGGGCCGTGGAGCACTGCCGATGGGAAGACCCTCAGCCCGTGACGTTCCAACGGGCACTCGTTCTCCAGTCCGCTCCGGCCGTCACCGCCAGCTCCCGCCACTCGACCGTGATGAAGCCCACCCCTGGCTCGCGGGGGGCGCGAAGGACCTCGATGA
>NZ_DASVWK010001127.1:0-13391 GCF_036389735.1 Archangium sp. | reverse complement strand
ATCGACAGGGCTTGGCTTGAGCCCACAGCGCTCATCTTCTTTGGGCGTGAAGTGGATGAAGGTGATTCTTTCTCCGCGTTTCATCCAGGCATCGTAGTTCTCGATTCGATGGAGGCAGTTCGCCCATTCATCGGCATTCTTGGATATTCCCACCAACCTCGCTGGCCGGAAATCATCCAGCGCAATCTGAAGCGCTTTGAGCTGGGGCCCGATCACGGTTACCGCGTCTTTGCCCCAGTCCGGGAACTGGACGCGCTCAGCGGCCTCGGGAAGCGCAACAGGCGCCTTTCGATGGATGTGAATGCATCCGGAAAGAGCGATCATCAAGAGCCCCGGGCCAATTCTTTTCATTCGCGCGACCGCTGATGCACGGTACCGTGTTCGTGGGATGCCAAGTTGGTTCGATGGTTGGAACATGGAGTTGTTACTCGCCGCGGAGGTCGTCCGTCACCTGCTTGATGGGGGAGAATTTCCCGTCTTGAAGTTGGAGGACTGTTCGGGCCTGGAAGTCATACAGGTAGACTTTGCAAATGGGGTTGAACATCACCCGGAAATAGAAGCGTTGACGACGTGCCTGTAGATCCTCTGGGGAGAACCGTGAAATTGCAGGATGACTATGGTAGTCCGCGTAAATTCTGCCTTCTGGTGTTTCAGGGTCGCTGACTGTCTCAGGTGGGAAACATGCTTTACGGCCGCCTGGGAGATCCACGGCGGGCCCGAGCGTTGATGGATGGCTTGCGAAGAAACGCGTGTCCCCAGGACGCTGGTAGATGGCTCCGCAGTACTCCTGCCCCCCGCGCTGATGGCCAGCCTGTGCACCGGGCATGTCTCGGACCTTTTCACATATCTGTGGGGCTAGCGTCTCCACATTGTCAACAGGGCCAAGCATTGGTCCTGTGACGGTGATGCGGCCATCAGGCGCACGCCAGAATTTCGGCTGTCCACTGGTGGCACACCCCAAAGTGTTTCCTACGGCGAGCAGTACTGCGAGGTGACGCAGCATCAGTTTCCTGCCCTGCCTTTCACGTTGTGGCGCTCAAATGCCGATGCCCAATTTGTAGGGGCGAAGGGCATGGATAACACTGTCATTCCTTTTTGGAAATCATGGCGTGGGAGGACTGATTCGCTTCAGCTTCTTCTTCAGCATGGGTGACGCCAGCACCTGATTGTCCGCCGTCACCACCACGGCCGAGGCTCCGTACTTCTCCGCGAGCGCCAACCCTTCCTTGCCTCCGAGGATGAACACGGACTTCGTCAGCACCTCCGCGTCCACCGCGCTCGGCGCGAGCACGGTCGCCGAGCGCGAGCCCGTCGCCGGGTAGCACGTCCTCGGATCGATGATGTGGTGATAGCGCTTGCCCTCCAGGATGAAGAAGTTCTCGTAGTCGCCGCTCGTCGAGAACGCCGCGTCCGAGACCTCCAGCACCGCGAAGACGCTGTCCCGCTCGCCCCGCGGATCCCGGATGCCCACCTTCCACGCTCGGCCCGCCTTCTTCCCCCCGGCGTAGAAGTCCCCTCCGGCCTGCACGAAGAAGTCCTTGAACCCCAGCCCCCGCAGCTTCTTCACCGCCTGATCCACGCCCCAGCCCTTCGCCAGCCCTCCCAGCCCGAGCTGCATCCCCGCGCACTTCAGCCGCACCCCGCACCCGGCCGCCCCACCGTCCGCCACCGGGGCGAACTCCAGATCCTTGTACGAGATGAGCGCGCAGCGCTTCTTCAGTTCGGCCGCGTCCGGCAGGGCAGGGGTCAGGTCCGTCCCGAAGCGCCACATGCCCCGCAGCGCCGCCCACGTCGGATCGAACAGTCCTCCCGTCTGCTCCGCCCCCCGCACCCCGCGCTTCAGCGCCGCGCACAGATCCTCGGGAATCGCCACGAGTTCCCCGTCTCCCGCCTTGCGGTTCACCGCTGACAGCTCGCTGTCCGGGCGCCACTCGTTCATCACCTGATTGACGCGCTCGAAGGCGGAGAAGGCCGCGTCGAAGCCCTCGCGCGCCTTCTCGGGGGAGCCGCCCACCAGCGTCACCGTCACCACCGTCCCCATCATCGGGCGCGTCTCGGTGCGGACCTGTGGACTAGGAGCAGCGGCCAGCATCACCAGCAGGGTGCTCAGCATCATGGCCTCCCTCTGTCCCATGGATGCCCGGGCCATTCCAGCGCCGCCCGTTGCTTGACCACCCCCAGGGGGCCGTAGTATTTCACCCGCGCGGCCATGTTGAGAATGAGTTTCAAAATCATTCCCCCGTTCGACGGGGAGGCAGAAGGGCAGGGGACGATGCGTCCCTGGGCCTTCGTGGCCCTGCTGTCGCTGCTGGTGGGGACCGGCGTGGTGGCGCGCGTGCTCGCGCTGCCCCGGCTCCTGCCGGACCTGGACGCGGTGAACTTCGCGCGCTCGCTCAACGGGTTCGATCTCGCCGCGCAGGCGCCGCACTTCCCGGGCTACCCGGTGTACGTGGCCCTGGCCCGGCTGGCCTCCGCGGCTGGAGCCCCCGAGGTGCTCGCGCTGACCCTGCCCGGACTCGTGCTCGGGGCCCTGGCCATCGGCGTGCTGGGGCTCGTGCTTCGACCGTACCTCGGGGCCACCGGGGCGCTGGTGGGCGCCGCCCTGCTGGCGCTCCTGCCCCTTCCCGTCCTCTTCGGCGCCATCCCCGGCTCGGATGGGACGGGCCTCGCTCTCCTGGTGCTCGCGGCCTGTGCCGTGCTCGGGGCCAGTGACTCCGCGCCTCGGGCGGCGGTGCTGGCGGGCGCGCTGGTCGGTGTGGCGCTCGGGGCCCGGCCCTCGTTCCTCCCGGCGCTCCTGGGGCTGGCCCTCGTCGTTCCTCGCGGCCGGCGGCTGGCGGCCCTCGTGGGGAGTGGCCTCGGTGTGGCGGCGTGGTTCCTCCCCCTGGTGGTCCTCACCGGCCCGGCGGAACTCGTGCGCATCGGCTCGGGCTTCCTGCGCGGTCACGCGGGCGAGTGGGGCGGCACCGTGGCCGTGCGCCCGGAGCTCGGCTGGCGGCTGGAGCACTTCGGCTTCGACATCCTGGCCGCGGGCTTCGGGCTGCCCTGGCCCGGTCTGGGCAATGAGGTCCTCCCCGTGCAGGCCGGGCGCCTCCTGCTGGCCCTCGGTCTGGGCGCGACGCTGGTGGTGCTCGTGCGCTCGGCGCTGCGCGGTGCCCTGTCCACCGGCGAGCGCCGGGTGGCGCTGCTCGCCCTGGCGCTCGGCGTCCCCTACGGCGCGTGGATGTTCCTCGGGCAGAACCTGCTCAAGGCGCGCCATGCCCTGCCGGTGGTGCTCGCGCTGGCGTTGCTGATGGCGGTGGGCATGGCGGTGCTCTCCCGCGCCTGGTCTTCCCACGCGATCCTCTCCGTGGCCGGCGCCCTGGGCATGGCCGCCGCGGTGGTGACGCTTCCGATGGCTTCCGACCATGGCGCGCTGCCCGCGCCCGCGGCGCTCCTGGTGAGGCACGTGGCCCGCACGCTGCCCGCGGCCGGCACGCTGCTCTTCACCGGCGAGGAGGCCCGTCTCTTCGAGCACTACGCGCCGCACTACCGCGCCGGCCGTCCGGCCACGGGCGAGCAACTCCGCCGCGAGGTGGAGCGCGTGGCCGCCGCCGGGGCGGACGTCTACGTCACCTCCACGGCTCCCGGGGTCGAGGCGCTCGCGCCCCACCTGGAGCGGGTGTGGGGCTTCGAGACCAGCCGGCGGATGCGCTCGCACGCCCACGACATCGCTCTCTTCCACTACCGGCCCGCGCCGCCGGCCACTTCGCACGAGGTCCCCTGATGCGCGCCTGTCTCGCCACCTGCCTCGCGCTCCTGCTGGTCGCCTGCAAGGGGCCCCTTCCCGAGGACTTCCGGCCCATCCAGGACTCGGCGGAGGGAAGCCCCCGCATCTCCGTGTCCATGAACCGCATCATCTCCGGCCGCTACCGCGCCATCGCGCCCGCGTGCATCGGGCAGCAGTACGTGGTGAGGGATCCCTCGGGCGTCCAGCCGGCGGGGGGCCTGTCCATGCGGCCGGGGCAGATCGTCGAGTTCCGCAACTACCAGCCCGAGGTGCCCACCAACGTCACCTCGCTGTCCTCGCCCGCGGCGCTCTTCAGCCCCAACCTGGTGAAGCCCTACAACACCCGCACCGAGACGGACGAGACGTACTCCTTCTGGCGCTACCAGTTCCCGCAACCGGGCGTCTACGAGTACTTCGACACCAACATGGGGGAGCCGGGCCGCAAGGTGGTGGACTCCTACTACGGCACGGTCTCGTACATCGGTGAGTCGAACGCGCCCAAGGCGGTGGTGTGCGTGGATCCGCCCAACTGCGTCGCATCCGCCGAGTGCCTCGCCGGCACCGCGCCCGCGGGCACCAACTGCTGCACCTGTCTCGGCGTGTGCTGCACGACGGACCCTAACTGCACCTCGGACAAGACCTGCCTGCGCGGCCGTTGCGTGGACCAAGAGACAGGCGAGTGACCTTTACACCGCGCCCGGAAGCCTCGGAGCGCCGCAACCCTGCGTATCAACGGAGACGCACCATCATGAAGACGCACTTCAAGTCGCTCGGAATGGGGATGTTCCTGTCGGTGGCCCTGCTGTCGGGCTGTGGTCCGGAGACGGAGACCCCGAACCCGACGCCCACCGTGTCCGAGCGGTGCGATGAGTCCATCGCCGAGTACAAGGCGTTCGACGTCACCCACCACGAGCCCCAGGACAAGCGTCTGGTGGCGATCGACGAGATGATGGTGCTGTTCGGCGAGGCGGAAAAAGACCTGACGAAGAAGGTCACCGCGGCCGACGCCATCCTGGCGAAGTACAAGGACCCGGCCACCAGCCTCCAGGCGAAGGTGCTGGGGCGCGAGGACAAGCATTTCACCGGGGATGCCGCCGCCGTGGGCCCCGACATCGACGCGGCCATCCTGGGCTCGCTCGATGAGCTGAGGACCGCCGACTCGTTGACGAAGGTGTCCCTGGCCAAGCAGCGCTTCCAGAAGGCGGGCATCTACCGCTTCCTGTACCTGTCGGTGATGGAGGAACTCTACGAGCCCTCCCTCAAGCACTACGACGAGGCCTTCGGCTACCTCGGCACGGGCGCGAGCAACGCGGAGGCCGGGCGCAAGGGCCTCGCGCGGCTGGCCACCAGCCGCGACGGCAACAACGGCACCACGCTGAGCGCCGAGCTCTTCGCGCTCGTCAAGGAGGGCTCCTGCCTCATCGAGGGCGCGCTGAAGGCCAAGGGCACGGACACCATGGCGGTCGACGCCGATGAGCCGTACGCGCGCTTCGTCAATCGCCTCGACGCCAAGCTCCAGAGCGTCTTCGCGTACTCGCTCGGCCACGAGCTGTACGACATCGACCTCAACAAGACGAAGCCGGCCACGGCCTACGTGAAGCTCGTCGAGGGAGAGGGCTTCTTCCGGACGCTGGAGCCGTACATGAAGAACGCTCCCGCCGGCAGCGCCAAGGCCAACCTCGCCGCGAAGCTGCGGCCGGCCTTCGACTCGGCGATCGCCAAGGCGAAGAACAACGACGTGACCTGGATCGACGACATCAAGGCGACGGAGCTGCTCACCGAGCTCGAGGCCGCCTTCTTCATCGACGTGAAGAGCTAGGAGCCACCGTGTCGCGCCGCCACCACCTTCTGCTGCTGTCCCTGCTGCTCGCGCCCCTCACGGGCCTGGCGCAAGACGAGGGCACCGCGCCCGCGAGGCCCGCGGAGGATGCCCCGCGTGCGTCCGACACGGGCAAACAGCAGCAGGGCGAGGGTCCTCGTCTGGACCTGGAAGGGCTGGAGGATCCGGCCGGCACGGGCACCCCGGTGCCCAACGCCGACACGCCCGGGGTGGCGGAGAAGGACACCTTCACCGAGCGGCTCCAGCCCACCACCACGCTGGCGCAGCGGGCGGCGGCGATCCTCGACCGGACGACGCTGGGCGGCTACGCCGAGCACGACTTCCTCCTGCCCAAGGACGGAACTTCCACGTTCCGCAACCACCGGTACGTGCTCTTCGTCTACAGCCACATCTCCGAGCGCATCTCCACGGCGACGGAGATCGAGTTCGAGTTCGCGGGCAGCCCGCTCAAGCGCGAGGGCGTCCTGGGCGCGGGCGAGGTGCTGCTCGAGTTCTCCGTGGTGGACCTGATGTTGACGGAATGGCTCACCCTGCGGGCCGGCGTCATCCTGGTTCCGGTGGGCGCGTACAACCTGCGGCACGACGCACCGGCGCAGGAGCTGGCCGAGCGGCCCATCGCGTACACCACGGTGGTGCCCACCACCTGGTTCGAGTCTGGCGCGGGCTTCCTGGGCGGCTTCGATCTGGGCCAGGACTGGCGCCTGTCCTACGAGGTGTACGCGGTCAACGGCCTGGACGCGAAGATCCTCGACGGGCAGGGCTTCCGGGCGGCGCGCGGCAGCCACCTGAAGGACAACAACAACGACAAGGCCCTCACCGGGCGCGTGTCCGTGTCGCCCTTCCTGGGCCTGGAGGCGGGCCTGTCCGGCTACACCGGCGCGTATGACCTCGAGGGCCGCCGGGTGAGCATGGTCAACGCGGACGTCTTCTGGCGGCTCGGCCCGCTGGACCTGACGGGCGAGGCGGTGCGCGCCTTCATCGATCCCGGCTACGTGCAGGGCTTCCCGGAGGGCTCGACGGCCAATACCCGGGATCGGGTGCCGACGGGGATGACCGGTTTCTACGGGCAGGCCAACTACCGCTTCCGCATCGAGCCCTTCTTCCGGGCGCTACCGAACGAGTGGCGCGAGGGCCATTTCACCGCCTCGGTCCGCTACGAGGAGAAGAACACCGACACGGAGTTCATCACCGAGGGCGACGTGGCGCGGCTCACGCTGGGCCTCAACTTCCGGCCCCTGCCGCCGTACGTCATCAAGAACAGCTTCCACTGGCAGAAGACCGGCGCCAACGGGCAGCAGCCGCACGTGTGGACCGGAAACTTCTGGAAGGAGAACAGCTGGGAGTACATCGCCAGCGTGGCCTACCTCTTCTGAGGGCCGGGGAACCGATGCGCGCCTGCCTGCTCGCCACCGTGCTGTTGCTCACCGCCTGCGCTGGAACGCCCCAGCGCCCGGAGGGGGCCCTGTCGCGCGTGGCGGTACTGGGTGCGTCCGTGGCGTCCAGGCCGACGTCGCGAGGGCTCGTCGGGGACGTGTTCGGCGTGGGCGGGGAGGAGCCGCGCGAGGTGGTGGCCCGCGAAGCGGCGGCGGCCCTGCGTTCCCGGGGCTACGTGGTGCTGGGCGTGGAGACGGTGCTGGGGCCCGCCCCCACGGTGGAGCAGGCCAGCGCGCTCGCGCGCCAGTACCAGGCGGAGGCGACGGTGGTGCTGGTGCTGACGCGGTTGGAGGTGTCCTCGCTCCAGCCGCTCGGTCGGGCGGAGGTGGAGCTGGAGTCCTTGATGGTGGGCCCGGACGGACGGGTCCTGTCGAGCGGTGAGCGGCGTGCCGCCACCACGGAGAATCTCTATCGCGCTCGAACGGACTGGCGCTCGCATGTTCGCCAGGCCGTCGTCAGAGCGATTCGGGAGTTGCCATGAGCGTGGTAAGGGGTGGGGCCGTGAAGCACTTCTCGCTGGCACTGGTGGTGTGGCTGTTCGTCGGGGTGTCGCTGCCCGCGCGGGCGGCTGGCAATTTCTTCACCACGCCGCAGGTCCTCAAGGAGTTCTTCCCCAAGAGCCAGCGCGTCACCTACCGCAAGGTGAAGCTTGGTCCGGCCGAGCTGGCCGCAGTGCAGGGGCGGCTTGGCTACAAGCCGGCGAAGCCCGAGTACGTCATCTTCGTGGCCACTACGGGTGAGCACGTGGATGGCTATGCCGTCATCGACGAGGAGCTCGGCCAGCACGAGCAGATCACCTTCGCGGTGAAGCTGTCGTCGGCGGGCGTGGTCGAGCGCCACGAGGTGATGGTGTACCGGGAGAAGTACGGTGAGGAGATCACCGACGCGCGCTTCCGGCGCCAGTTCCAGGGGAAGACGGCGAAGGATCCGGTGCGGGCCGGGGTGGACATCGACGTGGTGACGGGGGCGACCATCTCGTCGCGGTCGATGGCCATTGGAGTGCGTCGCGCGCTCGTCCTGGTGGACGAGCTCATCCTCAAGACCGGAGCGCTGAGCGGCGCCCAAGCCGCCGCTCCAAGTGCCCCCAAGGGGTAGTCTTCTCGTGCGTCAGTACGCCCGGCCGTTTCCCATCAGCCGCCTCTCGCTCGAGGCCCGCGTCCTCTACACCGGGTTCCTGCTGTTCCTGGTGCTGGGCTTCGTGTCGTCGGCCTGGCTGTACGCGGACTCGTTCGGGGGCCTGTCCGGGCGGGGCTCGGCGGAGTACTACCGGGGTGGGCCTGTCGCGCATGAGCACGCGCCCGCTCCGGCGGAGGAGGCGGCGGGAGGCCCGGTGTTGGACCTGCCCTCGGACGGTACGGAGGCCGCCGTGGCGCCCATGCGGCTGGAGAAGCCGGCGCGGCAGGTGATGGAGACGTTCCACTTCCACCTGTTCACCGTGCCGGTGGTGCTGCTCATCGTGGGGCACCTCTTCATGCTGACGGCGCTGTCCACGCGGCTGAAGGTGGGCATCATCGCCGTGTCCTCGGTGGCCACGTTCGTCCACCTGCTGGCGCCGCTGCTGGTGCGCTTCGTGGGGCCCCAGTGGGGCTGGCTGATGCCGGTATCGGTGGTGGGGGCGGCGGTGGGCTGGCTGCCCATGCTGCTGTGGCCGCTGTGGGAGATGTGGAAGCCCATGCCCGCTCCGGAGGCGGCGACGGAATGATCAGCGTCGTCATCCCCGCTCGCGACGAGGTGGGCGCCATCGCCGGAGTGGTGCGGCGGGTGGGAGAGGCGCTGGCGGCGGAGCCTCACGAGATCCTCGTGGTGGATGATGGCTCGCGGGACGGCACGGGCGCGGTGGCGCGCGAGGCCGGGGCGCGGGTGTTGACGTTGAGCGGCGTGGGCTACGGCGCGGCGATCAAGGCCGGAGCCGCCCAGGCGCACGGCTCGCTGCTGGCGCTCATCGACGCGGACGGGACGTATCCAGAATCCTCGCTGCCCGTGCTGGTGGGGGCGGTGCGAGCCGGGGCGCGGCAGGCGATTGGTGCCCGGCCGAAGCTGGGAGCCGCCGAGCCCTTCGCGCGCTCGGCGGTGAAGGCGCTCTTCCGGGGCGCGGTGCGGTGGGTGGGAGGCTTCGAGGCGCCGGATCTCAACTCGGGCCTGCGGGTGCTGCGCACGGCGGATCTGCTGTCGCTCGCGCCGGTGCTGCCGGATCGGTTCTCGCTCACCACGACGCTGACGCTCGCGCTGGCGGCGGCGGGGGACCCGATCGTCTTCCTGCCGATCGCGTACCACGCACGTGTGGGCCGCTCGAAGTGGCGGCCGGTGCGGGACACGTGGCTGATGGGGCGCACGGTGGCGCGAGGCATCGGCTGGCTGCGCGCGGGCCGGGCGCCGAGGGCCCTGGTGGCGCTGGAACTGCCCATGGGAGGCATGGGGTGAGCGCGGCGACGGTGGTCATCGGCGGGGGGCCCGCGGGGCTGGCGGCGGCCCACGCGCTCGTCCGAGCGGGGAAGCGGGTGGTGGTGCTCGAGGCCTCCGCGCGGGTGGGAGGGCTGTCGGGCTCGTTCGATTTCGCGGGCTTCAAGGTGGACTACGGCCCGCACCGGCTGCACCAGGCTGCGGGGCCGGAGGTGCTGGCGCTCTACCAGGAGGCCCTGGGCGGAGCGCTCCGCGTGAGGGCGCGCAGCGGCATGGTGCACGTGGGCGGGCGGAAGCTGCCGTACCCGCTGTCGCTGCTCGGCATCGCGCGAGGGCTGGGGCTCTCCGAGGTGGTGAAGCACGGGCTGTCCGCGGTGGCGGCGCAGCTGCGTCCTCCACAGGGGAGCCACTTCGGAGCGGAGGCGGCGCGACGGCTGGGCCGGCACGCGGCGCGGGTGCTGTACGAGCCGGCGGCGCGCAAGGTGTGGGGACTGCCACCGGAGGAGCTGGACGCCTCGCTGGGCCGTGCGCGGGTGCAGAAGGGTGGTCCCCTGGCGGTGGTGCGCGCGGCGCTCGGGCGCGGAGGCTCGTCGGCGGGGCGGCGCTACTTCTACCCGGAGGGCGGCTTCGGAGCGTTGGCGGAAGGCCTGGCCGAGGGCCTGCGACGGGCCGGTGGCGAGGTGCGCTGTGGAGTGGCGGCCGAGGGGCTGGTGCTGGAGCGCGAGCGGGTGAGGGCGGTGGTGGTGGAGGGGCGGGAGTTGCCAGCGGAGGCGGTGGTGGCGACGGTGCCACTGACGCTGCTGTGCAGGTGGACGGGTCGGCCCGAGGCGGCCGAGGGGCTGGGCTACCGGGCGCTGACGCTGCTGTACCTGGAGCTGGCGCGGGATCGGGGCACGACGCAGGACGTGCACTACTTCGCGGACGAGCGGCTCGCGGCGAACCGGCTCTTCGAGGCGAAGAACTTCTCGGGAGGCGAGGGCCCCGCGGGGCGGACGGTGGTGGGCTTCGATCTGCCGTGCGCGGTGGGAGATGCCATCTGGCGTGCGTCGCCGGAGGAACTCACGGAGCGGGTGCGCCCGGCGCTGGAGCGGGCGGGGCTGGCGGGGGTGGAGGTGCTCGGGGCGCGTGTGCGCCGCATGGGGACGGCCTACCCGCTGTACCGCAAGGGCTTCGCGGCGGCGCGGGAGCGGGCGTTGAACGAGTTGAGCCGGGTGGAGGGCCTCTACCCGGTGGGTCGGAGCGCCCTGTTCGTCCATGACAACGTGCACCACGCATGCGCCGCGGGGTTGGCGGTGGGTCGAATGATGTCGGAAGGCGCGAGTTCCAGGGACTGGCGTGCACGCCAGGGACCGTTCCTCGAAACGCGGATCGAGGACTGACGGCCTCGGTGGTATGTCCCCACCCCCTCAGGGAGTGAGTCATGAAGGTGCTCGTCACGGGCGCGGCGGGATTCATCGGGTACCACGTCTGTGAGCGGTTGCTCGCGCGTGGGGACACCGTCATCGGGGTGGACAACCTCGACACGTCGGGAGACGTGACGCTGAAGGCGACACGGCTGTCGCGGCTGAAGGCGGCACCGGGCTTCGGCTTCCACCGGATGGACATCCGCGACGTGAAGGCCTGCCGGGAGCTCTTCGAGAGCGCCACACCCGAGCGCGTGGTGCACCTGGCGGCGAGGGTGGGCGTGCGCTCGTTGGCGAGCGAGGCGCCGGACTACGCGGAGACGAACGTCACGGGCTTCCTGCGGATGCTGGAGCTTTGCCGGCAGGCGAAGGTGGCGCACCTGGTGTTCGCCTCGTCGAGCTCGGTGTACGGGGAGGGCACGCCGCTGCCCTTCTCCGAGGAGGCGACAGCGGATCGGCCGCTGAGCCTGTACGCGGCGACGAAGCGTGCGGACGAGCTGATCGCGCATGCCTACAGCCACCAGTACGGGCTGCCGGTCTCGGGGCTGCGGCTGTTCACGGTGTATGGCCCGTGGGGCCGGCCGGACATGGCGCCGATGCTGTTCCTCCGGGCGATGCTGGAGGGCCGGCCCATCGTGCTGAATGGCGAGGGGCGGATGCAGCGTGACTTCACCTACGTGGACGACGTCGTGGAGGCGCTGGTGCGGGTGCTGGACAAGCCCCCCGAGGGCACGCCGCCGTACCGCGTGCTGAACGTGGGCCGGGGCGCGCCGGTGTCGATGGCGCGTTTCGTGGACCTGTTGGAGGAGCAGTTGAAGACGAAGGCCTGGGTGGAGCTGAGGCCTGGGCGGTCGGGGGAGCTGGAGGTGACGAGCGCGGACGTGACGGCGCTGGAGCGCGAGACGGGCTTCCGTCCCTCGGTGCCGCTGGAGGAGGGGCTCGCGAAGCTGGTGGCGTGGTACCGGGGCAGCGAGGGCTGAGCCGCCCCGGTCCACGGACCTAGAACGTCACCGCGAGGCTCACCGCGAGCGAGGTATCCGTGGACACCTTTCCCGGGGCCGGCTCGCTGTCGTACTGGAGGAGGAAGGTGGTGTTGATGGCCAGCGCCTTCGTCAGCTTCACGTTGAGCTGCGTCTGGTTCGTGATGAACAGGCGCGAGCCCTCGATGAGGCTGGGCAGCACGCTCAGCTCCTCCACGAAGGCGACGTCCTTGTTGAGGCCGTAGCGGAAGGCCGCGCCGAAGCGCGGGCCGCCGAACGACACATCCGGGAGATCCATGCGCGAGGGGTAGTACTGGAAGCGCGTCTCCCGGGCGTAGCGGAAGGCGAGGTCGGTGCGCAGGTAGGCCTCGCCGCCGTCCTTCCGCTTGTCGTCCCACCAGATGATGCCGATACCCGCCTCGCCGATGCCGCGCAGCTCCACGCTCTTCACGTGGTCCGTCTCCGCGCCGGTCAGCAGGTAGGCGCTGAGTTTCTCGGTGAAGCGGCGATCTCCGCGCAGTTGGAGGGCCGCGTTGAGCGCCACCACCTGCGACTCCTCCTGCGCTCCCGTCAGCTCGGGGGGCCGGCTCTGGCCATAAACGCCCGTGGCCGTGACGGCGTAGATCCAATGCTCCGTCTTGCGCTCCGCGGCGGCCAGGCCGTTGAACGTGATGGTGGAGGCATTGCCGGTGATGAAGATGAGACCCATGCCCACCGTTACGTCCCAGGTGTCCTTCTTCTCGGGCTCCTTCTTCTCGGCGGCGGGGGCGGGCTGCTCGGCGGGAGTCGCCGTGCGGGTGATGCCCTGGGCGAGGCGCTCGATGGCCTCCGCCATGCGGGCGTTGGCCTCGGCGGCGCGCTCGGCGGCGACGGCGGCGCGCTCGGCGGCTTCGGCGGCACGCTGCGAGGAGGTGGTGGCCTGGTCGGGGCCAGGCTCCTGCGCGGGCGTGGGGGCAGGGGCCTGGGACAGCAGGAGGGCGGAGAGAAGGGTGGTGGCGTGGAGCACGGCTGCCTCGCGTGAGATGGCGCTCACGGCGGAGACAGAGGCTCGGCTCTCCGCGCCGCCGGAGCGGCGCGGAGTCTTTGTTCAGACGGAGACGGGGAGCAACCTTCTTCGAGGAATTGTGACCGGGCTCAAGAGGGGTTGGCGGCGGCTCCGTCGGCGTTCAGGAGCCCATCCAGCTCACCGCGCTCGTCCAGCTCGGCCAGCTCGGTGAAGCCCCCGATGTGCCGTCCGGCGATGAAGATCTGTGGCACCGTCGAGCTGCCGCCCGTGCGTTCCACCATCTCGGCGAAGCGGGACTCGTCGTCCGTCACGTCGATGTCGTCGAACTCCACGCCCTTCTCGGACAGGAGCGCCTTGGCCCGCTTGGAGTAACCGCAGTACGTCTTCGTATAGGTCGTCACGAGACTCATGGGGAGGGTGCCTCCTCGCACCTCCGCCGAAGCTAGGCACGCCCCGACGCGTGGGCGTCTGGGGCGCTGGCCTGCTCGTGGACCGGGCAGGCGTCCAGGGAGGGGATGGCACCCTCCCGGACGTCAGGGCATGGGCGGCAGATCGGCCAGTG
>NZ_DASVWK010001126.1:0-7979 GCF_036389735.1 Archangium sp. | reverse complement strand
GGAACACCGAGTGGCACTGCGTCTCCAGGTCGTACGAGACGATGTTGCCCTGGGCATCCAGCTCGACGCCGGGAATCTTCTTGCTCCCGCGCTCGCGCGGACCCACGCCGGAGAGGAAGAGCAGGTTGCCCACGCGCCGGGCGTGGGGGTAGAGGCCCACCGGCTCCGGGGCCTTCTGGGAATCGACCCGGTCGCTCATAGCTTCACGCACACGTTCTTGGGCTCGGTGAAGAAGCGCAGCGCGTCCCAGCCCCCCACGCGGCCCACGCCCGAGTCCTTCACCCCGCCGAAGGGCGTCCGCAGGTCGCGCATCATCCAGCAGTTCACCCAGACGATGCCGCTCTCCAGCTTCGCCGCGAAGCGGTGCGCCCGCGTCACGTCCCGCGTCCACACGCTCGCCGCCAGCCCGTAGCGCGTGCTGTTCGCCCAGGCCAGCACCTCCTCCTCCTTGTCGAAGGGGGTGAGCGTGGCCACCGGGCCGAAGATCTCCTCCTGGTTGGTGCGGCACGCCGAGCCCAGGCCCTCGATGAGCGTGGGCTCCACGAACCAGCCCTCGCGGCAGCGCCCCGGCACCTCCGCGCGCCGGCCTCCGGTGAGCACGCGACCTCCCTCCTGCCGGGCGAGGTCGATGCAGTCCATCACCTTCTCGAAGTGCTGCGGGGACACCAGCGCGCCCTGGTCCGTCGAGGGCTCCAGCGGATCTCCCACCTTCAGCGCCCGCGTGCGCTCCACCAGCGCATCCCGGAAGCGCTCATAGAGGGACGACTGCACGAAGATGCGCGAGCCACACAGACAGATCTGTCCCTGGTTGGAGAAGGACGAGCGCACCGTGGTGGCCAGCGCCTCGTCGAAGTCGCAGTCCTCGAAGAGGACGTTGGGGTTCTTGCCGCCCATCTCCAGCGAGAGCTTCTTGAAGACCGGCGCGGCCACGCGGGCGATCTCCGCGCCCGTGCGCGTGCTGCCGGTGAAGGAGATGGCGCGGATGTCCGGGTGGCGGCTCATCGCGGAGCCCACCTTGGAGCCGTAGCCATGGACGATGTTGAGCACGCCCGGAGGCAGGCCCACCTCGCGACACACCTGCGCGAGCAGGTACGCCGTCATCGGCGTCACCTCGGAGGGCTTGGCCACCACGCAATTGCCGATGGCCAGCGCGGGGGCGAGCTTCCAGGTGAGCAGGTAGAGCGGCAGGTTCCACGGCGAGATGCAGCCCACCACGCCCAGGGGCGAGCGCAGCGTGTAGTTGAGGGCCCCGCCGTCCATGACGTGGGCCTCGGTGGAGAACTGCGTCACCGCGTCCGCGAAGAACTCGAGGTTGTGGATGCTGCGGGGAATATCCACCGAGGCGGCCAGCTTCAGCGGCTTGCCCGTGTCGATGGACTCGGCGCGGGCGAAGGCATCGGTCCGGGCGCGAATCGTGTCCGCGACACGGCGCAACAAGCGCGCCCGCTCGGCCGCTGGAGTGGCGGCCCAGGCCGGGAATGCGCTCCGAGCGGCCTCCACCGCCCGCTGGATGTCCGCCTCGTCCGAGTCGGGCACCCGCGCGGAGGGCTTCCCGGTCGCGGGATCCGGCTTGTCGAACCACACCTGGGAGCTCGGGGCCACCAGCTCCCCGCCGATGTAATTGAGGACCTTCTCCACGCGTGAAGCCTCCTCTGGCAAACCGGGCCTCGCATTAGCACGACCCCGGTCGGGTATCACTTCAGGCCGAGCCACGCGGAGCGGCACCGTGCGCTGGAAATAACGAGTCAATAATCGAACATTCCATTTGCATCCGCTTCTCCCAGTCCTCATCCATCTGGTGGACCGGGGGGCCGCCTCTCGTCAGGTGGCGAACCTTGGCCGCGGCAATTTCGTGGATGGGCTCCGAGATGGAGACCTCCATCTCAAGTGTGGGAGTACATCGTGAAGGCCGTCCTTCAGCACATCAGCGTCCGTCAGTCCGGTTTCGCCAGGCATTCCTTCTTCGATGGACTTCGTCAGGACCAACCCTTGGAGCAGGCGCTCGCATTCGCCCCTCGCCTGGCGTTCTGGGTGATGAGCTTCCAGGAAGTGCTCCGCCTCAACGCGCAGCGGGTACAGGACCCGGAGCTCAAGCCGCTCATGCTCCGCCATCGCGCCGAGGAGCGTGGCCATGACGACTGGTTCTTCGAGGACGTCGCCGTGCTGATGGGGCGCCCCTTGAGCGTTGACGACTTGTGGAGCCGCGCGCACGAGAGCACCCGGAATGCCAGCTATGACCTCCTGCGCGAGGTGCTCCGCCCGCTGGATGACCGGCTGCGCGTGGTCCTGGTGCTGGCGCTGGAGTCCACCAGCCACGCCTTCTTCACTCGTACCGCCGCGCTCACCCAGGCCCTGGGCGGCGACAACCGGCTGAAGTACTTCTCCAACTACCACATGGCGGCCGAGGAGCAGCACGAGGTCTTCGAGGAGGAGATGGAGACGAGATTGCACGCCATGGAGCTCACGCCCGCCTTGCGTGACGAGGCCCTCGCGCTGGTGGACCGTATCTACGCGGCCTTCCACTCCATGTTCGACGGGCTGCGCGACGAATCCCGGTCGCCCGTGGCGCACCCCAAGAAGCGCCCGCAGCTGACCGCCATCCCCGAGCCGTCCATGAGCGCCCTGTGCCACTGAGCGCGGAGTCCGCCCGTCCGCCTCACCACTTGAGCCGGTAGACGCAGGCGACGGCGCCCGTCTTCCGGCAGTCCGCGGTCTCGTGCTCAATCTGAAGCACGTAGGAGCCCTTGGGCTGGAAGCGCCCGTAGAGGGCCAGGATGATGCCCTGGTCGAACTCGCAGGGGTAGGGGTTGTCACACACCATCTGGGCGCTGAGCTCCCCCGTGCGTTGATAGCGGTAACTGCCGATGTCGCCGCTGCCTCGATGGTTCATCCGATAGGCCTGGTCGAGCGAGAGCAGGGCCGACTCGAACGAGTCAATCCCAGGCGGGAAGACCGCGTTCTTGGGAATGGCGAGACCGATGGCGCGAGTGGTGTGTGGCCCGACCTGCTTGAGGATGTCGTCGAAGCTGTCGAGCACGGCGCTCATCGGGTACCACTTCTCCGGATCGAGCGAGGCGATCCCATGAGAGGCAAGAACCCGCTGCACCTTGCCCGTGAGGAATTCCATCGCGTCGACCAGGGCCTGAACGCTCCGCCCGTACACCTCGACCTGGCTTGAAGGCGTGTCGCGAGTCATGAAACCCCCTTCCCACTTTCGGGCTCCTCACTCAAGCACGCAGCCGAAGGTCCCCTCAAGACGGAGGCCCACCCGGCAGGACGACATCGGACTGTCGGGATGTTCACTTCTGGAGTCCTGCCCTACCGCTTGCGCCGGTACTCCGTCTCGACGGCCTTCGCCTCCTGGCCCTCGGGGGTGATGTTGTAGTGGGTGATGAGGAGCCGATCCGGCTCGGGCTGCTGGACTTCCGTCCGCCAGCCCCACGGAGGCCCGGGAGGCGCCTCGTAGCCGCCCCGGACTCCGTAGCCCCGGCCCTCGTTCTGCCCCTTGGAGAACATGATGGCCGAGCCGTTGTGGAAGCTGTCCACCCACGCCATCTCGTAACGGTCCGGGTCGAGGTGGTAGCCGTAGATGGCCATTCCCGAGAGCGGCTTGCCCTGGAGCGCGCCCTCGTACTCGTGCACCACGAAGCGGCCCCCCAACGCGGGGCGGATGGTGCCACGGCAGGGCGACTCGTCCGCGAGCTTGTCCGGCTCGAACCAGGTCCTCGTCACTCCCTCCCACTCACCCACGAGCTGGCCCAATCGGTGGTGGATGCCGCCCTCCGCCTTCGAATCCTCGAACGTCCGCCGGGTCATGCGTGCTTCCTCCTCGTGGCGGAGTAGCATGGACGGCCATGACGCAACACCTGCATGAGGAGCTGGCCCGGCTGCTGGACCAGGCACGCCTGGAGGCCCGCGAGATTCAGCCCCTCACCCGGCAGCACCCGGACCTCGCGCTCCGGGACGCCTACGCCATCCAGGCCGAGGGCATCCGGCTGCGCACCGCTCGCGGCGAGCGCGTGGTGGGCCTGAAGATGGGGCTCACCTCCGAGGCCAAGCGCCGGCAGATGAACCTGGACTCGCCCGTGTACGGTGTCCTCACGGATCGCATGCGGGTGCCCGCCGGCGGCACGCTGCGGCTCCAGGGCACCATCCATCCGAAGATCGAACCGGAGATCGCCTTCCGCACCTCGCGCGAGCTGCGCGGCCGCATCACCCGCGAGCAGGCCCTGGACGCGTGCGCGAGCGTCTTCGCGGCCATGGAGATCCTCGACTCGCGCTACCTCGACTTCAAATACTTCTCCCTGCCCGACGTGGTGGCGGACAACTCCTCCTCCTCCCTCTTCGTCCTGGGCACCACCGAGCGTCCCCTCCGCGAGCTGGACCTGCCCCGGCTGGAGATGGTGATGGAGGTGAACGGGGAGCGAGTCCAGGCGGCGCGCTCGGACGCCATCTCGGGAGATCCGCTGCTGTCCGTCGTCCAGCTGTGTGAGCTGCTCGAGCTGCGCGGTGAGTCCCTGCCCGCCGGCAGCATCGTGCTCGCCGGTGCCGCCACCGCGGCCCACATGCTCCGGCCCGGAGATCGGGTCCGCCTCGGCGTGCAGGGGCTGGGAGAGGTCTCCGTCTCCGTCGAGTCCTGAGTGCGTCCGGCACCCACCGTCCCACCAGGGGTCGAAAAATCGCACCTGGAGTGCGATCCAACTCCTCCGCCTACATGCACTCTATAATGAGCGCGAGCTCACCCTGACACCGGACGCGTGGTCAGGTCCCAGGGGGGAGGAGTGCCATGAACGTCGTACTGGTGGATGTGCCCCAAGAGGTCTGTGAGGAGCTGGAGCACAAGCTCCACGAGGAGGGTGCACGCCACGCGGTGCGGTGTCAGGTGCGGCGTGCGCGGGGACTGGACGAGGTGCCCGAGCTGCTGCCCCCCGGCCTGCTGGTGCTGTGGGACGCGGGCGGGGCCCTGGAGGACACACTCGCGCTCTGCCAGCAGCTCCACACCCGGCGCACGCCTTCGCAGTCCCAGCTCGTGGTGCTGACGCGGCGCGGTCCCGAGGAGCTCGACGCGCTGGACGAGGCCGGTGCCGACGAGTGCCTGGCGCCTCCGGGCTCGCGCTGGGGCACGCGGTTGATGGCGCTGGAGCGACGGCTCCAGTCGATGACGCCCTCGTCCTTCCTGGCGGATGGCCGGCACTGGGTGCACACGGAGGCCACGCTCCAGACGCTGCTGGAGCTCACCCTCGCCGAGTCCGGACCCGACTTCTTCCAGTCCCTGGTGAAGCAGCTCACCCGGGCGCTCGGTGTCACGTGCGCCCTGGTGGGCGAGCTGGACGGGAACACGGTGCGCAAGCTGGCCTGCTTCAACCAGGGCGACTTCTGCGAGCTGCCGCCCTACGCGCTCGCCGGGACGCCGTGCCAGCTCACCGTCAATCAGAGCCTCTGCCACTACCCGGACGGCGTGGCCGCGCGCTTCCCCGAGGACACGATGCTGCACGAGCAGGGCCTGCGCAGCTACCTGGGCGTGGCCCTGAAGGACTCGCGGGGTCAGCCCATCGGCGTGCTGGCCATCCTGCATGACAAGCCGCTCGAGGCGAGGCCGTTGGACTACGCGCTGGTGGGCGCCTTCGCCGTGCGCGCGGGCGCCGAGCTGGAGCGGCTGCGCGCCCGCACCGAGCTGGAGCGCTCGAAGGATATGCTCCAGCGCACGCTCGACGCCGTGCCGGACCCGCTCCTGGTGAAGGACCGGGCACACCGCTGGGTGGCCATGAACAGCGCCTTCGGCCGGCTCATGGGGCGCCCCGTGGAGCAGCTGCTCGGCGGGACGGACCACGACTTCCTCTCCTCGAGCGAGGCGGAGACCTTCTGGAACCAGGACGAGCAGGTCTTCGCCACCGGCCAGGCCCACGAGTCCGAGGACTCCTTCACCGACAACACCGGCCAGCTCCGCGCGCTCGTCACCAAGAAGGCGCTCTTCAGCGGCCTGGGGGGTCGCCCGCTGCTCATGGTGCTGAGCCGGGACGTCACCGACCGCAAGCGGCTGGAGTCGCAGTTGCGGCTGGCGGACCGCATGGCGTCCGTGGGGACGCTGGCCACGGGCGTGGCGCATGAGATCAACAACCCGCTCACCTTCGTCTCCGCCAACCTCAACTTCCTGGAGGAGCAGCTCACCCAGATGATGCTGGCGCCCGAGTCGATGCCCGAGTTGCGCGAGGTGGTCTCCGAGACGCGCGAGGGCGTGGGCCGCATCCGCGAGCTCGTCCAGGACTTGAAGGCCTTCGCGCGCTCGGACGAGGAGCGCAGTGGCCCGGTGGACGTGCACCGCGTGGTGGACGGGGCGCTGAGGCTGATGCGCAGCGCGCTGAGGCACCGCACCCAGGTGGTGCGCGCGTTCGGCGAGGTGCCGCTCGTGCGCGGCAACGAGGCGCGCCTGGGACAGGTGCTCGTCAACCTGCTGGTGAACGCGGTGCAGGCGCTGCCCGCGCGCCACCCCGACGACAACCGCATCCAGGTGTCCACGTGGCACGAGGGGCCGCACCACGTGGTGCTGGAGGTGCAGGACAACGGGCAGGGCATACCTCCGGACATCCAGCGGCACATCTTCGAGCCCTTCTTCACCACCAAGCCGGTGGGCGTGGGCACGGGCCTGGGGCTCGCCATCTGCAACACCATCGTCCAGTCCATGGGCGGGCAGATCGACGTGCGCAGCGAGCCGGGCCAGGGCACCGCCTTCCGGCTGAAGCTGCCCATCCTGCGCGAAGAGGGCACGGCGCACTCGCTCGCGCGGACGGGCTCGGTGGCCCTGCCTCAGTAGCGCGCCCTACCCGGGAGCGGGCCCGTCCTCGGGCTCGTCTCCGAAGAGCACTCCGACGTTCCAGGCGATCGCGTCGAAGGGCTCGGCACGGACCGTCTCCCCTCGCGCGGCCGTCAATACCGCGAGGTACCCGGCTTCCTGCCAGCGGTACACGGTGAGGACCTCCGTCTCCGGGTCCACCTGCCAGTAGTGGGGCACGCCCAGCCGGTGATAGGTGCGGAACTTCGTCACCAGGTCATGGTGCGCATTGCTCCGAGACAGCACCTCGCACACCCAATCCGGACGCAGCCGGACCGGACGCTCGGAGGTCGGCGTGGGCATGCGCTCGCGGCGCCACCCCGAGATGTCGGGGCGGTACACCTGCCCTGGCTCCAGCTCCACCTCCACCTCGGGCAGGAGCCACCAGCCACCCGGCACGCCTCCACCGCCTCGGCGGTGAAAGGCCGGGCCCAGCACGACAATCACCCCGCCCTGGGCCAGCGCATGAGGGGCGCTCGGCGACGCCTTCTCCACGAGGTATCCGTCGATGATTTCCGCAGCCCGCTCATTCGGCAGGGCGAGCAGATCCTCCGCCTTCGCCTGCCCACGCACGGGACGGGTGGAAGGCTGGGGAGTCCTCATGCCTGGCTCGAGCGGGCGCATGAAAACAGTGTCATCGCCCGCCCCCGGTTTTGCCAGGGAAAGCGGGCGGGCACCTGTTCCCCTGTCTACTCGCCGCGGTAGACGCCGATGGCACCCGGGCGGCCGCTCTCCTCGCCGCCGAAGGCCACCAGCAGCCGGCGCTCGGGGCCCGTGCCCGCGGACTGGATGTCCCAGACGGGGTGGTCCGCGAGCGGACCGAGTGCCTTGCCGTAGCGCATCACCGTGTCCCCCTTCAGCCGGGTAAGCCCACCGCCCCAGCGGTGACCGGCCCAGACGCTGTCGTCGCTCGGGTCGCGCGCCACCGAGGACACGAAGCGATCCGCCCCCGTGCCGAGCGCGTACTGCTGGACCACTCCCTTCGCGTCCATCCGCGCCAGCCCCCAGGCGAAGGAGCCCACCCACACCGAGCCATCCGGCATCAGCGCCATGCCGGACACCACGTCATCCACCCGGTCCTTGGGGCCGGGAATCCCCACCTCGTCCACCTTGTCCGGCCAGACGTCGATGCGGTTCTTGATGGCGGAGC
>NZ_DASVWK010001125.1:0-7845 GCF_036389735.1 Archangium sp. | reverse complement strand
CCGGAGAACGCGCTGCTTCAGCTCGCCACCGAGTGGGGCGTGCCCGGCCTGCTGCTGCTCGCCGTGGGGCTGTGGGGCTTCGGTCGGCTGCTGCGCCGGGCGGGGTGGGGCACGGTGGAGCTGTCGGTGCTCGCGGGCGTGGTGGCGCTCGGACTGCACGACCTCTTCGACTTCAGCCTGGAGTTTCCCGCGACGATGGTGGCGGCGCTCGTCGCCCTGGCCACCGTGGTCCGGCCCGAGCACCGCGCACGTTCCGAGGCTCCGGCCTCCCGCGGCCTGGCTCCCCCACATGGGCTCGCGGCGGGAGGGGTGCTCGCCGCCGTGGCCCTGGCCGCGCTCGTCCCAGGCCGGCACACGCTGTCCGCCGCCGAGGAGGAGCTTGGGAGGCTCGTCGCCGCGCGCGCCCCGCTCTCCGAGGTGCGGGCCCGGGGGCTCGTCCTCATCGACCGGCACCCGACCGACTACGCCCTGCATGACCTGCTGGGCACCGCCTGCGTGGCCTCGGGGCCCTCGGGCGCGACCGAGGCGCTCGCCTTCGCCAACCGGGCCCTCTTCCTCAACCCGTTGGATGCCCGGGCCCACCGCGTGGCCGCGCGCGCCCTGCTCGCCCTGGGGGGCCGCACCCAGGCCTTCCTCGAGTACCGCCTGGCCTTCGAGGCCGGAGACCGGGAGGTGCTGTGGAACGAGGCGCTCGGACGGGCGCGCACCCTCGATGAGCTCCAGGCCCTCACGCCGGACTCGCCGCGCGAGGCGGTGCGGTTCGCCACCGAACTCGTGCGGGCCGGGCGTCACGAGGAGGCCCTCCCCTGGCTCGCCTGGGCCCGGGAGCGCTTCGACGCGGCGCCGGAAGCGGTGGGCCTGTGGGAGCGCGAGACGCGCCTGCGACTCGACCGGCGCGAGCTGAAGCAGGCCGAGGCCGCGAGCGCCGAGGTCTCCCGCCGGGCTCCGGACGCACTCGCCTCGCACCTGCTGCGCGTGGACGTGCTCCGGGCCCAGGAGCGGAACGACGAGGCGTTGAAGTTCCTCGAGGAGGTGCGCACCCGCTTCCCCGGCGACGTGGAGCTGGCCTTCATGTTCGCGCGGCTTCAGATGGACATGGGCCTTCCCCGGCGCGCGCGGGAGACGCTCCAGCGGGTGAGCCCCTTCCTCTCCGACCTGACGCAGCGGGCCCGGCTCTTCATGCTCGAGGGCGACAGCTTCGAGCGGGAGGGCTTGCGTGCGCGGGCGCTCGACTCCTGGCAGACCGCGGCGCGCCTCCAGCCCAACACGGACGCGTGGTTCCGGGTGGCGCGCCTCCACGAGTCGATGCACCAGATGGATGCCGCGGCGCGGGCCGTGCGCGAGGGGGTGAGGCTGCTGCCCTCCGACAAGCGCGCGGAGGCGGAGGCGTGGGCGGCCCGTCTGGAGGAAGGGGAGCGCCAGCGCGTGGAGGCGCGGCGCCAGGAGCGGATCGGAGGCGGGGAGCGGGAGCCGGAGCTCCTGCGGGCGCTCGGCTCGGACGAGGACGTGGCCTCGGGAGGAGACGAGGCGCCTTGAGCCGCCCCGCTACGGGTGCAGGTCGTGGTGCACGGTGGGGTGGGCCGGACGCTCGATGAGGAGAGCGGCCATCCGGGGGGCCTCGAGGCCGATGAAGTCCTCGACGCTCACCTCCAGTGCCTCCTCGTGCGAGCCGGCGCGCAGCAGCAGGTCCTCCGCCACGCCCAGGCTCTCATCCATCACCACGGGCAGCCCGTAGAGCTTGCCGAAGGGCGGCTCCGCGCCCAGCTCACATTCGGGAAAGAGGTTCGCGAACTCGTCCTCGGTGGCCAGCCGCGCCTCCCGGGTGCCGAGGGCCTCGCCCACCTTCTCCAGGTCCAGCGTCTCCACGGCGGGAATGAGGCAGATCCAGAGCTGCTGGTCGGCCCGGACGATGACCGACTTGGCCACGCGGTAGCCCGTCACGTGAAGCGCCTGCGCCAACTCCTGCGCCGTCACCGCGCGCGGGTGCCAATGGCGGAGGAAGGGCACGTGGTGGTCGTGCAGGTAGTGCTGGATGGACTCGGGAATCATGGATCGTGGCTCCTCGTCTCTCGAAGGTGCACCGCCCTCGTTCCAACGTCCATGCCACTTCGGACGCGCGCCCACCGAGCAGGCGGGCGCGCGCCCCCGGGCTCACTTCTGGAAGTCGTAGACGCTGCCCAGGTTGAGGATTCGCGTCAGCTCATCGAGCGCCGTCATCGTCTCGCGGGCCAGTTGCGGGTCCGCCAGCTCCTTGGCGCGCAGGTCCTCGCGGTAGTGTCGCTTGACCCAGCCGGCGAGCGCCTCGTGCAGCTCCGGGGTGTAGAAGACGTTGGCCTTCACCGCGGCGCGCTCGGCGTCGGTGAGCCACACGCGCTGGCGCAGGCACGCCGGGCCGCCGCCGTTGTTCATCGACTGGCGCACGTCCAGGTAGTGCACGTGCTTGACCGGGTTGTTCTCGGCCACCACGCGCTCCAGGAAGCGCCGCGCCGGCTCCGTCTCCCGGGCCTCCTCGGGCGCCACGATGGCCATGGTGCCGTCCGGCAGCGACAGTACCTGCGAGTTGAACGGGTAGGCCTTCACCGCGTCACGCGCCGGCAGCTCCTCCTGCGTGGCCAGGGTGTACGTGAAGCCCTCGCCCAGCTTCTCCCGGAGCGTCTTCAGCAGCCCCTGGGGGTCCACGAAGGCCAGCTCGTGCAGCATGAGGAAGCTGCCGTTGCCCACCGCCATCACGTCCGTGTGGAAGGCGCCGGAGTCGATGCCCTCGGGCGCCTGCTGCGGCAGGAGCACCTGGGCCGGGTCCAGCTTGTGCAGCCGGGCGAGCGACTGGCTGGCCTCGAACGTCTGCCGGGCGGGGAAGCGGCTGGGGTGGCGCACGTCGTCTCGCCAGGCGCTCCGTCCCCAGGCGAACAGGTGCACCGCCTTGTGCCCCGGGGTGGACAGCCGGGTGTGGTTGGCCGCGCCCTCGTCCGCGAAGTGTCCGCCGCCGGGCAGCGGTGCATGGACGGCGAAGCGCTGCTCGTCCGCGAAGATGGAGCGCAGCACCGAGTGCGTCGTCTCCGCCTCCAGCGCCCGGTGGAACATCTGCTGGAGGTTGGCCGGTGTCAGGTGCATCCGCCCGTCCGCCGTGTCCTCCGAGGGCGCCCCCGTGGCCGCGTTCGCCGTCCACATGGCGGCGGAGCTGGAGGTGAGCCGCAGCAGGTGGTTGGCCTCCTGTCCGGCCCGGGTGATGACCTCCTCGTCCGTGCCGGTGAAGCCCAGCATCCGCAACGCCTTGAGCGAGGGCCTCGGCTGGGGCGGCAGCACGGCCTGTCCCACCCCCAGGCTCGCCACGAAGCGCATCTTCTCCAGTCCCTGGAGGGCGGCCGCGCGAGGGTGGCTCACCTCGCCCCCATGGGTGGTGGACGCCAGGTTGCCGGGCGAGAGGCCACCGTAATTGTGGGTGGGACCAACGATGCCGTCGAAGTTGTATTCGCGCATGGGATATGGAAACGCTCGTGGAGCGCCCACCCTTAGCAAAGCGCCTCAAGCGTTTCCTCCGTTACCTGCTCGTCCGTGCGGCACTGGCCATCGTGAGTGCCCTGCCGCTGGGGCTCGCCCGGGGCTTGGGGGCCGGCTTCGGCCGGTTCGCCTTCGCCGTGGCCGGCGGGGAGCGCCGCAAGGCCTTGAAGTCCCTGGCCCGCGCCTTCCCGGAGAAGTCCGACGCGGAGCGGCATGCCCTGGCCCGCGCCTCCTTCCGTCACCTGGGCATGGCCGCCTTCGAGGTGGGGGCCACCACCTCCATGGACCAGCAGCTCGAGCGCCTGGTGCGCTGGTCGGACGAGGACCGGAGCGTCCTGGAGGCGGCGCTCGCCCGGGGCAAGGGCGTCGTCTTCATCTCGGGCCATGTGGGCAACTGGGAACTGCTGGCCCGGCGTGTGGCGCGGGCGGGCTACCCCAGCCAGAGCATCGCCAAGGAGACCACGGACCCCCGGCTCACCGCCCTCGTCGAGCGCTTCCGGGCCCAGGGCGGGGTGCGCAGCATCTGGCGCGGCCAGGAGGGGGCGGCGAGGGCCATGCTGCGCGCCCTCAAGGCGGGGGAGATCCTCGGACTGCTCATCGACCAGGACACGAAGGTGCAGTCCCTCTTCGTTCCCTTCTTCGGCGAGCTGGCGGCTACGCCCCGGGCGGCGGCGGACCTGGCGCTGCGCACCGGCGCGGCGGTGGTGGTGGGCTTCTGTCAGCGCGAGGGCGACGGCTACCGGCTGTGGATGGAGGAGGTGCCCTGGCGGGCGGGCGAGGACCGCGAGGCGGATGCCCTGGCCCTCACCGCCGCGCTCTCCCAGCGAATCGAGGCGGCCATCCGCCGGGCCCCCGAGCAGTGGGTATGGATGCACCAGCGCTGGAAGACCCGACCCCCCGAGCCAGCGGGCGTGCTCGTTCCGGGAGCGCCCACCCCGACCCGGTGATAGGAAGTGGCTCCGTGTCCCGTTCCGTCCTCCTGTCGAGCCTCCTCGCCATCCTGGCGGCCTGCGCCCCGAAGCAGGCGCCCGGCGACGCCTCCGAGCCGCCCGCCGTGGTGATGCGGGGGGTGCGGCTGCGCTCGTATGACGGCAGCACCCTGACCCTGACGGGGAATGCCGGGCAGGCCACCTACCAGCGCTCGGGGGACCTTACCGCCACCCAGGCCACCCTGCAGGTGCTGGGCAAGGACCAGGGGCACGGCCAGACGGGCGACACCCGGGTGCGCGCGCGCCTCATGGAGGGCAACGTGGGCACGCGGCAGATGGTGGCCTCGGGCGACGTGGAGGTGCGCACCGCCTCGGGGATGGTGGCGCACACGCCTCGGGCCACCTATGACGGGGCCCGGCAGTCGGCGCGCGGCACCGAGGGCATCCAGGTGAAGGGGCCGGACTATGGTCTCACGGCGGACACCTTCTCGCTGTCCTTCCCCGACGACCAGTTCACCTTCGAGGGCTCGGTGGAGACCGTCCTGGGAGCCGCGCGTGATTGAGTACCTCGTGATGGCCTTCTTCGCGGGCCAACCGGTGCAGCCCGCCGCGGCCACCTCCCATGCGGGCCCACCCCGCGAGGCGGAGGCCCCCCAACTGGGCGAGCCGGTGCGCATCTCCTCCGACCTGGTGACGGGCTCGCGCAACCAGGCCGTCTTCAAGGGCAACGTGGTGGTGAAGCACCGCACCCTGGATCTGCGGTGCAACGAGCTGATCGCCCACTACACCGGCCCGCGCGAGGTGACACGCGTGGAGTGCGTGGGCAACGTACGCGCGGTGGACGGCGACCGCACCGCCACGGGCGAGCGGGCCGACTTCGACGTGCCCACGGGCGTGCTGGTGGTGACGGGCAACCCCGAGGCGCGCGACCCGACGACGCACCTTCGGGGCTCCCTGGTGCGCCTGCTGCTCGGCAGCAAGAACTTCGACGTGGAGAACGCTGTCGTCGTCCTCGAAGGGGCCCCGGTGAAGCAGCCGCGCCGGAGCGCGGGCCGGGAGTCCCCCCCGTCGCGCAACCCGACGGAGATCTCCTCGAAGCGGGTGGCCGGCACGCGCAACCAGGCCGTCTTCACCGGCGATGTGGCGGTGAAACACCGCACCATGGACATGCGGTGCGACAGGATGATCACCTCCTACAACGCCGCACATGAGGTGACGCGCGTGGAGTGTGTGGGCAACGTGCGGGCGACGGACGGCGAGCGGACGGTCAGGGGCGAGCGAGCGGACTTCAACGTGCCCACGGGGGTGTTGGTGATGACGGGCAACCCCGAGGCGCGCGATCGGACGACGCACCTGCGGGGCACCAAGGTGCGCATGACGCTCGGCAACGAGAACTTCGAGGTGGAGAACGCCGTCATCACCGTCGAGCCGGCCCCCCCGGCGGAGCAGCCTCGGCGCGAGCCGGGTGGGGGCACGGGCAGATGAGCGGCCAGTTGTTCGCGGAGGGCCTCCAGAAGACCTTCCGGAAGCGCCAGGTGGTGCGCGGTGTCTCCTTCCACGTCGCCCAGGGCGAGGTGGTGGGGCTGCTCGGTCCCAACGGCGCGGGGAAGACCACGAGCTTCAACATGGTGGTGGGCCTGGTGCGGCCCGACGGCGGCCGCGTGCGCGTGGACGCCGAGGACCTCACCCACCTGCCCATGCACCGGCGCTCCCGCCGCGGCCTGGGCTACCTCCCCCAGGAGGCCTCCATCTTCCGCAAGCTGACCGTGCGCCAGAACTTCCTGGCCGTGCTGGAACTCCAGCCGGGCTTGGACGCCGCCGCCCGCGAGAAGCGCGCCAGCGAGCTCCTGGAGGAGTTCGGCCTGGGCCATGTGGCCGACTCGCTCGGTGAGACCCTCTCCGGGGGCGAGCGCCGCCGCGCCGAGATCGCCCGCTCGCTCATCCCCAACCCCCGCTTCATCCTCTTCGACGAGCCCTTCGCCGGCGTGGACCCCATCAACGTGGGCGACCTCCAGCGGCAGATCGCCCACCTGAAGTCCCGGGGCCTGGGCGTCCTCATCACCGACCACAACGTCCAGGACACCCTGGGGATCTGCGACCGCGCCTACATCATCGCACAGGGTCAAATCCTGGAAGAGGGCACACCGGAGCAGATTGCCGCCTCGGCCCGGGCGCGCGCCGTGTACCTCGGCGAGCGATTCCGCTTGCAGTCGGTTTGAAGGCCGAGAATCCGGCATGGGCAGCCTCCCGGGCTCCCCTCCTCGCTTGGCCTTTCGGACACACGCGCCGTCCATTCGTGAACGCCTTCCGAGCGGACGAGACGGTGTAAGTGTCCGGAATAAATGAAGAAATTCACAGAATGCAAAGCACAGGCCGGACTCGCGGGCACTGGACGAAGTCAGGGGGGCTTGTTACCTTGGCACGGTCCTTGATGGCGGTTTGCCGTCGAGTCGATTGTTGAATTGGGCGGGAGACCCTCCGAATGGCGATGGAACTCAAGCAGAGCCTGAAGCTTTCGCAGCAGCTGGTGATGACGCCCCAGCTGCAGCAGGCCATCAAGCTGCTGCAACTCTCCCGGATGGAGCTGCTGGAGCAGGTCCGGGAGGAGATGGACCAGAACCCGCTGCTGGAGCAGCCGGACGAGACGCCCTTTGGCGACACTGCGGGCAAGGAGCCGGGCGAGGCCTCGATGGAGGCGGCGAACACCGAGATTCCCCCCGACATCGCGGACAACCGCACGCCGGACGCGGCGCCGGAGTTCAAGGCCGATGGGGATGGGCCGCCGGAGATCGACTGGGAGGCCTACCTCAACAGCTACCAGTTCAACGAGCCGACGACCGCCTCCAACAAGGGCAACGTGTCCACCGAGGACATGCCCTCCTTTGAGGCCAACCTCGTGGAGAAGGAGGACCTGGTCGACCACCTCCAGGAGCAGCTCGGCACGCTGCGGCTCAACGAGGCCGAGCGGCGCGTGGGCATGCTCATCCTGGGCAACCTCAACCACGACGGGTACCTGACGCTGGACGACGTGGAGGGAGACCCGCTCATCCGCCTGGCCAACGAGGCGGACGTGCCCATGTCGGTGGCCGAACGCACGCTGCGCCGCATCCAGAACCTGGAGCCCAAGGGCTGCGCCGCGCGGGACCTGCAGGAGTGCCTGCTCATCCAGGTGGCCGCGCTCAAGGACAAGCACGCGTCGCTGCTGGGCCTCATCATCAAGCGCCACATGAAGTACCTCGAGAGCAAGAACCTTCCGGCGATCGCGAAGGACCTGAAGGTGCCGCTCGAGGAGGTGGTGGAGGCGTCCAAGCTGCTGCCGAAGCTGGACCCGAAGCCGGGCCGCAACTTCAGCGGGGACGACGCGCAGTACATCACCCCCGACGTGTTCGTCTACAAGATGGGCGAGGACGAGTACACG
>NZ_DASVWK010001124.1:0-15442 GCF_036389735.1 Archangium sp. | reverse complement strand
CTGTCCCGCACCGCCGCCGTCGTCATTCCCGGGGAGACGCTCCAGCGCGTTGCCCAGGCGCTCCAGCAGCACGGAGGCATCCGCCGGGGCTACCTCGGCGTGGGGGCGCATCCCGTCCGTCTGCCGCGCAACCTCGGGGCCAGCGCGGGCAGCGAGGGCGGCCTCATGTTCCTCACCGTCGAGCCCGAGGGCCCCGCCGACAAGGCCGGGCTGATGATTGGCGACGTGCTGGTGAGCCTCGGGGGACAGCCGCTGCAGAGCATCGAGGAGCTGCTGGGCTACCTCGGCGACGAGAAGGTGGGCACGCAGGTACAGGCCCGGGTGCTGCGCGCCGGCGAGGTGCGCGAGCTGCCCGTCACCATCGGGAGGCGGTCCTGACGTTTGGAACTCCCGGGGCTGGTACGGCCCCCCCCTTCCGGTGTATTCACTCCGCCGCCCGTGAGGAGCACCCGGGAGAGGCCCCAGCACGAAACGGCCCCCGTGTCTGTGAACGGCTTCACACCCTTCGCGTGAGTTCCTTCACAGCCTCCAGGGCACCTCCCGCGCTATCACTCTGACTGGGAACGGGGACTCCATGCCCGTTGGACCCGAACGCCGCCCTCCCGGGGTGCGAGCGGAGCAGGTACGAGAGGCCGTGGCCATGTCCTGAGGGGGGATGGCCGGTAACAGCCCTCGCCAGACTCCGCCCCACTTCGCCTGGGTGGCGTGCGTGAGGAGCGCGCCGGGGGGCGCGGTCCTCCGCCCGGGTCCAGCGGCGGGTGTCGCGCTGGGGGGTGCGACCCACACGTCCACGGTCCCAAGGGAAGAGAGGCCGCGCCGGGGGGCGCGGCCTCCACCCGTATTTTTTTCAGGGAGTCGAGACCGCCCACGTGCGCGGGCTCCTCCCCTCTGCTCAGTCCACGTCGCGGCGCAGGCGCTCGGGGTCCACGAGGGTGATCTGCCCGCTCTCGTTCGTCAGCAGCCCCTCGCGCTTGTAGAAGCTCAGCCACTTGTTGGCGCTCTCGCGGGTGACGCCGCACAGGTTGGCCAGCTCCGCCTGGGTCATCTTGGGGATGAGGACGCCCCCCTCGGCGGTGGGCTGGCCCTGCGTCTTGGCCAGCTCCAGCAGCACCCGCGCCAGGCGCGCCCGCGCGTCCAGGAAGGCCGTGTCATGCACGTGCTGGGTGATGCGCCGCACCATCCGGCTGAGTTCCGCCAGCAGACCCATGGCCACCTGCGGGCGCTCGGCCAGGAAGCGCTGGAAGTCCTCGCGCTGGAGCTTCAGCAGATCCGTCTCCTCGCGCGCCACCGCGTCCGCCGAGCGCGGCTCCCCGTCCAGCAGCGCCAGTTCCCCGAAGGCGTAGCCCCGGCGCACCATCGCCAGGATGACCTCCCGACCATCCGAGGAACTCAAGCGGATGGCCACCTCGCCCTTGCGGACGATGAAGAGCGCCGTGCCCACATCCCCCTCGTGGAAGATGATGTCGCCCTTGTTGTAGCGCTTCTGCTGCAACAGCCCCGACAGGTGCTCGAGGTCCTCACGCCCGACGCGCTCGAACATGGGGATTTGAGCCAGGAGCGGAGCGTACGGCGACGGCGGCATGCGGGCACCTCGAAAACCAGAACGCGCGAAGCGGGCGAACTCCGGAAGTCTCCACTACCTCGCGCTCGGGGCCAACCTTATCGGATCCGCCCCGGCCACCAATGCTCCCTCGCCTACACTCCCCTTTCCAGCCCACCTCCACCCTGCGTTGCATTGACCCTGGCAGCCGATTGCGAAAGAATGCCTCGTTGGTGCAACGCCGAGTCCGGCACGCGTGGATGCCTGGGCGCGTTTCTCGGAGCCCGTCGAGCGCATGACCGCAGAGCCTCGCACTCCCACGGTCCCCTCCCTCCAGTGTCCCCGCTGCGGTGCGACGCTGCCCCCGGTGTCCATGGGCAGCCAGATCATCCGCTGCGTGGGGTGTGGTGCGGCCATGGAGGTGCGCGTGCGCACGACGCCGCGCCCGGGCGAGTCCTCCGGTCCCCCCGTCCCCGCGGTGCCCACCCCAGGGGTGGCCAGGCCCCGGCGCCGGCCCATGGTGGAGGTCGCCGGCCCGCGGCGTGGCGCGGTGGAACCCGTCCCCACCATCACCGTGGACATCCCCGCGACGCCCGATGAGGCCGAGCCCGCCGTCGCGGTCTCCACCCCTCGGCCGGCCGCCAGCATCGACGTGCCCTGGTTCGCCGAGGACATCGAGCGCCTGCCCGAGGCGGATGTGGACCTCGGACAACTGGCGCTGGAGTCCTTCGAGGCCCTCCCGCCGCTCCAGGTACGGCTCGACGTGTCGTCTGCCTCCCGAGCGGCTGGCACGGCTCCAGCGCGTCCCCCTGGTGCGCCCGGTTCCCATTCGCTAGGGAAATGAGAGCAATCCAGCAGGCTGGTGCGCTGACGACCAGACCCGCAACCCCATGAGGACCCCCACCGGTGGGTGGGGTATCATGGCGTACGCGCGCGGTTGTCCAGGACGGCGGGCTTCGAGGAGGGAGCGAGGAAGCGGATGAGGAACGCAACCAGCATGGAGTCGTCGGGCTCCCCGGCGGATCTCCAGGACGCGAGGCAGGGCTGTCTCGAGCTGGGGCGCCAGGCAGAGGGCATCGCCGAGCTGGTGGTTCCCCTGCTGCGGCAGGCCACCCAGGAGCTCGCCCGTCTGGAGACGCAACGCGAGGAGCTGCGCAAGACGGCGGCCCGCGAGGCGCAGCAGACGGTGCTGCCCAAGCTGACCGAGCGCATCGAGGAGCAGGGCCAGCACACCCGGCGGCTGGAGCGCGCCAGCCGGGGCCTCAAGGAGCTCATCTCCGGGCTGGGGAGCCTGGGGGAGCGGCTCCAGTCGGGGCTCTCCCGGCACGCGGAGGAGCAGCGCGAGCTGGAGGCCATCGCCCGCGAGGAGAAGCGGATGTGGCTCCAGGAGCTCAACTCCCTGCGTGAGCAGGTGAGCGGACAGCAGGCCACGTCCTCGAGCCCCTCGCCCGCGCAGCAGGAGGAACTCCAGCGGCTGCGCGCCGAGAACGAGACCCACCCCAAGCTGCGCGCCGAGCGCGAGCGGCTCGCCCACCGCGTGGCCGAGCTGGAGAAGGGGCTCGCCGAGCGGGAGCAGACGCTCGCCGCCAAGGAGCAGACCATCGAGGATCTGCGCAGGATGATCGTCCTGCTCACCGGAGACGCGGCGCCGCCCAAGGCCGAGTCCAAGCCCCTGCCGCCGCCGCCCGTCAGCGTCGTCCCGCTCGCCCCCAAGGCCCCGCCGCCCAAGCCCAAGCCGGCCGAGTCCAGGACACCGGATCAGATGTTCGGCAACAGCACGATGCAGCTGGCCACCAGCATGCTGGAGTCGCTCGGCGAGCCCCCACCGGCCAGTGTGCCGCCCGTGGACCGGGCGCCGCCCGCGCCCCCCTCGCCCCGGGTGCCGAGCATGGAGATCATGCTCGAACCGCTCGACGATCTCGAGGCGCCGCGGCCAGCGCTGCCTCCGCCCGTGCCCATCGCGCCGCCCGTGCCGGACCTCCCCGCCGTGCAACAGACGCCCCTCATGCGCCGGGCGAGCGCGAGGCTCCCCTCCGGGGCCCCGACCAAGACGCCCGCGCCCGTGCCGGGTCTGACGCCCCAGGTGCATGGCCGTCCTGGCATCCTCGTCATCAGCGAGGACATGTTCAACGACGTGCTCGTCGAGCAGAAGCCCTCCGGCGGATCCGGTAAGAAATGACCACGCCGCCCGAGCACCTTCCTCTTCCGGCCCGCTTCGGCCGCTACGTCCTGCTCAGCCACCTGGGCCGCGGTGGCATGGCGGACATCTACCGGGCCGTGGCGCTCGGCGTCGGCGGCTTCGCCAAGCCCGTCGTCGTCAAGCGGGTGCTCCCGGAGGCCGTGCAGCAGGAGTCGGCGGTGAGGATGTTCATCGAGGAGGCGCGGCTGTCGGCGCTCCTCCAGCACATGAACATCGCTCAGATCTTCGATTTCGGAGAGCAGCGGGGCGAGTACTTCATCGCCATGGAGTTCATCCATGGCCGCGACCTGCACGACCTGATGCGGCGCGTGGCGGCGAAGGGGCAGGGCATCCCCGTGCACATCGCCTGCTACATCGCCATGGAGGTGCTCAAGGGCCTGGACTACGCGCACCGCGCGCGCTCGACCACGGGCGAGCCGCTCCACCTGGTGCACCGCGACGTCAACCCCACCAACATCATCCTCTCCTTCGAGGGGGAGGTGAAGCTGCTGGACTTCGGGATCGCCCTGGTGGGCGACTCCGACGGCGTCGCCAACGTGCGCGGCAAGCCGGGCTACATCCCGCCCGAGCAGCTCGCTCGCAAGAAGGCCGATGGGCGCGGAGACCTCTTCGCCCTGGGCATCACCCTCTACGAGATGCTGGCCCGCCGGCCCGCCTTCAAGCACGGCCCGGTGATGGAGGTGCTCAAGCAGACCGTGGCGCTCAAGAGCCGGCCCCTGCGACTCCAGGACGCCTCGCCCTTCCTGCCCGAGCCCCTATGCACCGTCGTCAACCGGTGCATCCTCGCCAACCCGGACGAGCGCTTCCAGACGGCCGCCGAGGCGCTCGACGCCCTCGACGAGTTCATCCTCTCCGCCGGCCTGCGCGTGTCCCAGCGCGACCTCGCCGCGCTGATGGCCGCCTACTACGAGCCGGAGGTGCGCGCCCCGCCGGTGCAGCCCCCCATCCCCGAGGCGCTGCTGGCCAGGGAGGCCGCCCCGCCGCCGACCCCCACCGTCGCCCCCACCTACGCGGTGCGCGAGCCGGGCGGGCTGTCGCTCGCGAAGCTGGGCGAGGAGGACGTGCAGCTCCTCTTCGCCTCGGGGAAGCTGTCTCCGGAGGCCCAGGTGTCCCAGTCCGGCGGGCCCTTCCTGCCGCCCTCGGCCTTCCCCCGCCTCGGCGCCGTGGCGGCCTCGGCCCGGGAGCGCCTCGAGGCCCGGCGCGCCAAGGCGCCCCCGCCGCGCTACGCCGGGGACCTCGCCCAGGCCTCGTCCCTGCGCGTCATCGCGCGGCTGATGCTGGCGCGCGCCACCGGCCGGCTCCACTTCGCGAGCGACCGCAACCACAAGGAGCTCTTCCTCAAGGCGGGGCAGATCATCGCGGTGCGCTCGAACGTGGCCTCGGACCGCTTCGGCCCCTACCTGCTGAGCACGGGGAAGCTGGCGCCCGAGCTGTGGCTGCGCTCGGTGGAGCACACGCGCCCCTTCTCCGGCCGGCTGTTGGATGCGCTGCTGGCCTCGCGCGCCCTCTCCCCGGCGGAGCGGGCCGAGTGGTCGCGCGACCACCGGCGCACCGTGGCGCTCGGCCTGCTCGGCTGGACGCGGGGCCGCTACGCCTTCTTCGAGCGCGAGCTGCCCATCACCGACGGCACCGAGGAGAAGCTGGGCGGCCTGGCGCTCCTCAACGAGGGCCTGCGCGCGCACTACCCGCTGGAGCGGCTGGTGCGGGAGCAGGAGCCCCTGCGCAACAAGCCCCTCTACCGCAACCAGGACGCCCCGGTGAACGCCAACGACCTGGTGCTCTCGGCCTCGGAGCTGCGCGCCGCCTCACTGCTCAACAAGCCGGGAAATACCCTGTCCGGAGCCCTTGCGGAGCTGAAGCGTCCGGAGGATGAAGTCGCCCTGCGCCGGGTGGCGCTGCTCTTCACGGAGGTCGGGCTCCTCGCGGCCGCGTGAGGCACGCCGGGAGGACTGGGTGTATGGGAATCGTTCTCGGAATCGACCTGGGGACCACCAATAGCTGCATGGCCCGGGTGGACCCGGCCACCGGCCACGCCCAGGTTCTGCCCAACCGCGAGGGCGAGCGCACCACCCCCTCCGTCGTCAGCTTCGACGCCTCGGGCAAGGTGACGGTGGGCACCGCCGCGCGGCGCCAGGGCGCGCTCAACCCGCGCAACACCTTCTTCGGGGTGAAGCGGCTCATCGGCCGACGTTTCTCGGACCCGGCCGTCCAGCAGTTGCGCAGGCTGCTGCCCTACGAGGTGGTGGCCGATCCCGCCGGCAACGCCGCGGTGCGCGTCCACGGCCAGCTCCTCTCCCCCGCCGAGGTGTCCAGCCACGTGCTGCGCTACCTCAAGGAGAGCGCCGAGGCGCACCTGGGCGAGCCGGTGGACGGCGCCGTCATCACCGTGCCCGCCTACTTCGACGAGGTGCAGCGTCAGGAGACGAAGAACGCCGGCCAGCGCGCCGGGCTCACCGTGCACCGGCTCCTCAACGAGCCCACCGCGGCCATGCTCGCCTGCCGCTTCGACGAGTCGCACCCGGAGAACATCGCCGTGTTCGACCTGGGCGGCGGCACCTTCGACATCTCCCTGCTCCACGTGGAGGACGAGGTGGTGCAGGTGCTGGCCACCTGCGGCGACAACTTCCTCGGGGGCGACAACTTCGATGAGATCGTCGTGGAGGCCCTGCGCCGCATCTTCCTCAAGCAGACCGGGCTGGACCTGGCCAGCGACCCCGCGGCCCTCTGGCGACTGAAGGAAGCGGCCGAGTCCACCAAACGCGCCCTCTCCGAGGTGGAGCAGACCACGGTGGACATGCCCTTCCTCGCCCAGGGCGCCGAGGGGCCCCTGCACCTGTCCATTCCCTCCTTCCCGCGCTCGCTCTTCGAGAACCTCGTGGGCAAGGAGCTGGAGCGGCTGCGCGGCCCGTGCGATCAGGTGCTCCAGGACGCGGACCTGAAGGTAGGGGACATCCACCGCGTCATCCTCGTGGGAGGCATGACGCGCATGCCCGCGGTGCGCGCGCGCGCGGAGCAGTACCTGGGCCGCCCCGGTGAGCGCACCGTCAACCCCGACGAGGCCGTGGCGCTCGGCGCCGCCCTCGAGGCGGACATCGTCGCCGGCACCTCGGACGAGCAGCCCCAGGTGCTGCTGCTGGACGTGCTCTCGCGCAGCCTGGGCGTGCGTACCGAGGGCGGCCGCTTCAGCGTCCTCATCCCCCGCAACACCACCATCCCCGCGCGCGAGACGAAGGTGTTCGCCACCACCTTCGACCACCAGACCCACGTGGACATCGAGGTGTACCAGGGCGAGGCGTCCACCGTGGACGGCAACCGCTACCTCGGAGAGCTCCAACTGGCGGGGCTTCCCGCCGCCCCCGGGGGAACGGTGCGCGTGGCGGTGGACTTCACCATCGACGCGGACGGCATCCTCCACGTCACCGCGCGCGAGCCCGCCACCGGCCGCAAGGCCGAGGCCCGGCTGCGCCCGCCCACCGCCAGCTCTCCCTGAGAGGGTGCTCCCATGTCCCAGGACCCCTCCCCCTTCCACGACAAGAATCCCTTCGAGGTGCTCGGCCTTCAGGGCACCGAGGACGCGGCCGCCATCCGCAAGGCCTTCCTGCGCATCGCCGCGCAGTCCCACCCGGACCGGCTCCGGATGAAGTCCGAGGAGCAGAAGGCCCAGGCCCTGGAGATCTTCCTGCTGGCCAAGAAGGCCTTCGAGGTGCTCTCCCAGCCGGACAAGCGGCGCGAGTGGAGCGAGCGGCTGGTGCGCCCCACGTCCGCTCCCGCACCGCAGGTGCCTCCGCGTCCGCACTTCGGCGGCGCCCCCCTGCCCTCCGCGGCGGCGCTCCAGCTCCACAACCTGGGCATGCTGGCCCTGGAGTCCTCGGACTACGCCAAGGCGCTGGACCTCTTCACCAAGGCCGCGAAGCTCTCCCCCACGCCTCGCCACCAGGCCATGGAGTCCGTGAGCCGGGGCTACCAGTACCTCAGCACCCGCTTCTTCGATCGCGCCCGCGAGAGCTTCGAACGCGCCCTCCACATCCTCCCGGAGTGCCGTGAGGCCAAGGTGGGCCTCGAAGCCCTCGACAAGCAGTCCGGCCGCTACCTCAAGGGGCGTTGACGCACCACGTCACGCTGGAGGAGCACTGTCCGCCCTACCGGCCGAGTCACTTGCGTGAACTCAAGGTGAAAAGAGGTCCCTTAGTTGGAAAGGGACCTTGAATGTTGATACACGGACGCCCCGGCAGTGGCCCGCCGGTCGCCTGACAACGTCCGTCGTGTCGCGAGCCCCCCCCACTCTCCCCAGGGAGGCCCGTCGTGCATGCAGACAGAGCGACGGGTTCCTGCTCACCCTCCAGGCCTTGCGAGGTTTCATGAGTGCCCTTCGTCCATCTCAACTAAGGCTGATAGCCCTCTTCTTCACGACCGTGCTCGCGTCCGGAGCGCTGGCGCAAGGAGTCACGGGCTCGGCGGTGACCGGGACCGTTACCAACCACGAGAACAAGCCGCTCCCCGGCGTGGTGGTCCAGCTGCGCAATGCTTCCACCGGGACGACCTTCACCTCGGTGAGCGGCTCGTCGGGTAACTACCTCCTCGACAACGTCCCCCCGGGAGGACCGTATGTCCTCACGGCCGCCATCGACGGCTACTACGGGCACACCCGCACCGGCATGCAGCTCGCGCTGGGTCAGCGGCTCACCCTCGACATCAAGTTGCTCCCCTTCGAGGCGTTCGAGGAGGAGATGGTGGTCGTGGCCCAGGAGGTCAACGAGCTCCAGGATCAGGGCCGCACCGGCCCCTCGATGACCATGGACTCCACGGAGATGTCCCGGCTGCCCCTCCAGGGCCGGAATTTCACCGACCTCATCGCGACCACTCCGCAGGTGAGCGGCAACGCGATGGCCGGCCAGAACAACCGCTTCAACAACATCCAGGTGGACGGCGCGGCCTACAATGACCTCTTCGGCCTCGCGGGCTCGGGCACGCCGGGCGGCCAGGCCAACGCCAAGCCCATCTCGATGGAGGCCATCCAGACCTTCGTGGTGCAGGTGTCCCCGTTCGACGTCCGCTACGGCAACTTCGCGGGCGGCATGGTGAACGCCGTCACCAAGAGCGGCACCAACGATTTGCACGGGTCGTTCTTTGGCTACGGGCAGAACAAGCTCCTCGCCGGCAAGCAGGACGACCCGACCTTCCTCGGGTACAACATCTGGCAGTTCGGCGGCAGCCTGGGCGGCCCCATCGTCAAGGACAAGGCGCACTTCTTCATCGCCACCGACCTCCAGGAGCGCCAGTCCGCGTTCGGCAATCAGTCCCAGATCGGCGGTGTGAACGCGGAGGAGGACGTGGACAGGGCAGGCTTCACCAATACCGAAGCCGAGCGGTTCAACCGCATCCTCGCCGACCGGTACGGCATCACCAACGCGGGCACCGCCCTGGGCACGCAGCTGGGCAACCCCGACCGGAACGTCTTCGCGAAGATCAGCACGGGCGCCATCCCGAACAGCTATCTGGAGTTGTCGTACAACTTCGTGGGTGCCCAGCAGGACTCGCTGACCCGAGCGCCGACCTCTCCGTCCGTGCCGGGCCGCCTCCGCGACGGCTACCAGCTGTCCAACAGCGGCTACGCCCAGACGACCGCCACCCATACCGCCCGGGCGAAGCTCACCTCGACCTGGCTCAATGGCCGGCTCTCCAACGAGTTCCTGACGGGCTTCTCCATCATCCGGGACGCCCGGGATCCTTCCCTGGATATTCCGCTGGTCCTGGTCCGGGCCGGCAGGCTCGGCGAGAACGACGCGTGGTTGGCGGCGGGCGCCGAGCGCTTCTCCCAGCTCAACCAGTTGGAACAGGACATCTACCAGATCCAGGACAGCCTCACCCTGGCGCTGGGTAGCCACCAGCTCACCGCCGGGACGAGCACCGAGTTCCTCAGGCTGCGCAACGCCTTCCTGCAAGCGGCGACCGGCGTCTGGAGCTTCGACAGCCTGGACGACTTCGAGGCCGGAGTGCCCAGTGCCTTCCAGCGTCGCTTCGGAGTCAGTCCCCTGCAGGAGCCGGGGACGGCCGAATTCACCGTGGCGCAGCCGGGCTTCTACCTTCAGGACAACTGGGCGCCTTTCAAGGGCCTGACGCTCACTCCCGGTATCCGGCTCGACGTGCCGTTCCTGTCCAGGGCCAACGTCAATGAACGGCTCGTGAACAACCCCGCGCTCCCCATCGACACCAGCCAGGTGCCGAGCGGCAACATCCTCTGGTCGCCCCGGCTGGGTTTCAACTGGGACGTGGACGGCAATGCCAACACCATCGTCCGCGGCGGACTCGGCGTCTTCTCGGGCCGGCCTCCCTACGTGTGGGTGGCCAATGCGTACAGCATCAACGGCCTCTCCCAGGTGGAGCTGACCTGCCAGCGGAACGCGGGGAGCCGGCAGGTTCCGGCATTTACCCTCGACCCCAACGCCCAGCCCTTCGACTGCGCCGGCGGGACCCAGGCGCCCTCGGCGCCCACCAACCAGGGTGAGATCAACTACTTCGACCCGAAGACCAGGTACCCGCAGAACTTCCGGATGGCGCTCGGGGCGGACCGGCGCCTGCCCTGGGGACTCATCGTCACCGGCGACGTGCTCTACACGCAGGACATCAACGGCCTGTACACCACCGACGAGAACCTGAGCCTTCAGGGCCAGAGCAGCGAGGGGCGCGCGGTGTACGGCAGCCTCGCGTCGGGTGGGACGGCGGCCGCGCCCCGACTCACCAGCACGCCCAGCCGCCTGGATCCGACCAACCTCGTCCAGGCCATCAAGGTGTTCAACAAGAACGGCGGGCGGGTCTTCAACGGAACCCTCCAGGTGCAGAAGGAGATCAGGGACATCCTGGATGTCAGCGTGGCCTACAGCTACACCGACGCTCGGGACCGCATCTCGCTCACGAGCGCCCAGGCCCTCTCCAACTTCCAGTTCTCGCCCGTGGACGGCGACCTCCAGAACCGGAACGTCCGGCCGTCGGCGTTCGACCGCAGGCACCGCTTCACCCTCACCGCCAGCGGGAACCTGCCCCTCGGGTTCAACGCGGGTGTCATCTACACGGGCCAGTCGGGCCTGCCCTATACCTGGATCGTCAACGGTGACGTCAACGCGGACGGCATCAGCGGCAACGACGTGGCGTTCATCCCGGCGGAGGCCAGCCAGATCACCCTGCGCGACCCCACGCAGTACGAGGCCCTGAACAACTTCATCAACAGCCAGGACTGCCTGCGGCAGGCCAAGGGCCGCCTCATCCAGCGCGGCGAGTGCCGCAACCCGTGGCAGAACATCTTCAACGTTCGGCTCGGCTGGAATTCGCCCGAGTTCTCCAAGGGACACAAGGTGGAGGTGCAGGCGGACATCTTCAACTTCCTGAACCTGATCAACTCCGATTGGGGCCTCTTCGAGCAGGAGGCGCAGTTCGAGACCCACGGCTCGGCGTTCCTGCGCGCGGTGGGTTATGACGCCGCGAACAACCGTCCCATCTACACCTTCGCCGAGCCCACCGCGGTGAGGACCACGGTGTACACCCCCACCCTCTCCCGGTGGCGGATCCAGCTCGGCGCGCGGTACGTCTTCTAAGCAGCGCCAGCGCCAGACACGGTGTGAACCCGGGGCCCTCCGCGAGCAATCGCGGGGGGCCCTTGGTTTTTGTACGGTGCCCCCATGTCCCTCCCGCGCTCACGCCTCCTCCTCGTCCCCCTCCTGCTGTCCCTCGCCTGCGCCGCGCCGGCCACCGCGGTGCGCGCCCCCGCCGGGCCGCCCGACCTGGAGCTGGTGGAGAGCAGCCCGGTGGAGACGCCGTTGGACCACGCGGACATTCCCGATGCGCACGCGGTGTGGCCCGAGATGGTGAACGGGGCCACGAAGACGGTGGACGTCGCGCAGTTCTACGTGAGCAACGCGCCGGGCAGCCGGCTGGAGCCGGTGATTCAGGCCCTCGAGGCGGCGGCCGAGCGGGGCGTGAAGGTGCGCGTGCTGGCCGAGGAGAAGTTCTACACGCAGTACCCGGAGACGCTGGAGCGGCTGGCGAAGCGGCCCGGCATCGAGGTGCGTCGGCTGGACGCGACGAAGTCGATGGGCGGGGTGCTGCACGCGAAGTACTTCGTGGTGGATGGGCGCGAGGCGTACCTGGGCAGCCAGAACTTCGACTGGCGCTCGCTGGAGCACATCCAGGAGCTCGGGCTGCGCATCCGCGTGCCCGAGGTGGTGCGCTCGCTCGTGGACGTCTTCGAGCTGGACTGGGGACTCGCGGCAGGAGGCACGGCGCCGACGGGGGTGACGCGGGTGGGAGGCCCCTTCCCGGCGCGCGTCGAGGGCGGTGCGGTGCGTGTCACGCCCGCGCACAGCCCCCAGGGCTACCTGCCGGATCCGGAGACGTGGGACCTGCCGAAGCTGGTGGCGCTCATCGACGGGGCGAAGCGCTCGGTGCGGGTGCAGCTGCTCACGTACAGGGCGAAGGGGCGGGACGGGAGCACCTTCCCCGAGCTGGAGGAGGCGCTGAAGCGGGCGGTGGCGCGCGGGGTGAAGGTGGAGCTGCTGCTGGCGGACTGGGGCAAGCGCAAGGGCACCATCGAGGGCCTCCAGGCGCTGCACGCGCCGCCGGGGCTGGTGGTGAAGATGGTGACGATTCCCCCGTGGTCGGGCGGGTTCATCCCGTTCGCGCGCGTGGTGTATGCGAAGTACATGGTGGTGGACGGCGAGCGGGCGTGGCTGGGCACGAGCAACTGGGAGCGCGACTACTTCACGAAGAGCCGCAACGTGGGCCTCATCGTGGAGGGCGGGGCCTTCGCGAACCAACTCGAGCGCTTCTTCACGGGCACCTGGTCGAGCCCCTACGCGGCGGAGGTGGATCCGAAGGCCACCTACACCGCGCCGGACATCAGCGGCACGCCGTAGCCGCGCGGCTCACTTCCGTGAAGCGCCGATGGGCAGGGTCCGCAGGCGCTCCCGCTCCTCGCGGGTGAGGGGGTCCTCCCCGCGCAGGAAGCGCTCCAGGTGGCCGAGGGAGTCCACGCCGAAGAAGAGTTCCCCATCGGCCACCACCGTGGGGACGCCGAAGCCCTCCAGCGCGAGCAGCTCCTCCGTGTTGCGGCGCACCTGATCCTTCACTTCGGGCGTCTGCGCCGCCGCGAGCAGCGCCAGCGCATCCTGCCCCGCCGAGTATACGACCGCGACCATGCGCTCCGCCGTCATCGGCTCGCTGCCGCCCCCGGCCCACAGCGCCGAGAAGAGCGCGGTGGCGAGCCGGGCCCGGGCCTCCGCGTCCGTCACGGCGACCGTCAACCGGAGCATGGGCAACGGATTGAACGGGTGCTCCGCGGGCAGGGCGAAGGGCACACCGAGCTCGTGGGCGAGCCGCGTCGTGTGCTTGTAGATGTAGAAGCGCTTGTGCGGCACCTCCGCGGGCCCCGTCGTCCCGAGCGTGTTGAGCATGCCCGCGAGGAGCACCGGCACGAGCTCCACGGTGCGGCCATGACGCTCGGCCAGCTTCGGGAGCTGCGTCCACGCGAGGTACGCGTACGGCGACACGTAATCGAAGAAGAAGCGGAGCGGCGCTCGATTCATGGCCGCGACTCTACACAATCAAACATTTCCAAAACACCGCATCAATTCAATATCCCTGTTAATCAGGTGAGACCTTGAATTCCTATAAAACAAGGTCTACAAGGAAAGCCTCCCAACGCAACACAACCCCCATGGTGTGACATGAGGAAGCTCTACCTGGCAGTCACCACGCTGGTGCTGGCAGCCACCAGTGCCTCGGCAACGGGCCGTGTGAATCCCTCGGATGCCCGCCGCGTGCAGTCCGCGCGGGAGCAGCTCGTCCCCTTCATGGAGAAGGAGCTCGGCCCGAAGGCCCGGCTCGTCCACCTCTACGGCCACGGCGCGAACACGCTGGCCGGCGTCGTCGCGGAGACTCCTTCCGAGGCCACGGGACACCTGCCGCTGATGGCCATCCTCGGCTGGAACGAGCGCACCGGCGCCACGCGCGTGGTGGATCGGGAGTTCAAGTACCTCGAGGCCCGCGCGGTGGGCCCGCACGTGGCGCTGCTCGAGGCCAACGGCGACCTGCGGCTGCGCGAGGCCAACGGGCGCGAGCGGCTGCTGGCCCAGCGCGTGGGAGGAGATCTCTACCCCACCCTCAAGGGTGACGCGCTGCTGGCCACCCTGACGCGCACGGGCAACGAGCCGCACGAGACCGCCATCGGCATCGTGGACCTCACCGGCCGCGTGAAGGAACTCGCCGACGCCCCCGGCCTGGACGCCATGCCCACCCTCTCGCCGGACGGCAAGACGGTGGTGTTCGTGTCCGGCCGCACCTCGGTCGCCTCCTTCTTCCGCACCACCGTGGACGGCGCCGAGGCGGTGCAGCTCACCAACAAGGGAATGAACGCGTGGCTGCTGAGCCAGGGCGAGCCCGCCGACTTCGTCCCCCCGCCCGTCTCCAACTACTCCATGGAGTGGGTGGGCAACGACGTGCTCCGCTACAACGCCGGTGGTGGCGAGTTCTGGAAGCTCAATGTCCGCACCGGCGAGGCTTTCGCCGACGTGGGAGGTGACAAGTGAATCGCACGCTGAAGACCGTTTGCACCACGCTGGCCGGCGCGCTGCTGGCGCTCCCGCTGGCCTCCCAGGCCGGCACCCTGTTCCGCGTCCCCTTGTCCATGCTCTCCGACCAGTGCGGCAACGGCGGCTGCGTGGTGAGCGCCTACAAGGACCACGCCGGCAGGGACTACGCCTGCGGCAGCGTGCGCTACGGCGGCCACCTGGGCACCGACTACGCCCTCGTCGGCGGCTTCACCAAGATGGACTACGGCGTGTGGGTCATCTCCGCCGCGTCCGGCACGCTGGAGGCCGCGGTGGATGGCTTCTACGACCGCTGCACCTACTGGAACCAGAACGACCCGAACGCCGCCTGTGGCCTGAACACCGGCAACTACATGATCATGCGGCACGCGGACGGCCGGAAGAGCAAGTACTGGCACCTGAGGAAGTACACCCAGCAGTACGCCAAGGGCGCGTTCATCGGCTGCGGCAACTGGATCGCCAAGGTGGGCTCGTCCGGCGCCTCCACCGGCCCGCACCTCCACTTCGAGTTCTGGGACCCGAGCTGGGGGACGGATGACCCCTACGCCGGCTCGTGCGGCGGTCCCATCTCGCTGTGGACCTCGCAGGGCGCGTACAAGGGCCTGCCCGGCGGCACCTGCCAGTAGCCCGGTGAGGCGGGAGCCGACCCTCGGCTCCCGCTTCAACAACGTCAGTCTCCCTCCGGATCCGTCACCTTCTCGCCCAGGCTCTGGAGCCGCGAGTAGAGGCGACGCCGGGTGATGCCCAGCAGCTTCGCCGCCGCCGTCTTGTTGCCTCCCGCTCGCTCCAGCGCCGCGTACAGCAGCTCCCGCTCGAACGCGTCCAGGTTGAAGCCCTCTCCCAGCACGTCCGCCGCGCGCACGCCCTTGCCGCCTCCGCGTGACAGCGAGGGGCCTCCCGCGCCCAGGTGCTCCGCCTGGATGTCCCCCTCCCCCGACAGGATGAGCGAGCGCTCCAGGGCGTTCTCCAGCTCCCGCACGTTGCCCGGCCACGTGTAGCCCGTCAGCCGTGCCTCGGCCTCCTTCGACAGCTTCGACGCCGGCAGGCCCCGCCTCGACAGGAACGCGTGCGCCAGCGGCACCAGGTCCTCCTTGCGCTCGCGCA
>NZ_DASVWK010001123.1:0-2407 GCF_036389735.1 Archangium sp. | reverse complement strand
AGCCGAGCATCGGGGTGCTGGTGCCGAGGAGGAGGAGCGTCAGGGTGAAGCTCATGCCCCCATTCCAGGCGAGGGAGGGGTGCGCAGCGTGCGGAACGTCACCGAGTACCGCGGCTCCTTCACGGCGGGGATGCTGTGCTGCCACGCGCTCCGGGAGGCGCCACTCAGGAGATAGGCGGAGCGCGGTGCGAGCTCCAACGCGTACGTGCGCCGCGCCTCGTCCTTCCCCTGTTGAAAGCGCATCCGGCACGTGCCCCCCAGCGACACGCCCACCACCTTCGGGCCGAACATGGGCGCGTCCCGGTGCCAGCCGATGGTGGCTCCCGGTGGGTACTCACTCACCAGCGCCTCCACCAATCGCTCCGGAGACTCCTCCATCACCTCCGCGCACCGGGCTCGCAGCGCCAGGAGGAATTCTGGAATGGGGGGCCCGGGCTCCAGCGTCCAGCTCTCATACCCGTACAGCCAGCCGAAGTGCGCCGTCCGCCGCCGCGCCACCTGGCCATGCATCCGGATCTCCGCGAAGGCCACGTCGCGGAGGTGCTCCATCAGCGCGTGCTCCTCCTCCACGGTGAGGAAGTCCGGGACGTAGACGAGTCCCTCTGGTCGCTCCGCTTCTTGTCGCGCCATGGCTTCCTCTTACAGGTCGAATGCCTTGGCGAGCAGCTCGTAGGAGTGCACGCGCTCCGCGTGGCCGTGGATGTGCGAGGTAATCATCAACTCGTCCGCTCCCATCTGGGTGGCGAGCGCCTCCAGGCGTGCACGGACGCGCTCCGGGGTGCCGACGACGAGCATCGAGCGGGAGCCGCGAATCCGCTCGAGGTCGAGGGGCGTGTACGGGTAGTCGCGCGCCTCCTCCGGACTGGGGATGGGCCCCGTCTGCCCCTTGGCGATGCTGACCCACAGGAGGTCATGCGTGCGCGCGAGCTCCTCCGCCCGCTCGTCCGTGTCGGCGCAGACGACCGAGACCGCCAGGATGGCGTGGGGCTTGTCCAGGTGCTCGGATGGCTGGAAGCCCTGGCGGTAGGCCTGCATGGCGGGCAGCGCGGCCTCCGGACTGAAGTGGAACGCGAAGGCGAAGCCCCGGCCCAGTTTCGCCGCGAGGCGGGCGCCGAAACCGCTAGAACCGAGCAGCCAGAGGGGCGGCAGTGGAACGTCGTCCGGGGTGGCCCGGACCCGACCGAGGGCACTGCCGGCCAGGAAGTCTCCCTCTCCGGCGTAGGCCCGGAGCTCCTGGAGCTGCTCGGGGAAGTCGTCCGCGGACATCGCCTCCTGCGAGCGGCGCAGGGCGAACGCGGTCAGTTGATCCGTGCCCGGGGCCCGCCCGAGGCCGAGGTCGATGCGCCCGGGGTAGAGGGCCTCGAGCGTCCGGAAGGTCTCCGCCACCTTCAGGGGCGAGTGGTTGGGCAGCATGATGCCGCCGGAGCCGACGCGGATCCGCTCCGTCTCCCGGGCGACCAGGGCGATCATCAGCTCCGGGGCCGAGCTGGCGAAGCCGCGGGTGTTGTGGTGCTCGGCCAACCAGTAGCGGGTGTAGCCGAGCGCATCCGCCCGGCGAGCCAGGTCGAAGGTGTTGCGCAGCGCCTGTGGCCCGCTGGAGCCCGAGCCGACGGGAATCAGATCGAGGATGGAGAGGGGAAGGGGCATGGGCTCGTCTAACGGTGGGGGCTCGAACCTTCAACCAGGTACCTCAGGGCCCGGGGGTGGGGGTCTGACGCTGCCGCTCCTTCGCGAGCCGCTCCAGCAGGCGTCGGGCGGGGACGAAGTCCGGCTTCAGGGCGAGGGCCGCCTGGAGCGTCTGCTCGGCCTCGTCGAGCCGGCCAGCCTGAAGCAACACCTGCCCGAGGCTGGTGCGCACCTCCGGCAGTTGGGGGGCGAGCCGGGCCGCGTGCTCGCACTCCTCGAGGGCCAGGGGCAACTGCCCCAGCTTCCTGTGCACCAGGCACAGGTTGCTCCAGGCCCCGGCGTTGTCCGGCTCGAGCCGCACGGCCTCTCGCAGCGTGGCCTCGGCCTCGGGCATCCGCCCCGCCATGGCATAGGCCAGCCCGAGGTTCCTCAGGAGGGGCGCATTGCCTCGCGGGGCGCGCTCGAGGTGTGGAATGGCCTCGGCCGCCTTGCCCTTCTCCAGCAGGGCGAGCCCCAGGCCCTCGTGAATCTCGGGTGCCTCGGGGGACTTCGCCTGCGTGTCGAGCCACAGGGAGAGGTTGTCGTGCCACACGGTGTTGCGCGCGGCGGTGGCGAGCCCTCCCACCAGCACCACCCCGGCGAGCGCCCCCAGGAGCAGCCGGCGCGAGGCCAGGCCCCGGCGCTCCAGTACCTCCAGCCCCACCCCCACCAGGAGGACGAAGCCCACCGAGGGCAGGTAGAGGTAGCGCTCGGCGAAGGTGTTCCTCCCGAGCGCGGGGAT
>NZ_DASVWK010001122.1:0-1913 GCF_036389735.1 Archangium sp. | reverse complement strand
ATCGCCCGGGCCTCCGTCACCCTGCTGCGCACGGACGGGAAGCACTTCCCGCTGACGCCAGACACGCGCCTGGCCGTCATCACCGCCGAGGCGTCGCTGGGCGAGGCCATCCGCGAACGCGTGCCCCAGGCCCAGGTGATGGAGGTGCCCGCCTACCCCTCCAGCACCCGCCGTGCCGTGCTGAGACAACGGGCCCGCCGGCTGGCGCTCGGCGCGGACGTGGTGGTGGTGGGGGTGGTCAACTCACGTCAGCTCGAGCTCGTCACCCTGGCCGCCGCCACCGGTCGCCCGGTGCTGGTGGTGTCCATGGGATTGCCGTACCTCGCCGAGCTCGCCGACGAGGCCCGGGCCGTGCTCGCCGTCTACTCGTACCAACCCGTCGCCACCGAGGCCGCCGCGGCCGCTCTCTTCGGGGAGATCGGCACACCGGGCCGGCTCCCCGTGGGGCTGAGCCGGCTCGCCTTCGGCCATGGCCTGGACGCGGGTGCTAGCCCGCGTTGGGCGTGTTGTGCACCCCGATGAGGCCGTACTGCCCATCCTCCTTGCGCCGGTACACCACGCAGACCTCATGCGTGGTGTCGTGCTGGAAGACGTAGAACTCCTGGTTCATCAGGTTCATCTGCATCACGGCCTCGTCCACCGTCATCGGCTTCACGGTGATCTCCGAGGTGCGGACGATGCGCGTGGCGGGCTGGTTGGGCGCGGCGACCGGAGCGGCCTGGGCCGAGGACCCGGTGGCCTCGTCCTGCATGTCCCCGGGCACCTCGAAGACCTTGTGCCGCACCTTGAGCTGGTTCACCAGGTTCTGCCGGTGGTGGACCTTCTCGCGTCCGTGGTGGTTCTTGATCTTCTCCTTGTACTTGCGGAGCTGGGTCTCGATCTTGTCCATCGCGAGATCGATGGACGCGTACATGTCCTCGCTCTTGTCCCTGCCGCGCAGCACCCAGGATCCCGAGTGGATGGTGATCTCCGCGTGATGCAGGTGTCGCTCGAGCGACAGCACCACATGGGCCTCACCGGCTCGATCCAGGTACTTGTTCACCCGCTCGACCTTCTCCTTCGCGTACTCCTTGAGGGAATCGGACGAACCGAACTGGCGGAAGGTGATGTTGAGCTGCATGCGTGACTGCCTCCCATGTTGTGGGGCTAGGGTGAGATGACCGGAGCTCCAAGACAGATCAGAAACGCTCTGGAGGGCTGAAAGCAACCCGTCCCCCAGAAAGGATGTCTGATCGCACTCCACTCAACAGGCAGTGTCGGTTTTACTTTCCAGCTCGGCTGAATTCCCGAGACGCGCGGTGCGAGCGGTGGAGCGCGCGGGAATGAAAACGCTACAGCGGCAGTTCGACAATGAACGCCGCGCCCGTACCGCCAGGCCCTGGCTCCGCGTGCACGCGACCGCTGTGTCCCTCGACGATCTGCCGCACGATGAAGAGCCCCAGGCCGAGGCCTCCCATGCGCGCCGCGGTGGCCACCTGCTCGAAGCGCCCGAAGATACGCTCGCGATCGGCCTCGGGAATGCCGGGCCCCTCGTCCCGCACCACCAGCCGGGCTCCGGTGGAGGTCCGCGCCAGCAGCACCTCCACCGGGCGGCCTCCGCCGTGACGGAACGCATTGGACATCAGGTTCATCAGCACCTGCTCGAGCCGCAGTCGATCGAAGCGCCCCACGAGTGACGGCTCGATGTGCCCGGTGAGGGCCACGCCCGCCAGCCGTGCCTCCTCCCCGGTGCGCGCCACCAGCTCGGACACCAGCGCCGACAGGTCTCCCTCGGAAAAGACGAAGTCCAGCTTGCCGTGGCGCATGCGGCTGACGTCCAGCAGGTTCTCCACCAGCATCCCCAACCGCCGCAACGACCGTTCGATGGCCTCCACCCGCGCGCCCACCTTGGGAGAGCCCAGCGGGATGGAGGC
>NZ_DASVWK010001121.1:0-10674 GCF_036389735.1 Archangium sp. | reverse complement strand
CCGCGCGTGCGCGTGGTGGACGCGGGCTACTACGACAACTACGGGGTGGACCTGGCGGCGATGTGGCTGCACGCGCACCGCGACTGGTTGCGCGAGTGCACCTCGGGGGTGGTGCTCATCCAGATACGAGACCACCTGGGCAACGGCCGGCGGACGAAGCTTCAGGCGACGGCCGGAGCGGGCGAGGTGCTCGGGGGGCTGACGTCACCGGCGGAAGCGGTACTGCGGGCGCGCGAGTCGAGCATGTCGTTCCGCAACGACGAGTTGCTGGGACTCGTGCAGGACGAGCTGAACACGAGCGAGCCGTGCTTCTTCACCACGGCCATCTTCGAGTTCAGCGAGACGGCACCGCTGAGCTGGGCGCTGACGGCGCGCGACATGGCGCAGTTGGAGTACGCGGCGAGCAGCCGGGCGATGCAACTGCGGGTGGACGCGGTGCGCGAGTGGCTCACCGCGGGCACGGAGGCGCAGGGGTTCGCGCGCGCGCGAGGCCAGTGTCTCGGCAAGCGCGAGCTGACGCCTTGAGCCGCGGGCCTCCCGCCGAGCCTCAGGCGCAGAAGGCCGAGACGATGGGCCGCAGGGCCGCGACGGGCGCCTCCTCCGTCAGCTCCACGCCGTGCCGCACCCACGCCCGCGACTCCACCCCGCCCCGGAGGTAGCGCGTTCCGTTTTCGGGATCGAACGTCCATTCCGGGACGTCACCCATCAGGTCCTCCACGCCCCAGGGCGACGGGCTCCGCTCTCCCTGGTGCGCGGACAGGTTGCCCCACGCGTGGCGCCGCCCATCCGGCCCACGGGCCGCCATCTCCCACTCGTCCAGCGTGGGGGGCCGCAGCTGAATCTTCTCGATTCGTGAGAAATTCTCGCAGAGTCGCCGGGCTTCCTCGAACGAGCCGAGCCAGGTCCGCTCCCGGTCCGGAACGACACGGATGGGTAAAGCCTTACCCATCCAGGACGTCAGGGAGCAATCGACGGGGAAACGGGCCATGAAGAAACCCTCGGAGCGCACCCGGCGGACGGGGTTGGCACCCAGCCAGTGATCGACGGGGGCGACCCACTGGAGTTCCAGCCCCGAGTGGCGCAGGCGGTACTGCCCGTTCTGCTCGATGATTCCCGGCGGGAGCACCCGGGGCCTCCTACCGAGGGTCAGCGGCGTGCAGAGGGAGTGGATCAGCAACGACGTGGCGTCCGTCACCTCCACGCTTCCCTCCACGACGTCGCGCAGCGGCTTGAGCGGATCCCTCCCCGGGACCAGGAGGCTGGGGAGTTGACGCTCCTGGAGGTACCGAATGACCCCCCTCCACAGCTGCTCCAGGGCGCGGCGCTCGCGAGGGTCCTCGAGGTGCTTGAGCGCGGCGGGAATGTCCGCGGTGTGGAGCGCGGGCAGCACCTCGCGGGCCCTCAGTCGCGCGGCGGCCAGCACCGCTGTCATCCGCACCTCCGCGTCCGTGTCTCGCAGGGACGCGCGCAGCACCTCGTCGAGGGCGGGATGGGAGGTGGTGAAGTCACGCAGGAGCCGACGCAGGGCCTGACGCCGCTGCTCCGGAGCGAGCTGCTCCGGCGTCGCCATGCTGCTCTGTCCGAGGTGCCCGACAGGGGTGATGGTGAACACGCGTGCTCCTGGTTCGGTGGGCCCCCGGTCCATCCGGCGCCCACCGGTTCCAGATGCACGTCACATGCCGAACCGTCCCGTCCTGTGGATGCGAAGTTTCCCAGTGGAGACGGCACGACGTTCCTGTCGGCCCGGACCAGGGACGCATCGATTTGTCAGGAAGGAGCTCAGTCCGGACAGGCGGGTGCTCGTCGAGGGAAGGGTGACCCGTGGGGCCGACACCTTCGAGCCAGAGAACCCCTCAGGTCGTGCCCGAGAAGGGCCTCGTGCGCGGGGACTACCGCGTCACCACCCGGTCGCGCCCGGCCTGCTTCGCCCGGCCGCACGTGGCCTCGGCGGCCTCCAGCAGGTTGCCGTAGGGCTCTCCGGGACGCAGCCCCGCCACTCCCACCGAGACGGTGAGGTGGAAGTCGCCGGCCGCCGAGCGGAAGCGTCTGGCCGCGAGCCGGCGGCGCAGCCCATCGGCCAGTCGCTCCGCCATGTAGGGCGCCACCGCGTAGAGGGATACCGCGAAGGCGTCTCCCTCCATCCGGCCAATGGGCCCGCGCCCGTCCAGCTCCGCCGCGAGCTCGTCCACCAGCCCGCTCAGCGCCACGTCCATGGCCTCGCGGCCGTGCGTGTCGTTGGCCTCCTGGGTCTCGTCCGCGTCCACCCACAGCAGCGTCAGCGGCATGCGCGCCGCGTACGCGTCCGACACCGCCTTGATCAGCAGCGACTCGAAATAGGGGCGCAGGTAAGCCCCCGTGAGGGGACAGATCTGAGGGGCGCGGTGGGTCACTCAGCTCGCCTTGCGCGAGGAGGCCTGCTTCGTCTTCGCATGGGCCTTGTCGAAACCCTCGTAGGAGCGCACCGCGTGGTCACCCACCCGCTGGATGTGCTGGTTGTTGAGGTACGCCGTCACGGGCGCGGCCACCAGGGGCATGGCCCGCCCCAGCGTCTGGAGGCCCCCCTTCTTCAACAGCACCTCGGCCACCTTGCCCAGCACGCGCGGCCCCGAGCGCTCCAGCGGTCCCACCCCGGCCGCGTACCCGAACAGGTCCAGCAGCTCGTTGCGCGCCCGCTCGCTCTTGAGGTTCACCTTGTACAGCGTGGCCAGGTCCACCAGCAGCGTGAGCTGGAGCCATGCCATCACCGTCAGGTCCATGGGCAGGCCCAGCAGGCCGAACACGCCCGACACCCCACCCACCATGCTCGCCACGTGCTTCTTCTCGTCGATGAGGCGCTGCGCCTTCTCCCGCGTCTGCGCGGAGGGGTAGCGCTGCTCCAGCTCCGTCACCCGCTTGCGCGCGCGCGGCACCTCCTGTTGCACCAGGTCCGCCAGCTTCGTGTCCGCCAGCTTCTTCAACTCCGCCGGCGTGAACTGCTTCACCTTGTCCGCGATCGGGTCATAGAAGGCCATCCGTGTCTCCTCCCCTCAGTAACCCCGCTCGGCGAGATAAAGGTCCACCAGGGCCCCTTCCTCGTACCAGGCGTGGCGCATCTCCACGTTGAACCAGCGAGAGTCCGGCCGGGTCGAGCGCACCTCGAGCTTCACCTGATTGGGCGCTGTATCGATGACCGCCGCCCGCGCCTTGCAGGCCTGCCCCGGCTCGTCCCCGTAGCCGTCCTCCAGGCACACCTCGTCGCCCACGGACAGCCGCCGGGTGTACTCGGTGGCCAGGTAGCGCGCCTCGTCACACTGGGCGCGCAGCGAGGACTGGCGGTGCTGGGTGCACCGGTCCACCCGGGGGGCGCGGACCACGGGCACGGAGCCCAGGAGCGCATCCTCGTCATTGGGGTTGCGCTGGAAGGCTTCCTTGGAGGTGCCACAGCCAGCCAGCAGCCAGAGCAGCCCTCCACACGCCCACGTCCACTTCATCGCTTCCTCGCCTCCGGGGCACCTGGCCCCTCACTCGTACGGACCGGACGCACGAGCATGGCAAGCCCGCGCGGGAGGGTAAAGCGATTGACGCCGGGAGCGTTCGACTCCGATCAGGCGCTGCGGCGCGCCGGGCCCGGAATCTCCTCCGTCCGCCCCGGAACGATGCGGTTGGCCGCGTCCACGAAGACGACGGTGGGCTTCCACTGCTTCGCCTCGTGCTCCTCGACCTCGGCGAAGGTGGCCAGGATGACGATGTCCCCGGGCTTGTTGAGGTGGGCCGCCGCGCCGTTGATGCAGATGACGCCGCTGCCCGCCTCGCCCTCGAGCGCGTACGTCTCCAGCCGGGTGCCCCGCGTCACGTTCCACACCGCCACCTTCTCGAAGGGGAGGATGTCGGCGGCGTGCAGCAGGTCCCGGTCGATGGTGACGGAACCCTCGTAGTCCAGATCTGCCTGGGTGACGGTCGCGCGATGGATTTTGGACTTGAAGAGGATGCGGCGCATGGGGGGTCCAGGATAATGCCGCGCAACCGTAACGGGGGGCGTAACGGGGGACAACCTTCAATCACCCGTCCGCCCGCCCGCTGACCGGCCCGGCCTGCTAGCGCCGGAAGTTCAGGAGCTGGGAGATATCCAGGGGCACCTTCTGGCTCCCGGAGATCAGCTGGCCCTCCAGCTTCACCTGGGCATTGCCGCCCGAGCGCAGCGCATTGGCCGCCGCGGCGGCGCTGAGGAAGTTGATCTTCAGGGGGAGGGTGAGCTGGCGCGAGCCGCTGCCCTCGAGCAGCCCGAGATCGCCCGTGGAGAGGTTGCCCACATTGGCCCCGGCCACCTTGAGGGCGCCGCTGATGCCGCCCACGGGCAGGGGGAAGCTGTTGCGGTTCCTCACGGTGAGGGGGAACTCGACGGTGGCGCCCTGGAGGGTGACGTTGGAGATGCGGGGGGACTCGAACTGGACCTGGGGAACCTTGGGGACCTCGAAGGTGCCCTCGTGCTCCAGGGGGAAGCGCAGCACGCCGATCGGCGTCTGGATGCCGATGCTGCCCTGGGCCTTGTAGCGGGCGGTGTCCTGGTTGAGGAACGTCTGCACCACGGGGGCGATGTCCGCGAACTTCACGTTGGCGGGGAAGACGAGGTCGGCCTTGCCGCGAGCGGGCAGGGAGAGCCCCTTGGGCGGCGTGCCGGCCACCACCTGCTTGCCCTCGACGAAGAAGGCGTAGTCGATGGAGGCGAGGTTCAAGCCGAGCGGGTTGGGGTTGTCCACCTGGTAGACGAGGTCGACGGTGGCATCGGCGAGGGAGGCCTGGGCCAGACGCGCCGTCTTGAAGCTGAGGCGGGGCTTCTGGAAGGCGTTCTTGGCCATGCGCTTGAGCGAGGCACAGCCCGGGCCGGCGAGCAGGGCGAGGCCGAGGGTCGCGAGGAGGAGGAGGGAGCGGTTCTTGGGGTTCATGGTCATGTGGCTGGCAGCGGACGGGCCATGCTAACGGGCAATTCAAACCCATGCCCGGCCGTGTGGTACTCCTTGGACACCTTGAGAACGGTACGCGTTTTCCGACTGCTGTCCGTCTTCTTCTGCGCCTTGCTGTCGCTGAGCGCCTGTACGCGGAGTTCGGACGCGGGGGCGGGGCGCAAGGTGGCGCTCAAACCGTGCCGGCTGGAGGGCGTGGGCCGGCAGGCGCTGTGCGGCACCTACGAGGTGTGGGAGGACCGCGCCGCGAAGCAGGGGCGCAAGGTGCCGCTGCGGGTGGTGGTGGTGCCGGCGCTGGCCTCCTCGCCGGAGGTGGACCCGCTGGTGCTGCTGGCGGGAGGCCCGGGACAGGCGGCCTCGAAGGTGGCCGGGCACATCCTGCCCCTCGTCGAGCGCATCCAGCGCAACCGGGACGTGGTCTTCGTGGACCAGCGGGGCACGGGGGACTCCCGGCCGCTGGAGTGCGACCCGGTGCCGCCCGACGCGCCGCTGTCGAAGTACTTCGACGACACCTACCCGGAGCAGGAGTACCGCGAGTGCCTCGCGGGCTATGACGCGGATCCGCGCCAGTACACCACGCCCATCGCCATGGACGACCTGGACGAGGTGCGCGAGGCGCTCGGCTACGAGAAGCTCAACCTGTGGGGCATCTCCTACGGGACGCGCGCCGCGCTGGTGTACCTGCGCCAGCACCCCGAGCGCGTGCGCACCGTCATCCTCGACGGCGTGGCGCCCATGTCCCTCCTGCTGCCGCTCTACGTGCCACGTGACAGCGAGCGCGCCCTGGACCTGCTCTTCAACCACTGCGAGCAGGACGCGGCGTGCGCGAAGCGCTACCCGGACCTGCGGGGCCGCTTCACGGCGCTGCTGGCGCAGCTCGAGCAGTCGCCGGCGCGCACCCGCTTGGAGCACCCGCTGACGGGAGTGCCCGAGGACATCACCATCTCCCATGGCACCCTCACCGCGGGGTTGCGGGGCCTGTTGTACATGCCCGAGGCGGCGTCGCTGGTGCCGCTGGTGCTGGACCGGGCCACGCAGGGGGACTGGAGACCCTTCGTCGCCATCCAGCAGAACATGAGCGGAGGCTTCGAGCGCAACATGAGCCAGGGGATGTTCCTCTCGGTGGTGTGCGCGGAGGACGCGCCCCTCATCACGGAGGAGGCGATCGTCCGCGAGTCGAAGGGCACGTGGCTGGGAGATTCGCTGGTGCGCAACATGCTCAAGCCGTGCGAGTTCTGGCCGCGCGGCGAGCTGCCCCCGGGCTACCGCGAGCCGGTGAAGTCGGACGTGCCGGTGCTGCTGCTGTCGGGCGAGCTGGATCCGGTGACCCCGCCCGTGTGGGCCGAGGACGCGAAGCGCACGCTGACGAACAGCCTGCACGTGGCGCTGCCCGGAGTAGGGCACGGGGCGAGCGTCATCGGGTGCGCGCGGGCGCTCATGGCGGACTTCGTGACGCGCGGGAGCGTGGAGGGGCTGGAGCCGAAGTGCGGCGACGGCCTCAAGCGCCCGCCCTTCTTCACCTCCTTCGCCGGCCCGGTTCCTTGAGCCCGGCCCGCCGAGAGCACCCATGATTGAAGTGACGAACCTGCACAAGCGCTTCGGCGCGGTGACGGCGGTGGAGGACGTGAGCTTCCGCGCCGAGGATGGTGTGGTGACGGGACTGCTCGGGCCCAACGGCGCGGGCAAGACGACCACGCTGCGCATGCTCTACACCCTCATCCGGCCGGACCGGGGCAGCGCGAGGATCGACGGGCTGGAGGTGGCCGAGCGCCCGCTGGAGGTGCGCCGGTCCATCGGCGTGCTGCCGGACGCGCGCGGCCTCTACCCGCGCCTCACCGCCCGCGAGCACGTGCGTTACGCCGGCGAGCTGCACGGCCTGTCCGGCGCCACCCTGGACAAGCGCATCGACGAGCTGGTGGAGCTGCTGGAGATGAAGGACATCGCCAACCGGCGCACCGAGGGCTTCAGCCAGGGCGAGCGCATGAAGGTGGCGCTGGCGCGGGCGCTGGTGCACGGGCCTCGCAACGTGCTGCTGGACGAGCCCACCAACGGGCTGGACGTGATGAGCACCCGCGCGGTGCGCACGCTCATCCGCCGGCTGCGCGAGCAGGGGCACTGCGTGGTGTTCTCCAGCCACGTGATGCAGGAGGTGGGGGCGCTGTGCGACCGCATCGTGGTGGTGGCGCGGGGGCGCGTGGTGGCGGACGGCACCCCGGACGAGCTGCGCGCTCGCACGGGCAAGGACAGCCTGGAGGAGGCGTTCGTGACGGTCATCGGCAGTGACCAGGGGTTGATGCAGTGAGGGCGCTCCTGGCGGCGGTGTTTCGCAAGGAGATGACGGACCACCTGCGCGACCGGCGCTCCATCTTGAGCGTGGTGGGTGGCGCGCTGGTGGGGCCGCTCGTCTTCGGGGTGATGTTCACGGTGGTGGCCTCGTGGAACCGGCAGGACAAGCCGGTGGAGCTGCCAGTGGTGGGCCGGGCACATGCCCCGAGCCTCATGGCCTACATGGAGCGCACCGGGGTGAAGCTGTCCGAGGCCCCCGCCGACTACGAGTCGCTCATCCAGGCGGGCACGCTGGACGCGGTGCTCATCGTCTCCGAGGACTACGGGAAGGACTTCGCGGCGGGGCACTCGGCGAAGGTGCAGCTCGTGGTGGACAACTCGCGCACCAAGTCGCGCGCGAGCATCCGGCGCATCCAGGCCATCCTCGGCCAGTACTCGGGGACGCTGGGCACGCAGCGGCTGCTGGCGCGCGGGGTGTCACCCGAGCTGGCCGCCCCGGTGCGCGTGGAGGAGGTGGACCTGGCCACGCCGGAGCGGCTGGCCGCGAGCATCCTCAACATGATTCCCCTCTTCCTCGTCATCGCCTGCTTCATGGGCGGGTTGAACGTGGCCATCGACACCATGGCGGGTGAGCGCGAGCGGGGCTCGCTGGAGCCGCTGCTGCTCAACCCCGTGCAGCGCGGGACGCTGGTGGTGGGCAAGTGGCTGGCCACCACGACGTTCGCCTGCACCATGGTGGTGGGCGTGACGGCCGTCTTCGTGCTCGTGGCCAAGCGGGTGCCGCTTCAGGACCTGGGGGTGAAGGTGAGCCTGGACGCGGCGACGGCGGTGGGCATGATGGTGGCCGTGCTGCCGCTGGCGCTGCTGGCCTCGGCGGTGCAGATGTTGGTGGCCACCTTCGCGCGCTCGTACAAGGAGGCGCAGACGTACCTGCAGCTCCTGATGATGCTGCCCATGGTTCCCGGCATGGTGCTGGCGCTGTCCCCCATCCAGAGCAAGACGTGGATGTACGGCGTGCCGGTGCTGGGCCAGGAACTCCTGGTGTCCGAGCTGATGCGCGGAGAGCCCCTGGGCGTGCTGCCCTTCGTGCTGGGCACGGTGAGCTGCGTGGTGTTCACCGTGGTGCCGCTGGCGGTGACGGCGCGCATGCTGGGCGACGAGCGCATCGTCTTCGGTCGCTCTTGAGCAGGTGAGAGGTTGACCCGCGTACATTGGTGGCGACGTTCTGTAAGCGAGTGATCCGTCGTCCCCGGGGGCCGGGTGGCATGTGGGAAGGACATGCCCCACCTTGAATATTGAAATGACCCCGGAGAGAGAACTGAGTCTCCTTCCCGCGCCGGCCTCCGTGGCCACGGCGTCGGGTGAACCCCGTTTCGGCACCTACCAGGGCGAGCTGCCCGAGGTGGACCTTTCCAGGTTGAAGGGCAGGTGGGCCCCCGCGGCGGCCCCGGCCCGGCTGCTCAAACGCAAGCGCTGGCACTACACCCTGGCGGCGACGCCCGAGGTGATGGCGCTCTTCGCGGTGGTGGACGTGGGCTACTCGGCCAACGCCTTCGCCGTGGCGTTGGATCTCAAGGAGCAGCGGCCCCTGTGCGACGTGAGCTTCCTGGGCGCGCCCGGCCCGCTGGCCGAGGTGAGCGACAAGCCCGGAGCGGGACTGATGGCCTCGTTCCGCACCCTGGGCGGCAGGCTCACGGCCAGGCGCGGCGAGGAGGACGAGCGCTACCACCTCGAGGTGGACGTGAGCCGACTGCGCACGGGCAGCCTCCAGTCCTTCCAATGGAATGGAGACCTGCTGGTGGCCGGTGGGCCTCCGGCGCTCACGGTGATTGCCCCGGTGGAGGGGGACGGCTTCGTCAACGTGACGCAGAAGCGCTGCGGCATGCTGGCCTTCGGCAGCCTGGAGGCGGGAGGCAAGCGCTTCCGGCTGGACGGTGGGGTGGGAGGCACGGACTACACCCAGGGCTATCTGGCGCGGCACACCGCGTGGCGCTGGGCCTTCCTGGCGGGGCGGCTGGCGGACGGTACGCCGGTGGGCCTCAACCTCGTGGAGGGCTTCAACGAGAGCGCCGGCATCAACGAGAACGCGCTGTGGCTCGGCAACCGGCTCTACTCGCTGGGCCGGGCGCACTTCGAGTACGACCGCAACGAGCTGATGAACCCGTGGCGCATGAGGACGGAGGACGGGGCGGTGGACCTGCGCTTCCAGCCCCTCTACGTCCACCGGGAGGACCACGACTTCAAGGTGGTGGTGAGCCACTTCGCCCAGCCGCTCGGCCTCTTCGAGGGCACGGTGCGCGTGGACGGTCAGACGTACACGCTGTCCGGGGTGCCCGGCGTCACCGAGGACCAGGACATGCTGTGGTGAGGGGCACCGCCGTGGGGGACTGACGGCCCCTCGCGGATTTTCTGCATCATTTCCGACCTTGGCGGCTCCGCTCATTCAGGGGGCTCTGCTCGCTCCCACGAGAGTGACGGAAGCGATGCGTCAGGTCTTCGGCTGGATGCTGGTGGTGGTCCTTTGTGGTGCGGCAAGAGCGGGGGCTGGCGAGAAGCAGCCGGATGCGCCGTTTGACGCGGGCGGCGATTCCGGACTCGTCAACGAGCTGAACCTGGTGGGCGAGCTGTATCAACGGCAAGGGGAGCCGGCCCGTGCCGAGCCACTGTTTCAGCGCGTGCTCGCCATCCAGGAGAGGGCTCTCGGTCCCAACCACCCCGAAGTCGCCCATGCGCTCAACAACCTCGCCCTCCTCTATAGGGCCCAGGGGTTGTACGACCAGGCCGACTCCCTGCTCCAACGCGCGCTCTACATTCGGGAGGCGGCCCTCGGCCCCAACCACCCCGAAGTCGCCGACCTGCTCAACAACCTCGCCGTCCTCTATGTGAACCAGGGGTTGTACGGCCGGGCCGAGCCCCTCCACCAGCGCGCGCTCGCCATCCGGGAGGAGGCCCTCGGCCCCAACCACTCCCTCGTCGCCCAGACGTTCGACAACCTCGCCATCCTCTACAAGGCCCAGGGGTTGTACGGCCGGGCCGAGCCCCTCTTCCAACACGCCCTCACCCTCCACGAAGCGGCTGTCGGTCCCAACCACCCGCTCGTCGCCAGCTCCCTCAACAACCTCGCCGTCCTCTGTCTGGAGCGGGGGTTGTACCGCCGGGCCGAGCCGCTGCTCCAGCGCGCCCTCGCCATCCGCGAGGCCACCCTCGGCAAGAGCCACCCCGACGTCGCCACCTCCCTCAACAACCTCGCCCTCCTCTCTCAAGCCCAGGGGTTGTTCGGCGGGGTCGAGCCAATGCTCCAGCGCGCGCTCGCCATCCGCGAGGCGGCCCTCGGCAAGAGCCACCCCGTCGTCGCCACCTCGCTCAACAGCCTTGCCCTCCACTATAGGACCCAGGGGTTGTACGAGCGGGCCGAGCCCCTGCTCCAGCGCGCGCTCGCCATCCGCGA
>NZ_DASVWK010001120.1:0-9303 GCF_036389735.1 Archangium sp. | reverse complement strand
GCACAGCGCCAGACCGTCCATGCCCGGCATTCGCAGGTCCGTGAGGACGGTGTCGAAGTCCTCCGTCTCCAGCAGGGGGAAGGCCTCATCGGCGCGCCCTCGCACCGTGGGGACGAAGCCCCGGCGGGTCAGGCCCTTCTCCAGCAGCGCACGCATCTCGCGCTCGTCCTCGACGACCAGGATGCGCCCCTTCGTCGCGCTCATGTCTCGGCCTCCTGTGCGTCCCTACCCTCGGGTGGAAGGAAGATGGAGAAGCAGCTCCCCCGCCCGGGCTCGCTGCTCGCGGATATCCATCCTCCATGGTCCCTGATGAGCCCATAGGAGACGGACAGCCCGAGGCCCGTTCCCTCGCCTACATCCTTGGTGGTGAAGAAGGGCTCGAAGACCCGGGGGAGCAATTCCGGGGAAATGCCCTCGCCCTCGTCCATCACGTCCATCCTCACCCACTCCGCCTCCGGACCGCCGAACTCCGTCGGCGGGAGGGCCCGCGCCCGCCCCAGCCTCACCCGCAGTGTGCCCGGGCGCTTCATCGCCTGGAGGCCATTGACCACCAGGTTGGTGAGCGCATGCCGGATCTTCCCGGCGTCAACCTCCAGATTCAACGGACCCGACGCCTCGCAGGCCAGGACGATGTCGCGCCGCGCCGCCATGGGCTGGAGCAACTGGAGCGTCCGCTCCACCAGCTCGACCAGATTCTCCGGGGCCCGCTGGGGTGCGCGCCGACGGGCGAAGTCCAGCAGATAGCGGATGATGTCCGTCATGTGCTGGGCCTGCTCGCCGATGATGCGGGCGCACTCCCGCGTCTCGTCTCCCTCGGCCTCGCCGGAGGAGATCATCTTCGCTCGGCCGAGCACCACGTTGAGCGGGGTACCCAGCTCGTGCGCCACGCCGGAGGCGAGCTTGCCCACCGTGCTCAGACGGTCCGCGTGCCGCAGGTGCTCGAGCGTGGCCAGGCGCGCCGCCGTCTCCTGGGCCACCTGCGCGCGTGCGCTCGCCAGCGCTCCGGCCATCTGGTTCATCGCGTCGGCCAGGGTGGCCAGCTCGTCCTTCTGCGGGAGGTACACCCGCGCCTCCAGGTCACCCTGGCCGATGCGCCGTGCCAGTCCCACGAGCTGATTCACCGGGCGGCCCACCAGTCGTTGCCCCATGGCCATGGCCACCAGCAGGAAGGTCAGGGTCAGAGCGCCGATGGCCACCGCGGTGCCCACCACCGTCTGGCGCACGTGCAGGCGCTGCTCCGTGAGGGGCTCGGTGATCTCGATGGTGCCCCGCCTCGGGCCGATCTCCACCGGGGTGAAGGAGCGCAGCAGGCCCGGCACCCGCCGGTCATCCACGAAGGAGAGATCCTTCCCCGCGAGCAGGATCGCCCGCTGCTCGGGCGACAGGCCCGCCGCCTCCGCCGAGTCCAGCCAGAGCCAGCTCAACCGCACCTGTTCCTGGAAGCGGTTGGCCTGCGCCAGCAGCGTCAGCGCCTGCTCCTCGCCCTCCAGCTCCCAGGCCCGGACGAAAGAGCCCCCCAGCGTGTGGCCGAGCAGGCGATGATCATGCCGCATGTCCTGCGCGGCGCGGGACAGCTCCCGCCGTGCCTCCACCGTCTCCAGTCCCGCGATGACCGCGAAGGCGAGCAGCACCAGGGCGAAGATGAGCTTCCGGGCAAGCTTCATACATTCTTCCAGAACACTCCGTCCCGCCCTGGTCCATTTTCAGAGGGGGTTGGAGGGGTGACTGGGACAGGGGCACGGCAGGAAGGAGGCGGACCAGAGCCAGAAGCAGGGCTCGTGCCAGCGGGCACCTCCTCGGGGCGAGATGTCCGCTGGCGCGGGGCGGAATGCCCCACGAGGCGAAATGCCCCGTCCGCGCCCAGGTAGGGCGCACGCCTGGAGAGCGAAGCAGCGGCAGGCGCTGGAGCAGGTCCTGGCGGACAAGCAGGGGGCGCGTTCCCGCTGGAATGTTCCCGGGACCCGAAGGCCCTACCACTTCAGCATCGTCCCGCCCTGGTTCAAGGGGGCGGAATGCCCCCACGGGGCGCAATGCCCCGTGCGCTCGCGGAGGATTGCCCTCTCAACGGGGCTGGCACGGGCCCTGCTTTACCCCTGAACAACAGGTGTGGCCTCCGTGGAGCCACCGGCCTGCACGAATTCAGGAGGTTCAGCCCATGCAGCAGAAGCTCCCGCCCGTTGCCGCCAGTTCCCCCGAGCCCGCGGACGGCCGTAGTTGGAAGAGCGACATCGTCTCCGGCTTCCTCGTCTTCCTCATCGCCCTGCCCCTGTGTCTGGGCATCGCCATGGCGAGCGGCTTTCCTCCCGTGTCCGGCATCCTCACGGCGGTGGTCGGAGGCCTGATTTCCTCCTGGCTGGGCAGCGCGCGGCTGACCATCAAGGGACCCGCCGCGGGTCTCATCGTCATCGCGCTGGGCGCGGTGACGGATCTGGGAGAGGGAGATGGGCAGCTCGGCTACCGTCGGGCGCTGGCGACCATCGTCGTGGCGGCGGTGCTGCAGATCCTCTTCGCGCTGCTGCGCACCGGGAAGCTGGGGGACTTCTTCCCGTCCTCGGTGGTGCACGGAATGCTCGCGGCCATCGGCGTCATCATCTGCTCGAAGCAGTTGCACACGCTGCTGGGTGTGGCGCCCAAGGCCAAGGAGCCCTTCGCCCTGCTGGCCGAGGTGCCACGCAGCGTGGCCAACCTGAATCCGGAGATCGCCTTCATCGGCGTCGTCAGCCTCATCCTCCTCTTTGGCCACGCGGTGCTCGCCAGGCGGGTGACGTTCCTCAAGCGCGTGCCGGCGCCCCTGCTGGTGCTGCTCTTCGCCGTCCCCATGGGCATCGCCTTCGACCTGGAGCACGAGCACACCTTCACCTTCGCTCACGGTGTCTTCCCGGTGGGCCCCAGGTTCCTGGTGAACCTGCCGGGCAACCTGCTGTCGGCCATCACCTTCCCGGACTTCTCCGCCGTCTTCTCGGCGGTGTCGCTCAAGTACATCGCCATGTTCGCGCTGGTGGGCAGCATCGAATCGCTGCTGAGCGCCAAGGCGGTGGACATGTTGGATCCCCAGAAGCGCCGCTCGGACCTGGACAAGGATCTGCTCGCCACCGGCACGGGCAACCTGCTCGCGGGCCTGTTGGGCGGCCTGCCGATGATCTCGGAGATCGTCCGCAGCTCGGCCAACATCGGCTATGGGGCCAAGAGCCGGCTGTCCAACTTCTTCCACGGCCTGTTCCTGCTGCTGTTCGTGGCGTTCGCGCCCATGCTCATCCACCGGATTCCGCTGGCCGCCCTGGCCGCCATGCTCGTCTTCACGGGCGTGCGGCTGGCCTCGCCGAGCGAGTTCGTGAAGACGTTCCGCATCGGCGCCGAGCAGCTCGCCATCTTCGCCTTCACGCTGGTCCTGACGTTGGCCACGGACCTGCTGGTGGGCGTGGCCGCGGGCATCGTCCTGAAGATGGTGGTGCACCTGCTCAACGGCGCGTCGCTGACGGGACTCTTCCGGCCGGAGATCGAGGAGCGCAACACGGGGGAGGGCCGGGTCGTGCTGCACGTGCGGAACGCGGCCGTCTTCACCAACTTCCTCAAGCTCAAGAAGCGGCTGGCGAGCCACTCCCAGGCCCAGTACATCGAAGTGGACCTGACGGACGCGAAGCTGGTGGACCATACGGTGATGGAGCGGTTGCACGAGCTGGAGGACGAGTTCTCCCGCCAGGGTCGCCACCTGCACATCCGCGGGCTGGAGCAGCACCGCAGCTTCTCCACGCACCCGCTGTCCGCCCGCAAGAAGGGGCCCGCCAGCCCCGTGGGACTTTCTTCCTGAACACGTTCTCCGGACACACTCCATGAACCACTCCCCCCCCACGCCCGCGGCGGACCGCGGGCAGCGGCTGAACGCTGTCGTGGCACACGCCGGCCACCTGCTGCCAGCGCAGGGTCCCATCGGCGTGTTCGTCCACCACAACACGCTGCACGCCTTCCAGCACCTGCCCTTCCATGAGGCGCTGACCACCGCGAGCGCCACGTTCGAGACCGAGGCCTACCTTCCCGAGTCGCGCTACCGCGAGCTGTACCGGCGCGGTCGCATCACCGACGAGGACCTGAAGGCGGCCCTGGCCGAGCGGGACGCGGGGGGGATGCAGGGGGACATGGCGCCGGTACAGCTCTCGCGCCTGGAGCTGGAGCTGCTGGCCCTGCTCCACCCGCTGCCGGAGGAGACGGCCGCCTCCCTGCGCTGGCGTCTGGCGGAGCTGTCCGCCTCGTACCGCTTCCGGCCCGACGTGCCGGAGGCGGCGCGCCAGCGCCTGCTGAAGCGCTCCACCGAGGGACTGCGCGGGTGGATGGACCGGGTGGGGCAAGACTGGACGATGACGGACCTGGCGGTGGCCTTGCTGGAGCCCTCGCTGGGGGTGTCCATCCGCGCCGCCGCCGCCGAGCCCCGCCGGGCCATGTCTCCCGAGGCCGCGCTGCGCGAGCTGGGAATCCCCGACACGCTCGCCGCCACCTATGTCCAGCAGGTGAAGCGCCAGCTTGGAGGGACGACAGCGCTCACCGTGGAGGGCTGGCTGGAGGCGGAGGCGACACTCGCCGTGGACGCCCTCGCGACCGCCTTCGGGGGAAGCGGGGGCCTGGGCTCGCTGCGAGAGCGTCTGGAGCGGCAGCCCGAGTCCTTCGCGGTCAGTGCCCTCTGGGCCGCCTGCCGCACCCCGCTGATGCCGGCGAAGACCGGGGCCGAGGAGAAGCTGGAGCCGGGCCAGGAGCGCACCCACCGCGAGGAGCTGCGCGCGGCGACCGGGGAGGACGTGAACGACCTCGTCAACCCGCAGCTCATCCGTGCCTGCTCGGCCTTCCTGGACGAGGGCGTGTCGCACTGGAACATGCCGGACCGGGAGCACGGACTGTACGCCGCCTGGTCCGTGATGAAGCGCACCGGCCTCGGCCTGCTGCCCGACTGGCTCGAGGGGCTGAAGGAAGAGCTGAGCCAGACCGAGCACGCCGGGCGCTCCGCTCGAGACGTGGTGCTCGCCGCGCTCGATGAGCTCGGCGTCCCCGAGGCCCAGTGGGAGCCCTATGTCACCCGCGTGCTGCTCGCCCTGCCCGGGTGGGCCGGCATGATGCATCGGCTGGAGCACAACCCCGCGGATCGTCCTGTCGGGGCGCCTCCCGCGCGGCTCATGGACTTCCTCGCCGTGCGCCTCACGCTGGAGCGCTACGCCCTGCGCGCGGTGGCCCGGCGTCGGCTGGACTACCGGGGCCCCCTGTCCGGACTGAGGGAGCAGGCGCGGCGCGCGGCCGCCCACCAGCCTCCGGCCCTGGAGCGCCCGGCGGAGGAAGGCAGCTGGCGCCTCTTCCAGCTCCTACAGCTCGCGGGGCTCTCCGCGCTGGAGCTCGCCGACTTCCCGCTGGACCGGCGCCAGGCGCTGCTCGCGTGGCTGGAGCGCTTCGACGAGAACGCCCGCCGCCGCGTGTGGCAGGAAGCCTACGAGCACCACTACCGGATGGAGATCGTCCAGGGCGTCGCCCAGAACCGGCTCCGCCCGGAGTCGGCGCGCACGGTGAAGGCCGCGCGCTTCCAGGTGATGTTCTGCATTGATGACCGCGAGGAGGCCATCCGCCGGCACCTCGAGGAGCTCGACCCGCGACACGAGACGTTCGGCGTGGCGGGCTTCTTCGGCGTGGCCATCGACTACCATGGCCTGGACGACGCCAGGCCCGCCGCGCTATGCCCCGTGGTCGTCACCCCCGCGCACGTGGTGGAGGAGCACCCCCACCCGGAGCACGGACAGCGGGCCGAGGACCGCGCGCGCCTGCGTGCCCTGTGGGCCCGCTTCGACCATTGGCTGCACAACAGCTCGCACGCGTTGGAGTTCGGCTGGCTGCTGATGCCGCTGCTGGGCCTGCTCTCCGCGCTGCTGCTGCCCCTGCACATCTTCTTCCCCCGCCGGGTGGACCGGATTCGCCGGGCGCTCTCCGCGAGGATGCTGCCGGCGCCACGCACACGGCTGGCGAGCCTGCGTGAGCAGGAGGTGGCCACGACGGTCCTCGTCAGCGAGAAGGCCCGGGGCTTCACCATCGCCGAGAAGGCGGCGCGGGTGGCCGCCACGCTGGAGAACGTCGGGCTGGTGGACGGCTTCGCCCCGCTGGTGGTGCTGCTGGGGCACGGCGCGGTGAGCGTCAACAACCCGCACCAGTCCGCCTATGACTGCGGGGCCTGCGGCGGTCGCCACGGTGGCCCCAACGCGCGCCTCTTCGCGGAGATGGCCAACCGGCCCGAGGTGCGGGCGAAGCTGCGCGAGCGCGGCATCCACATCCCCGAGTCCACCTGGTTCATCGGTGGCCAGCACAACACCACCAACGACGAGGTGGCGCTCTACGACACCGAGCACGTACCCGCGGCGCTCAACGGCGAGCTCGCGGCGCTGCGTGGGGCCCTGGACACCGCCCGCACCCTCTCCGCGCACGAGCGCTGCCGGCGCTTCGAGTCCGCGCCGCTCAGCCTCTCCCCCGCCGCCGCGCTGCGGCACGTGGAGGGCCGCGCGGCGGACCTCAGCCAGGCCCGCCCCGAGCTCGGCCATGTCACCAACGCCTCGTGCGTCGTGGGCCGCCGCGCCCTCACCCGGGGCCTGTTCCTGGACCGGCGCGCCTTCCTCGTCTCGTACGACCCGACCCGCGATGACGCCCATGGCACCATCCTCGAGCGCATCCTGCTCGCGGTGGGCCCGGTGGGCGCGGGCATCAACCTGGAGTACTACTTCTCCTGCGTCGACAACGACCGCTACGGCTGCGGCACGAAGCTGCCCCACAACCTCACCGGCCTGCTCGGGGTGATGGACGGGGTGGAGAGTGACCTGCGCACCGGGCTGCCGCGACAGATGATCGAAATCCACGAGCCGGTGCGCCTGCTCATCGTCGTGGAGGCGAGCGTGGCGCTGCTGTCGGCCATCTACGCGCGCCAGCCGATGCTGCGCGAACTCATCGGCAATGAGTGGGTGCAGTTGGTGAGCGTGGACCCGAAAACGGGCGAGCAGCAGCGCTTCACCCCCCGGGGCTTCCAGCCCCTCACTCCGCCGAGCGCGCCCCTGCCCGTGGTGGCCTCCTCGCCCGAGTGGTACCGCGGACACCGGGACTTCCTGCCTCCGGCGCTGATCGACAAGACCCTGGCGGGCCCGCCCACCGCGCGCCGCGTCCTCTCACCTTCCGGAGAATCCGTCCATGCGGCTCACTGAACTCGAACCCGGGTGGATCGCGGCGGCCGTGCCGCTCTGGCCCTTGTTGGCCTTCGTGGTGCTGGGAGGCGTGATGCTCGTCCACCGCGCGCCGAGCGAGCGCACGATGGTGCGTTGGGTGCTGGGAGCGCTCTGGCTGTCGCTGGGCTGCTCGGTGATGACCGCGGCCAGCCTGGTGCTGCACCACCGGGACGTGCTGGAGGTGGAGGTGGGCCGGTGGTTCTCCGCCGGGGACTACACCTTCCGGGTCTCGCTGCTGATCGACCGGCTGTCGGCGACGATGATGGTGCTCACCAGCGCCATCACCCTGCTCATCGGCCGGTTCTCGGTGAACTACCTGCACCGCGAGCCGGGCTTCGCGCGGTTCTTCCTGCTGCTGTGCCTGTTCACCCTGGGAATGCTGGTGCTGGTGGAGAGCGGCAGCATCGACCTGCTCTTCGTGGGCTGGGAGCTGGTGGGCCTCACGTCGGTGCTGCTCATCGGCTTCTTCCACGAGCGGGCGACGCCGGTGCGCTCGGGGCTGAGGGCCTTCACCATCTACCGGCTGTGCGACATGGGCCTGCTGGTGGGCGTGGTGCTGCTGCACCACTTCACGGGCACGGCCGAGTGGGCGGAGGCCCTCGGGGAGCGAGCCTGGCCGGGCGAGGCGGTGGCGCTGGGAGTGGTGCCGGCCACGGTGCTGGCGCTCTGCCTGATGCTGGGGGCCATGGGCAAGTCGGCGCAGCTGCCCTTCAGCAGCTGGTTGCCTCGCGCGATGGAGGGGCCCACGCCCTCCAGCGCCCTCTTCTACGGAGCACTCTCGGTGCACGCGGGCGTGTATCTGCTGCTGCGCGTGGCGCCGTTGCTGGAGCGTGCACCCCTGGCGCGCGGGGCCCTGGTGGCGGTGGGCCTGTTGACGGCCATGCACGCCACGCTGGTGTGGCGCGTGCAGACGGACGTGAAGAGCTCGCTGGCCTATGGCGTTCTCACCCAGGTGGGCCTGCTGTTCGCCGAGGTGGGTCTGGGGCTGTACAAGCTGGCGCTGGTGCACCTGGTGGCGCACGCCTGCCTGAGGTGCCTGCAACTCCTGCGGGCTCCTTCGGCCCTGCGCGAGGCGCAGGCGCGACGCGCGGCCCTGCGCGCGGCACAGCCTCCCACCGTCGCGGTGGCGCACCGGGTGCTGTCCGCGGGGCTGCTGCGGCGCTTCTACCGCCTGGCCCTGGAGCGCTTCGCGCTGGAGGTCATGCACGAGCGGTGGGTGCTGGGTCCCCTGCTGCGGCTGGGCCAGTGGATTGACAAGGCGGAGCGGCGCTGGGTGGGTGCACTGAGCGGCTGGATGCCGCGCCAGGAGCAGGGCCATCCCGAGCAGCAGCCCGAGATGACGCCCGCGAAGCAGTCGTCGGGCGGCCAGTCGACAGGAGTCATGTGATGCAGACGTCCCTTCCTCTTCTCTCGTTGCTGGTGGCGCTGCCGGCGCTGGGCGCGGTGGCGCTGCGGTGGGTGCGGCAACCCGCGCGGGCCCGTCAGGTGGCCACGGGCGTGGCGGTATCCACCCTGGCCCTGACTGCCGGGGTGGTGCTTCTCTTCCGCGACGGGCAGCCGGGGCCGCAGCTGCTGGAGGCGTGGTTCCGGGTGCCGCTGCTCGGCATGGTCTACCGGATGGGCGTGGACGGAGCGAGCGTGCTGGCGCTGACGCTCACCGCGCTGCTCACCCTGGCACTGGTGGCGGCCGGTCCCCACCAGTCACTGGACCGGAGCACGCTCGTCGTGCTGCTGCTCACCGAGAGCGCGACGCTGGGCTTCTTCTGCGCGCAGGACCTGGCGCTGATGCTCGCCTTCTTCCTCGCCACGCTGGTGCCGCCGAGCGTGCTCGTCTCCCGCGACGCGCGGGCACTGCCGGAGGCGCGAACGCTGCGCACCTTCCGGACCTACATGATCGCCGGCACACTGCCGCTGCTGGTGGCCACGGTGCTGGTGGGCGTGGTGGGCTGGCACGCGGGGGTGGAGGAGCCGTTCGCCTTGACGGAGCTGCTCGCGCGCGGGGTGCCGGACGCGTGGCAGCGGCCCCTCTTCGGTCTGTTGCTGCTGGCGGTGGGGGTGCGGATGGCGGTGG